>DASWTB010000503.1:0-38796 GCA_036402315.1 Pseudoduganella sp. | reverse complement strand
CTGACGAAATCTCATAAAGAGATTTACGTTTATTTTGTGCGAGCGTTATAACGTATATTTTGAGCATCGGACCCGAAGGTCCGGGCATATCGTCAAACGCCCACACTTATCGACTGTTGATTTTTAAAGATCGCTGCTTTTTCGTTACGAAGCGTTGTGTTCGTTGCAGCAGAGAAGCGAGATTATGCGGTACAGCGTGCAGCTCGTCAACCCCTCTTTTTCCCCGTTTCGCTCCGCTGTTTTTGTCAGCATTGCGTTGCGAGGGACAGAACTATAGCAAACGATCCGGCTGTCCGCAAGGGCATTCTTCTATTCCCGTATTCCTGCATTCTGTCGCACACCGGTAGCGGCTTTGCGCAAGGTTATCTACACTTGCCCCATATTCAATAGAAAGTCGCGCATGTTTCCAACTCCGAAAGCCCAAGACACAGCAAAAACCATCCTGGCCTGGCTGCACCGCGGCTTTGATGCGACAACCAGCTGGGTGACACAATTGTCCTGGTGGAAGTTCTTCCTGTTTGCCGCGCTGTCCATGATCGCGGCGTCGATCTTGCAGGATGAACTTTTCTCGCCTTCCAGCGACGACGAGATGGTGATCCGCTCACACAAGCGCACAAAGTCGGGCAATGCGGACCCAAATATCACGATTGACGATAGCGGCATTCACTTCAATCCACGGGCCGGCAAGATCAAGAAACAAGCCAACGCTGAAGCGAGCATTGAGGAGCCGGCCAGCACTCACCGCAACGACACCGATGCCGAAGAAGCCGCTGCGGCAGAAGCAGCAGCTCCGGCTATGCCAGCCGATCCGGCCGATCCTGCCGTTCCGGCGCCCCCAGCCCCTCCGGCGCCAAAAGCAAGCAAGGCAAAGCCTGCGCCGCCGGCAGCGCCAGCTGCCCCGATGCCGGGCGAAGAAGTCCACATTGAGCTGCCGCCGCAGATTGGTGAAGAGCTGTCGAACGCACTCGAGCAGGCGGTCGACAGCGCGGCCGAAGAAAAGGTTTCGCGCTACCACAAGCAAGCCTCGACCTGGTTCACCAGCTTCATCACCCTGCTCCTGCTGGCACTTTTCGCGATGAAGGCGCTGGTTGGCGGCAAGAAGAAGGCAGAAGCCGAAGCCCAGGTGGCAAATGCCGCAGCCGAGCGCGAATCGATGCAGCGCCAGCTGAGCGAGGCCAAGATGCAAATGATGCAGGCACAGGTTGAGCCGCACTTCCTGTTCAACACGCTGGCCTCGGTCGAGCACCTGATTGAAACCGATCCGCCGCGCGCCTCGGCCATGCAGCGCAGCCTGATCAAATACCTGCGCGCCGTGCTGCCACAAATGCGCGAGAACAAACTGACCAGCACACTCGGCAGCGAGTCCGACATGGTGGCGGCCTACCTTGCACTGCTGAAGATGCGCATGGAAGAACGCCTGACCGTTGACTTCGATGTGCCTGAAGGCCTGCGCACCGCCGCCTTCCCGCCGATGATGCTGCAGTCCATGGTCGAGAATGCGATCAAGCACGGCCTGGAGGGCAAACCGGAAGGCGGTTACCTGAAAGTCCGCGCCGAAGTAGCGCACAGCAAGCTGCGCGTGACCGTGACCGACGATGGCCTGGGCTTTGGCGCCAAGCCAAGCACCGGTACCGGCCTGGGCCTGACCAATATTCGCGAACGCCTCAAGCTGCTGCATGGCGACCAGGCATCGCTGAAAATCGAGCCCAACCAGCCAAGCGGCGTGATCGCGATTATCGAGGTGCCATACCAGTTGGCGCGCTCGGAATAAGCGATTGCCATACGCTGCGATCCATTGAATAATTGATACTTCTTATTTCTAATATTGAGCACTATGCCCACTGCAATTATTGCCGACGATGAGCGACTGATGCGCGACCAGCTGCGCATGCGGCTGGAACAGGTCTGGCCGGAACTGGAGATCCTCGGCGAAGCCAAGAATGGAGACGAAGCAGTTGAACTGGTCGACGAGCTGAAGCCGGACTTCACCTTCCTCGATATCCGCATGCCGGGCAAGACCGGCATGGAAGCCGCCGCCGAAATCGGCAACAAGAGCAATGTGGTTTTCGTCACCGCTTACGACGCATATGCGGTAGAGGCCTTCGAACGTGGCGCGGTCGACTACGTGCTGAAACCACCTGAGCCCGAGCGCCTGAAAATCACCGTCGAACGCCTGAAGGGCCGCCTCGCCTCCCCGGCTGCCAGCGCAGCGCAAGGCGCCGATATGGCAGCCATCCTGAGCCAGCTTGCAGAGAAAATCGCTGCCCCGAAGCCGAAGTACCTGCAGTGGATCCAGGCCAGCATCGGCTCCGACCTGCGCATGATCCCGGTCGAAGAAATCCTGTTCTTCCGTTCGGACGAAAAGTACACCTGCGTGCAAACCGATAAGTTCGAAGCACTGATCCGCAAACCGGTGCGCGACCTGGCCGAAGAACTGGACCCGTCACTGTTCTGGCAGATCCACCGCGCAACCCTGGTCAATGTGAATGCCATCGAAGGTGTAACGCGCGACATTCGCGGCCGCCATCTGGTTATGATCAAAGGCCGCCCAGACAAGCTGGAAGTCAGCCGCTCCTTCCTCCATCTGTTCAAGCAGATGTGATCCAGATCAAGCCGCGCGCCGGCTTGATGTAATACGGTGTCCTGGTGGCTGCAGCCACCAGGAGGCCGACTTGAAAAACCCCCGCACCCGCGTCCACGGACGCCGCTCCACCGATTCCGCGCTGGCGGAAATCAGGGAGGATGAACGCGTCCACATCTCGCGCGAACTGCACGACGACCTCGGTCAATTGCTGGCGACTCTGCGCGTTGAACTCACGCTCCTGAAGCAATTGCCACCCGGCTCACCCGATACCGAGGCCCGCTTGGCCAGCATGGACAACCTGCTCGTGACTGCGATTGGCTCGCTGCGCCGCATCGCCGGCAACCTGCGCCCGCGCGCGCTGGATGAAGGGGGCTTGTACTTTGCGCTCGAATCACTGCGGAGAGAATTCGAAAAACGGCACGGCATTAGCTGCCTGCTCGATGCGCACCCGGACGTCCTGGTACTTGACGAGCGCTACAGCACCGCCATCTACCGCCTGGTGCAGGAGTCGCTGACCAATATCGCGCGGCACGCCGGCGCCTCCACAGCGGAGGTCCGCCTGCAGCGCGATGGCGGGAATTTGTGCATCGAGATTACAGATGATGGCAAGGGCATAGCCGCCGGAGACATGGCAAAGGCGGATGCGCTTGGGTTGCTTGGCATGCGCGAGCGCGTCGCTGCACTGCGCGGCAGCATGAACGTCGATGGCGGCAGCGGCACCCGCATCGCTATCCGCATCCCCCTCCCCGGCTGCTCATAAAAAAAAAGGGCGGGTCCGAAGACCCGCCAAAGATCATGAATCACCTCGAGAGAGAGTGGTACTGCTTGCTACAAAAACTGCTTAGAAGGCGTGACGGATGCCCAGGTTAAAGGCTTTGTCGCCAGTACCGGCTTCGGTGTTGTTGCCAACGGTGTAGCCGGCGCCGTTCTTGTTCTTGATCTTGGCGATCGCGGTGTAAGCGGTGGTGCGCTTGGACAGAGCGTACAGATAGCCGATACCGAACTGGTTGGCGTCCTGGTCGTTTTGCTTGTCGTCTTTGTGGATGTAGGAAGCGACCAGGGTGCCGCCGCCCATTGGCACACCCACGCCCAGCAGCCATTCGGCGCTGTCGGCGGAGGACTTAGGAGCGACTTTCAGGCCATAGGCGTTAGCCACTGGCAGCGGTGCCGAGCCGGCGCCCTTGTCTTTTTCGTAGCCGAAGTAGACCTTGGCAACGCCGAAGTCGTAGTTAGCAGCCAGCAGGGTATTCTTCGCACGGTCTTTACGCACGGCTGGGGTGGCGCCCACGGCAGCGGTGTCGTTGTTCTTGTTGTTGTGAACCAGGCGGACGTTCAGTTCCTTGCTGGTGTAGTTCACGCCAAAGCCGAACTGGCGGCCGGCGCTGTTGTCGCCTGCCTGCTCGCCCATGCCGTACAGGGCATCAACGCTGAAGCCGGAGAACATTGGGGAGTTATAGACGATGGCGTTCGACAGGCGGGTATTGACGCCGCCAGTAGGGAACAGGTTCTTGGCGTTGCCAGCGTAGCCGGCGCCGAATGGGTCGGCAACTTGCGACAGCGCGTTGTACAGCATGGTGTACTGGCGGCCCAGGGTAATCTGGCCCATTTGGGTGCTCTTCAGGCCAACGAAAGCCTGGCGCTGGAACACACCTGCGGAGTCTTGTTCGCCGGAATCGAGGCGAACGCCGGATTCGAACGTGAAGATAGCGGAAGTGCCGCCGCCCAGGTCTTCAACACCCTTGAAGCCCAGACGGGAAGCCGAACCCACACCACTGGTCACCTTGTTGACGCTGCCGTTCACACCGCCACGCTCTGCGACGAAGCCTGCGTCAGCGATACCATAGATGGTCACATTGGACTGGGCTTGAGCTTGTGCTGCGAAACCGCCGATGATCAGTGCTGCCAGAGTAAGTTTTTTCACTTGTTGTCCTACGTTGTTGAAGTTGAGGGAAATGTTTCAAACGCAGCTATATTGCCCCTCAATTACTTCAACAATGTGACAGGAAAAAATTACTTCAAGCGTGATGTAACAACCCAGTAATATTCGGATCGCAAGACCTTGATTTCGCGCGCAGCGATGCCCAGACGCTTACGCAGCCAGCTGTCGGACGGATAATTCTTCATCACTTCGAAGCGGTTTCCGTCGTCATCTTTCTGGAATTCATAGGTATTTCCGTGCTGGTCGGTGCGCGCGACCGGGAAGCTCTCGCCGTCCACATAGTCTTCGCCCATCAGGACCAGCAGCACATCCTTGCCAACCTTGTCACGAAGCTGTTTCAGGAACTTGTCCTGCTTTTCGCGACCCAGCTGGGCCCACAGGAATTCGGCGTAGACTGCCGTGTACTGTCCCGGAACGGCTTCCAGGCTATCCAAGTCAAGGCTTTCCAGCTGCAGGACTTCGTGGCCATCCAGCAGTTCTTCGATGTGCTCACGCACTTCGTACAGTTCTTCTTCGTTAATCACAGTTCGTAGTTCTCATGTTCGCCCTTCATCGCCTGTTCGATCAGCTTGCGGTTCAGCGTCGGCGCCAGCAGCTCGATGAAGGTATATATATAGGATCGCAGGTAGGCGCCCTGCTTGACGGCCACGCGCGACACATTCATGCCGAACAGGTGGCCGGCGGGGATCGCCCGCAGGTTGCGGTCGCGCTCCGGATCGAACGCCATGCCGGCGATGATCCCGATGCCCATGCCCAGCTCCACATAGGTCTTGATCACGTCCGCATCGATCGCTTCCAGCAGCACGTCCGGCTTCAAGCCCCGCTTTTCAAAGGCCTGGTCGATGCGCGACCGGCCGGCGAAGGCGGCATCATACGTGATGATGTGGTGCTCGGCCACTTCTTCCAGCGTGACGGACTTGATCCTTAACAGCGGATGGTCCGGCGGCACCACCACCACGTGCTCCCACTGGTAGCACGGCAGGGTGATCAGGCCATCAACGGCGGCGATGGATTCGGTGGCGATGGCCAGGTCGGCCTGGTCGCGCTGCACCATCTCCGCAATCTGCTTCGGATTGCCTTGCAATAAAGACAAGCGAACCTTCGGGTACTTCTGCATGAAGGCCTGCACCACTTTGGGCAGGGTGTAACGGGCCTGGGTGTGGGTGGTGGCGATAGTGAAGCTGCCCGAGTCCTGGGCCGCATACTCCTTGCCGATCCGTTTCAGGCTGTCGATCTCCTGCATGATCAGCTCGACCGAAGACAACACCAGCCGGCCAGGCTCGGTCAGGCCGCGAATCCGCTTGCCATGCCTTGTGAAAATATCAACACCAAGTTCCTCTTCCAGCTCGATGATCGCCTTGGAAACACCCGGCTGGGATGTAAACAAGGCCTTGGCGGCGTCGGTCAGGTTGTAGTTCTGGCGTACGGCTTCGCGCACGAATCGCAGTTGGTGAAGGTTCATTCTCGCTCTCGTTGGACTCCCCAGCGCATATTTTACGCTGATGCTTATGCCTTAACAGCATATAAGCAAATAAAGACTATGTTGTTTGGAATAAGGCCCTAGTTTATTACCATTGAATCCACTTTGGGCATGCCTTACTGGGAAAGCTATGTATCAATACGATCAATACGACCACCTCATCATCCGCGAACGCATCGAGCAGTATCGCGACCAGGTCAAACGCCGCCTGAACGATGAGTTGACCGAGGCAGAATTCCTGCCACTTCGCTTGCAGAACGGCCTGTACATGCAGCGTCACGCTTATATGCTGCGTATCGCCGTCCCTTACGGCCTGCTCAGCTCTAAACAAATGCGCATGTTCGCGCATATCGCCCGCAAATATGACCGCGGCTACGGCCACTTCACCACCCGCCAGAACATCCAGTTCAACTGGATCAAGCTGGAGGAGACCCCTGACATCCTGACCGACCTGGCTTCGGTCGAAATGCACGCCATCCAGACATCGGGCAACTGCATCCGCAACGTGACTTCCGACGAATTCGCCGGCGTGGCCGCCGACGAGATCATCGATCCGCGTCCTTACGCCGAAGTCCTGCGCCAGTGGTCGACTTTCCACCCAGAGTTCATCGCCCTGCCCCGCAAGTTCAAGGTGGCGATCAACGGCGCGCTGGAAGACCGTGCCGCCATCGCCGTGCACGACATCGGCCTGACCGTGGTGAAGAACGAAGCCGGCGAAATCGGCTTCAAGGTAATGGTCGGCGGCGGCATGGGCCGTACCCCGATCCTGGGCAGCGTGATCCGCGAGTTCCTGCCGCGCGAACACCTGCTGACCTATGCCGAAGCGATCATGCGCGTGTATAACCTGCACGGCCGCCGCGACAACAAGTACAAAGCCCGCATCAAGATCCTGCTGAAAGCCCTGGGTGTGGAAGAATTCACCCGCCAGGTGGAAGCCGAGTGGGAAGACCTGAAAGGCACCGAACAGACCCTGACGCTGGAGGAAATGGAGCGCATCATCGCCTACTTCCAGCCGCACGGCTACAAGGCACTGCCGGCCTATGACGCCGCAGCCGCCCATGCGGAAAAGCCGTTCCAGAACTGGCTGAAGCGCAATGTGAAGCCGCACAAGGTGCCGGGCTACGCCGCCGTGGTGCTGTCGCTGAAGAAGACCGGCGTACCGCCGGGCGATGCGACCGCGGAACAGATGGATTTCATGGCCGACCTGGCCGACCGTTACAGCTTTGGCGAACTGCGTGTGACGCACGAGCAGAACATCGTGCTGGCCGACGTCGAACAAACCCAGTTGTTCGCGCTGTGGCAGGAGATCAAAGCGCACGGCCTGGCAACGCCGAATATCGGCCTGCTGACCGACATCATCTGCTGCCCTGGCGGCGACTTCTGCTCGCTGGCCAATGCCAAGTCGATCCCGATCGCGCAGGCGATCGCCGAACGCTTCGACCGCATCGACTTCCTGCACGATATCGGCGATTTCGAGCTGAATATCTCGGGCTGCATCAACGCCTGCGGCCACCACCACGTCGGCAATATCGGCGTGCTGGGTGTCGACAAGGACGGCAGCGAATGGTACCAGGTGTCGATTGGCGGCGCGCAGGGCAACAACTCCGCCATCGGCAAGATCATTGGCCCGTCGTTCTCCGCGCAGCAGATGCCGGAAGTGATCGACCGCCTGCTGCAAGTGTATGTACGCGAACGTACCCCGGACGAGCGCTTCGTCGACACCGCGCAGCGCCTGGGCATCGCCCCGTTCAAGGAATTTGTATACGCCACGCCGATTGAAACCGCTGGCCGCCTGGTAGGAGAAGACGAATATGCCTAAGCAAATCATCAAGGGCCGCGAAATCGTGGCCGACGACTGGAACCTGGTGCGTGCACCGGAAGCCGCGGAAGGCACCACCGCCGCCGACGCAGCGACTGCCGCGGAAGTCCTGAGCGTGCCGGCTGGCCGCGTGATCATTCCGCTGGCGACCTGGCTGGCGCAGCGCGATGCGCTCGCCTCCCGTGCCGCCGCCGGCGAAATCGGCGTATGGATCGCTCCGGACGAAGACCCGGTGGCCCTGCGCGACGACCTGCCACGCCTGGCGCTGGTCGCGGTCGACTTCCCGAAATTCACCGACGGCCGCGGCTACTCCCACGCCTGGAACCTGCGTTCCCGCCTGGGCTGGACCGGCGAACTGCGCGCCATCGGCGACGTTTTGCGCGACCAGCTGTTCTCGATGCAGCGCGTGGGCTTCGACGCTTACGACACCCGCCCGGACCGCAGCATCGAAGACGCGCTGAAAGGCCTGACCGTATTTAGCGAGACTTACCAGGCATCGGTCGACCAGCGCGTACCGCTGTTCCGCCGCCACGCCCGCCCGGCGCCTGCCCCTGCAAAGGCCGGGGCCTGACCATGAGCGAGCTCGCCATCCGCGTGCGCGATACGCTAGCCACGCTCGAACGCGTTGCGGAAGAGTTTTCACCTGCCGTATTCGCCTCCAGCCTGGCCGCCGAGGACATGGTCCTGACGGACCTGATCCTGAAAGCCGGCCTGCCGATCGGTATCTTCTCGCTGGAAACCGGCCGCCTGCACAAGGAAACCCTGGGCATGGTGGAACGCGTGCAGGAGCGTTACGGCTACGAGATCGCCTTGTACCGCCCGGTGCAGGCCGCCGTCGACGCTTACGTGGAAAAGAAAGGCCTGAACGCCTTCTACGACAGCGTCGAACTGCGCAAGGAATGCTGCAACATCCGCAAGGTGGAACCCTTGGGCCGCGCTCTGAGCGGTAAAAAAGCCTGGGTGACCGGCCAGCGTCGCGCTCAATCTGCAACCCGCTCCGACCTGTCGGTGCAGGAGTATGATGGCTCGCACAGCATGGAAAAGTTCAATCCCCTGGCCGATTGGTCGGAACAGGAGGTGTGGGACTACATCCGCGCCAACGACGTACCCTATAACCCGCTGCACGACCAGGGCTATCCGTCGATCGGCTGCGAACCCTGCACCCGCGCCATCCAGCCAGGCGAAGATGTCCGCGCCGGCCGCTGGTGGTGGGAAAACCCGGACTCCAAGGAATGCGGCTTGCACCTGGTAGACGGCAAACTGATTCGAATTAAGAAAGTAGGCTAAATGAACGCACTGGTAGAACAACACGTCAATTCGCGCCACCTGGACGCGCTGGAGTCGGAAGCCATCCACATCCTGCGCGAGGTTGCCGCCGAGTGCTCGAACCCTGCCCTGCTGTTCAGCGGCGGCAAGGACTCCGTGGTACTGCTGCGCCTTGCGGAAAAGGCTTTCCGTCCTGGGAAATTCCCTTTCCCGCTGGTGCACATTGATACCGGCCATAACTTCCCGGAAGTGATCGAGTTCCGCGACCGCCGCGTGGCGGAGTTGGGCGAACGCCTGATCGTGGGCTCGGTCGAAGACTCGATCAAGAAAGGCACAGTGCGCCTGCGTAATCCGCAAACCGATTCGCGCAATGCCGCGCAAGCCGTGACGCTGCTGGAAACCATCGCCGAACACGGTTTCGACGCCTGCATCGGCGGCGCCCGCCGCGATGAGGAAAAGGCCCGCGCCAAGGAGCGCATCTTCTCCTTCCGCGACGAATTCGGCCAATGGGACCCGAAAGCACAGCGCCCGGAACTGTGGGACCTGTATAACACCCGCGTCCACCCAGGCGAAAACATGCGCGTGTTCCCGATCTCGAACTGGACCGAGCTGGATGTGTGGCAGTACATCGCCCGCGAAAAACTGGCCCTGCCGTCGATCTACTTCGCGCACGAACGCCAGGTGATTCCGCGCAACGGCTTGCTGGTGCCGCTGACCGGCCTGACCCCGGCCCGTGAAGGCGAAACCGTGGAAACCCAGGTGGTGCGCTTCCGTACCGTGGGCGACATTTCCTGCACCTGCCCTGTGTCTTCCGACGCTGCCGACGTGGACGCGATCATCGCCGAAACCGCCGTCACCCAGATCACCGAGCGCGGCGCCACCCGGATGGACGACCAGACCTCCGAAGCCTCCATGGAAAAACGCAAGAAGCAAGGATACTTCTGATGAACGCACTGAACGAAAACCTGAACGAACGCAATCTGCTGCGCTTCATCACCGCCGGTTCCGTCGACGACGGCAAGAGCACCCTGATCGGCCGCCTGCTGTTCGACAGCAAGGGCATCTTCGCCGACCAGCTGGCAGCCGTGTCGCGCGCCAAGCATAAGCGCACCGTGGGCGACACCATCGACCTGTCCCTGCTGACCGACGGCCTGGAAGCCGAGCGCGAACAGGGCATCACCATCGACGTGGCTTACCGCTACTTCGCCACGCCCAAGCGCAAGTTCATCATCGCCGACACTCCGGGCCACGAGCAGTACACCCGCAATATGGTGACCGGCGCATCCACCGCCGACGCCGTGATCATCCTGGTCGACGTGTCGAAGGTGAAGCTGCGCGAAGACGGCGGCGTGGACCTGCTGATCCAGACCAAGCGCCACTCCACCATCGCACACCTGCTGCAGATCGAGCACGTGGTGGTGGCAGTCAACAAGATGGACCTGGTGAACTACGACCAGGACGTGTACGAGCGCATCGTCAAGGCTTACCGCGAATTCGCGGCCACGCTGGGCATCAAGGACGTGAAGACTATCCCGCTGTCCGCTCTGGCCGGCGACAACGTGGTCGACGCCAGCGAACGCATGCCATGGTACCAGGGCCCCACCCTGATCGAACTGCTGGAAGACCTGTCGGTGTACGACGAATCGCACAATTCCGCCTTCCGCTTCCCGGTGCAGCTGGTAGCGCGCCACAATGGCCACGAAGCCAATGATTTCCGCGGCTACATGGGCCGTATCGAAGCCGGCAGCGTCTCCGTTGGCGACAAGCTGGTGGTGCAACCATCCGGACAGAGCGCCACGGTCAAGGAAATCGTCACCTTCGACGGCTCCCTGCAAAGCGCCAGCGCCGGCCAGTCGGTGACCATCGTGCTGGAAGAGTATGTGGACGTGTCGCGCGGCGACCTGCTGGCCTCCAGCGCGCAGCCGGCCACCCTGCTCAAGCAAGTGAGCGCCGACGTGTGCTGGCTGTCCGAGGAAGCACTGGACCTGCGCCGCAAGTACTGGATCAAGCACGGCACCAAGCAGACCGCTGCCAAAGTGACGAAAATCGACTCCATCCTTGACATCAACACCCAGCAACGGCACGATGCGGATGCGTTGAAGCTGAACGACGTGGCGCGCATTGCGCTGACCGTGCAGCAACCGCTGGCGGCTGATGCCTATTCGGACATCCGCGCCACCGGCGCCTTCATCCTGATCGATGAAGTCACACACCAGACAGTAGCCGCAGGCATGATCCGCCTCGGCGAATAAACTTCGCCAGACAGGAGCCTGCGCCATGCCATACGGGAAAGTGTATTTGATTGGAGCTGGACCCGGGGCACAGGACCTGATCACCATGCGTGGCGCGCGGCTGCTGGCGCAAGCCGACGTTGTGCTGTACGACGCGCTGGTGACCGAAGAAATGCTGCAACTCTGCCCCCAGGCGGAAAAGATCTCGGTCGGCAAGCGCGCCGGCCAGCGCTCCACCGCCCAGGGCCTCATTAACCAGCAATTGGTTGACTGTGCAGCGCGCTACGGCGTGGTGGTGCGCCTCAAAGGGGGCGACCCTATGCTGTTCGGCCGCGCCGACGAGGAATTGACGGCCCTCGAGCAGCACGGCATCGAAGTCGAAGTCGTTCCCGGTATCACCACAGCAGTTGCCGCCGCCGCGGCGACACAGCAGCCGCTGACCAAGCGCGGCGTCGCCCGCAGCGTGGCGTTCTTCACCTCCTCCACTGCTCCCGGCCATCCGGAAGAACTCACCATCCCGTCCACCGACACGCTGGTGCAGTACATGGGCGGGCGCGAAGCCATTGCCACCGCCAACAACCTGCTGTCGCAGGGTCGCTCGCCGGATACGCCGGTGGTCGTGATCGAGAATGTCAGCCGCCCCGACCAGCGGGTGGAACGCATTACCCTGGCAGAACTGGCGCACGGCCTGCCTGCAGCGCACGGCCCGGTGCTGGTCATGCTGGGCAAGGCCATGGCGCCCCGGCCGCACCAAAACCGGTAAACCGGTGCCTGACCCGCAGGGTCAGGCACCTTGGCCAGCAGCAGCCGCATGACAGGTGTCAGACCCTGCGGGTCTGACACCGGTTTACCGGTTTGGGCGTAAAATACCGTCCTCCCCAAGAAGAGGAACAAGATGAGCCAAGCCCACGAAGTCCTGGAGCGCGCCCGCAATGCGCGCCTGGCAGGCAAATACGAAGACGCCCTGCGCGATCACCTATGGTTCCACGAGCATGCGTTGGAAGAAGACCCGACCCTGGCTGGCGTTCGCCTGTCCTTCGCCCTGCGCGACTGGATCTACCTCGCCGAACAATTCCCGCTGGCGCGCCGCGCCTTGCAAGCCATCCGCGACCGCGACACCCAGCGCATCCTGAACGGCAGCGCCACGCTGGGCCGCTTCCATGACGTCAGCGCCATCAACAGCGCCCTGGGCGACGATCGCGCCACCCACGAGCTGTTCACGCAGATCGACGCCCAGCTCCCGGAACTGGCCAAGGATTGCGCCGAATTGGCCTTGCCGGCCCTGGTGGCAGTGGAAGATTTCCAGCTGGCGCGCCGCTACTTGCCTGACCCGGTGGCCCGCATCACCGCACTCGCCAAGCGCGTCAACGATTTCGCCGAAGACCTGGCCAAGCGTGGCAACACTTCGTCCGCCCCGCAATTGCTGGCGTTCGTGCTGAACTACACCAAGGAAGTACGGCTGGTGGTGGAAGTGTTCCGCCGCCTGGGCGAAGACGAAGAAGTGGCCAAAGCCAGCGCCGCTGCACTCGACGCCCTGAAATCGGAAGCCCTGCGCGACGCGGTGCAGCGCGAATTCGACAATCCTGGCAGCACCATTGCTGCCATGGTGGCTCACGCCAAAGGCAGCGAAGACAAGCAGTAATCCGTCATTGCCCGCAGCACGGTGGGGTCCTCCCCCACTGCGCCGACGGCGCGAATCGCCACGCCCGGATGCGCCAGGCGCATCTCATCAAGGATCAGCGGCAGGTCGCGCAACACATGACCGCCCTGTCCCAGGAACACCGGCACCACCGTCACGTCATTAACGCCCCGCGCGACAAGCGCCGCCACCTGCTCCGGCAGGCGCGGCGACATCAATTCCAGGAAAGCCAGCGAAACGTCGACGCCCGGCGCACGCGCTGCGACCATGTCCCGCAATTGTTCGAACGGCGCCGCCCAGCTGGCAGCGCGGGCGCCATGGGCGAACAGCACCAGTGCGCGGCCGCCCATGCTAGTGCCGCTCCACCCAGTAAAGGGCCCCAAGCGCCAGCAGCAGGTATAGCAGGCTTGGCATCAGCGCCGTCAGGAAGGCCGGCAGCGCCGACAGCACGCCGATATGCGAGAACAGCGTGTTCACCAGCAGGAAGCTGACGCCAATCATGATGCCGATGAAGATCTTCAGGCTCACGCCGCCGGCGCGGGTATGCAGGTAAGCGAAGGGCAGCGCCAGCGCCATCAGTACGAAGATGGCCAGCGGATCGAACAGCTTTTTCCAGAAGGCGATCTTGAAGCGCTCCGTGCCCTGCTTGTTTTCCTGCAGGTGGCGGGTATAGACTGCCAGTTCATTGGCCGACATGTGTTCCGGATCGGAAGCGGACACCGACAGGATTTTCGGCGTGATCTCGGAAATAAGCTCCTTGCTGTCATGCCGCTTGATTTCCACCGCGCTGCTCGCTTGCGCGTAATTGTTTGCCAGGTTGGCTTGCGCACCTTCCACCGCCAAGGCCGGATTACTGAAGATGTTCTCCGTCACTTTATTCAAAAGCCAGGTATTGTTGCCCTTGAAAGTGGCCGTCTCGGCAAAGGTCAGCGAGCGCAGTCGGAAATGCTTGTCGAAGTCGTACAGCTTGACGTCCACCAGTTGGCCGTCCGAGCGCACTTCCCGCACGTTGAAGAAGCGCGTGCCCTGCACCTCGCCGGTCATGCCTTCGCTCTTGATGATGTCCTTGGTCCACATGCCAGAGCGGAACTCGGACGACACCGTGGCGCCACGCCCCATCAGGCGGATTTTTTCCGCCACCGGCGCCAGGCGCGGCGTAATCAGCTCACCAAAGATGAAGGCCACCACCACCAATACCAGGCCGACCTTGCCAACCATGACCGCTGCCTTGAGCGTAGACATCGACGAGGCGCGCATGATCGTGAATTCGGAAGTCGATGCGAATTGCGCCATCGCATAAATGGTGCCGATCAGGGCCGCCACCGGCAGCACCTCGTTCACGTGCTGGGGCAGCATCGTCAGCGTGTACAACGCCGCATGCTGCATGGCATAACCGTTCTTGCCGACGACAGGCAGCTCGCCGGTCAGGTCGAAGAATGCCTGCAGTCCAAGCAGCGCCGCCAGTGCGAACGCGACCGCCTGCAGGATCGAAACGAAGAAGTAGCGTTGCAGGATGCTCATTTGCGCGCTCCCCGCTTGAACGCCGCCCACATCGCCCGCGGATGGTAGCGGTGGTTCACGTTCAGGCGCCAGGTGAACAATGCCAGCACCGACAGCGCCATCGCCAGGTGCAGTGGCCACCAGCTCATGCCGAACGTGAAGCTGCCGCGCCGGATACCGGACTCGAACACGTTAATCAGGTTGTTATAAGTGAAGAAGATCAACACTGCGAGAATCAGGTTGGCCGAACTGCCCGCGCGCGGATTGACGAAGCCCAGCGGAATGGCCAGCATCGACAGCGTCAGGCAGGCCAGCGGCAAGGACAGGCGCCACATCAGTTCCCCCTTGGCCGGGTTGGTGCCCACGGCAATCAGCTCCGACGTTGGCAGGGTTTTGGTTTCCTTCTGGCTGTCGCTCTCGTTCGACTGCTGCGAAACGCGCATGCTGTAGCGCTCGAACTCCATGCTCTGGAAATCGGCAGCCCCCGGCTTGCCCTGGTAGCGGCGGCCGTTCTTCAGGACCAGGTGGCGGTCGCCGGAAGGAAGCGTCTCGATGACGCCCTCGCTCGCAACCACCACGGACGTGCCTTTGGCATCGATCTGGTTGACGAACACATTGCGCACCACCGAGCTGCTGCCCGAAACGCCCTCCACGAAGAAGATACGGTTGGCCGACGAAGATTCCTTGAACTGGCCGGGAGAAACCTTCTGCAGGTCTTCGCGCTTGGCGAAACGCTCGATGTATTCGGCGCTCTTGGAGCGCGCCCACGGCGTTGCATAAAAACTGAGCGCGCCGGTCAACAGGATCAGCGGCAAGACAAACATGAATACCGGTTTGACGAAACGCGTCAGGCTGACGCCCGAGGCAAACCACACCACCATCTCCGAATCCTTGTAGATGCGGGTCACCACCATCAACACGGAAATAAAACTGGTGAAAATCAGGACAATTGGCAGATAATTCAGGGCTGCGAACGCAATAAGCGCGATGACATCGCTGGATGCGACCTTGCCGCCTGCGGCTTTGCCGAGGATCGAAATCAAGGTCCACGTCAGGAGGATCGAGAACAGTACCGTAAAGGAAGCCCCGGCAGAGCTGGCCAGCTCACGGCGGAGGGCGCGATGGAAAATCATTCGACGTTTATAATTCGTTCTACAAAATTAAGGAGAATCCAAATGGACTTTAGCATAAAAGCACTCGACGCCAAGAACACCATCGCCAGCGCCAAAAGCGGCTGCATCGTGGTCGGCGTCTTCGAAAACAAGAAACTCTCGAAAGCGGCTAAAGCCCTCGACAGCGCAGGCGAGGTCACCGCTGCACTGAAATCCGGCGACATCACCGGCAAAGCCGGCACTACCCTGCTGCTGCGCGGCCTGAAAGGTGCTGCCGCCGAACGCGTGCTGCTGGTAGGCCTGGGCGCCGATGAAGCAGTCGCCGAAAAGGCCATCGGTTCCGCCATCAACGCCGCCATCAAGGCGCTGGGCACTGTCGCATCGACGGACGCTATTATCGCACTGCCTCTGGAAGAAGTGAAAGGCCGCGACGCCAACTGGGCGATCCGTGCCGTGGTGCTGGCCGGCCGCGACGCCGTGTACCGCACCGACGCGCAGAAATCCAAGAAAGACCCTGCATGGGCCGGCCCGAAGAAAGTGGCACTGGCCGTGGCGAACAATGCCGGCAACAAGCTGGCACTGTCGCAGGCGGTTGCCATCGCCAACGGCATGGAACTGACCAAGGACCTGGGCAACCTGTCCGCAAACGTCTGCACCCCAACCTACCTGGCCAATGTCGCCAAGAAGCTGGGCAAGGACTTCGGCTTTGAAGTCGAAATCCTGGACCGCAAGCAGATGGAAGCCCTGAAGATGGGCTCCTTCCTGTCCGTGACCAACGGCTCCGAGCAGGCGCCCAAGTTCATCGTCCTGAAGCACAAAGGCGGCAAGGCCAAGGATGCACCGACCGTCCTGGTGGGCAAAGGCATCACCTTCGACACCGGCGGCATTTCGATCAAGGCCGGTCCTGGCATGGACGAGATGAAATACGATATGTGCGGCGCCGGCTCCGTGCTAGGTACCTTCCGCGCGATCGGCGAAATGGGCCTGAAATCCAACGTGGTCGGCATCGTGGCGGCATGCGAAAACATGCCATCCGGCCGCGCCACCAAGCCGGGCGACATCGTCACCTCGATGAACGGCCTGACCATCGAAATCCTGAACACCGACGCCGAAGGCCGCCTGATCCTGTGCGACGCGCTGACCTACGCCGAGCGCTTCAACCCGGCCGCCGTGATCGACGTGGCGACCCTGACCGGCGCCTGCATCGTCGCCCTGGGCCACCATAACAGCGGCGTGTTCGCACGCGACGACGAAGCCGGCAATGCGCTGATCGACGCCCTGCTGGCATCGGGCAAAGCCACCGGCGACACGGCATGGCGCTTGCCGATCGGCGAGCAGTACAACGAGCAGCTGAAGTCCAACTTCGCGGACCTGGCCAATATCGGTTCGCCAGGCGGCGCATCGTGCACCGCGGCCGCCTTCCTGGAAAACTTCACCCGCAAGTATCCATGGGCGCACGTCGATATCGCCGGCACCGCCTGGAAGTCCGGCGCCGCCAAAGGCGCCACCGGCCGCCCAGTGCCGATGCTCACCAACTTCCTGATCGGCCGCGCCGGTTAAGAAAACAAAAAGCCGGGGAAACCCGGCTTTTTTTAGTAGATCGACGATGTTGGCATCGGCTGCTGCCGCGGCGCACCGCGTGCGGCAGCGCCCTCCCCGCGTTGCAGGATGACCGTCAGCGTGGAAGGCAGGTCAAAGCCGGCGCCCGTCTGCTTGTCGACGATCTGGCCGGCTCCCAGGGTAAAAATGATGTTGCCCCACTTGGAGGCATTCTGGCGCGCTTCGATCTGGTCGTAGGCCCAGACATCTTCGCGGCGGCAGTCCACCACGAGCGGCTGGGTGCTCTTGCGCACCGTTACCCGCCCCGGGGAAGTGACAAACCAGCGCCCCCGGTCATTCGAGAGCACACAGCCGATGGCAGACACTTGCTGGTGATCCAGCACGGTCTGCACCAGCACCGATTGCTCGGTTGAGTCGAACAAAGTGGCGCAGCCACCCGACGCCGCTGCGCACAGCGCAGCGAACGTGATTCGGCTCAGCCTGGAGGGCATGCAGTCGGGCTCAGTCGGCCGACTGGCCTTTTTTCTGACGAAGGCCCTGGATGACGTGCATGATGTCGTCCATGCTGTTCGCACCGATGCCCTGGAACGCGTCGAGGACTTCGTTCAGGACTTCGTTACGCACCTCGGCGTCGGCAGCAGCGATGGCTTGCGGGCGCTGGGATGCAGCTTTTGCGCTTGCCTCGCGGGCGGACTTGCGGCCGCTAGGCGACTTGCCGTGTTCCAGTGCCGCTTGCCAGATCAGCCAACGACGTTGTGTCTCATAGACCAGATATTCATCTGGCTTGTCTTCGCGCCGACGGACGATTTGGCCGTCCTTCTGCGCCCATGCTTCGAATGCAGATCGCATGTGTATTCCTTTAGTTTGCAGTGCTCGTTAAATCGGAATTAGTTTCCCTATATTACCACTTATTTACGTAAGACAACATTCAAATCCGTTGCAAATAAGCAAAAACACCCAGCTTCGTGGAAACAACTTCGATACCAACCGTTTAAGTATATTGACATTTACGGTTGTTGATAGCGTAATTTTAGTACCAATCTGATAACTTTGAAGCACTATTGGAAATTATTTTTACGGAGGCACCTTTTTGCGACAAGAAAGCACAATTTTGATGTCACCGTAGAATCATTGTTTGGCTCAAATACGACAGCTTCCCATAGCATAGTGAGTATTGATAAGATCTGCCCCCACGCAACTTGAAAGACCGCCATGAAATTAGCCACCTGGAATGTTAACTCATTGAACGTTCGCTTGCCGCACGTTACGAAATGGCTGGGTGAAAACCCGGTGGATGTGCTCTGCATCCAGGAAACCAAGCTCACCGACGATAAGTTCCCGGTCAAGGAAATCGAGGAAATGGGCTATCAGGTGGTATTCAACGGTCAGAAGACCTACAACGGCGTCGCCATCCTGTCGCGCCATCCGATGGCAGACGTGGTCAAGAACAATCCGAAATACCCTGACGAACAGCAGCGCATCCTGGCCGCCACCATCAACGGCATCCGCGTGGTGAACGCCTACGTGCCGAACGGCCAGGCGCTGGATTCGGACAAGTACACCTACAAGCTGGGCTGGATGGCCAGCTTCCGCGACTGGCTGGGAGAAGAGCTGGCAAGCAACCCGCACCTGGCGGTGCTGGGCGACTACAACATCGTGCCGGATGTCCGCGACACCCACGATCCGGCCATGGAAGGCGACATCTTCTGCTCGGAAAAGGAACGCGCCGCGCTGAAAGCCTTGTTCGACCTCGGCCTGCACGATTCTTTCCGCCTGTTCGAGCAGCCGGAGAAGACCTTCTCTTGGTGGGATTACCGCATGCTGGGCTTCCAGAAGAACAAAGGCCTGCGCATCGACCACGTCCTGCTGTCCGCGCCACTGAAAGAGCGCTGCGTTTCCTGCGTGATCGACCGCGCGCCGCGCAAGTGGCAGCAGCCGTCCGACCACGCGCCGGTGATTGCGACCCTGGGAGCTTAGGCCGCCTGACGTTCCATCATGAGCTGGGCGCGCACGCCCAGCACGGGCTTCGAGAACAGGTAGCCCTGGGCATAAGTACAGCCCTGCTCGCGCAATAGCTGGAACTGCCCTTCCGTCTCCACCCCTTCCGCCACGACCGACAGCTGCAGGCTGTCCGACAGCGCAATGATCGCGGCCACGATGGCGCGGTCTTCCGCGCTTTCTTCCAGGTCCTTGATGAAGGCGCGGTCGATCTTGATCTTGCGCACCGGGAAGCGCTTCAAATACGCCAGCGAGGAATAACCGGTGCCGAAGTCGTCGATCGACAGCCGGATTCCCATTGCGTTGATCTGCCCCAGGATTTCCAGCGTCTGTTCGCCGTGCTGCATCAGCGCCGTTTCGGTAATCTCGAATTCGATCAACGCCGGGTCGATGCCCGTCTCGTCCAGCGTGCGGCGGATCGAATCGACCAGGCCGCGGTGCATGAACTGGCGCGCCGACAGGTTGATCGCCATCGGCACCGGCGCCATGCCCTGGCGCTGCCACTCCATGCTTTGCTCGCAAGCGCGGCGCAGCACCCATTCGCCGATCGGCACGATCAGGCCATTCTCTTCGATCAGCGGAATAAACTGGTCCGGCATCACCAAGCCAGTGGCCGGACGGCGCCAGCGCAGCAGCACCTCCAGCGTGGCCAGGCGGCGCGTGGCGATGTCCATGATCGGCTGGTAGTGCAATTCGAACTGGCCAAGCTGCAGTGCCGAACGCAATGCACTCTCCATTTCGAAATGCATGGCCGCCGCCATGTTCATCTCTTCGTTGAAGTACTGGTAGTTGTTACGGCCCGAGGCCTTGGCGTGGTACATGGCCGCGTCGGCATTGCGCATCAGCGTCGCAACGTCGCTGCCATCGTCAGGATAAGTACAGATGCCGATTGATGGTGTGATGTGCAGCAGGCGCCCTTCCAGCGGGATCGGCTCGGACAGCAAATCGATGATCTTTTGCGCGATGTGGCTCGATTCGTCCGTGCCGTGGATCCCCGGCAGCAGCACCACGAATTCGTCGCCGCCCAAGCGCGCCACAGTGTCGCTGGCACGCACTGCGCCCACCAGGCGCACAGCCACTTCCTTCAGCAAGGCGTCGCCAGTCATATGGCCCAGCGAATCGTTGATGGTCTTGAATCGGTCAAGGTCGATGAACATCACAGCCAGGCGGCGCCCGGAACGCTGGGCCGCCAGCATGGCGCGGTCGAGCCGATCTGCCAGCAAGGCGCGATTGGGCAGTCCGGTCAGGCTGTCGTGATAAGCCATGTGATGTACGCGGGCCTCGGCCTGGCGGCGCTCCACGATTTCGGCCTGCAATTGCGCGTTCGCGCCCGCCAACTCGGCCGTGCGTTCCAGCACCCGCACTTCCAGTTCATCGCGCGCCCGGCGCACCGTTTCTGCGGCCTCGCGGCGCAAGGTAACGTCGTCGATCAGCCATACCGAGCGGCCCTTCGGATCGGCCATGTCGAAGGGGCGTCCCGACAGACGTGCCCAGAAGGTGCTGCCGTCCTTGCGCACCAGCTGGTACTCGTAGGAGCTGGCATGGCCGGCCAGGAAGTCCTTTTCCGTCGCCTTGCGTGCCGCGTCCCATCCAGCCAGGTCGGGATAGAAGGTCTGCACGCTGACGCCGGCCATTTCTCCCGGGCCGTAGCCGAACAGTTCTTCCATCTTGGCATTGCAGCGCAAGTTGCGCCCCTTCTCGCAGACGGAGATGCCCATCACCGCGCTGTCCAGGATCGCCTGGTTTTCCAGCAGCGCGTTACGCAGCGATTCTTCGTCATGCTTTTGCGCTGTGCGGTCTTCGATGATCCAGATCGTGCCCTGGGTCGGGTCTTCCGGATTCACGACATAGCCGATCAGTTGCGCCCAGAAATCGCTGCCGTTCTTGCGCCGCATCAGCGTTTCGGAGTGGAAGTGCTTGCCTTGGCTAAGCAGCGGGCCGGCAACGGCGCCGATACGGTGATAGGTTTCGTCGTCCGGATAGATGGCGCGGCCCGGCATGCCCAGCGCTTCGTCGCCCTCATAGCCGAACATGTCGGCAAAGCCGCGGTTGTAGCGGGTGATCAGGCGGTTCTTGGTAAACAGGATGCTGATCGAGGCGTTTGTCATGATGGCCTCGACTTCCATCTGAGTCTGGCGCGACAAGGTCACGTCTTCCAGGATCCAGATCGTGCCGCCGGTGTTGTGCTCCTGGTCTACCGCCTGGGCCCGGACGCGGCACCAGATGATGGTGCCATCCTTGCGCATCAACTGGCACTCGCGCAGCTCGAACAACTTGCCTGCGGCCAGCAAAGGCCCGGCCTGCTGCCCGAACGCTGTGTGCTGGTCCACGTGCTCAAACAGCATCGAAGCATGGCGGCCACGCAGCTCTTCCAGCGTATAGCCGAACATTTCGGCCATGCGCGGATTGACCGTCATGATTTCCTGGTTCTTCGTAAACAGGATGCCGACCGAGGCATTATCCAGGATTGCCTTCTGCTCCAGCAGCAGACGGCCCATCGCTTCTGATGCCACACGCTGCTCGTTGATGTCCTCAAGGATGAATACCGTGCCTTCGCGTGCATCGCTCGGGTCCAGTGCGCGGCCGTTGGATCGGCACCAGAACAGGCTCCCGTCGCGGCGCCGCAATTGCAGTTCCAGCGTCAGCGGCGTGCCTTTCGCCAGTACAGGGAAGTACTCGGTGCGCATGCGCTGCGCTTCTTCCGGCGTCGGATACAGGATGTCGCTTGGGGCACCTTCCAGCTCTTGTCGTGCATAGCCGAACATTTCAGCAGCGCGCATATTGCATTCGACGACATAGCCGTTCTTGGCGAGGATGATGCCGACAGCGGCGTTCTCCAGGATGGCCTGCTGCTCCAGCATGGCCTTGCGCAGCGCGCGCTGGTCGCGCTGGACGCTGCTGATGTCGTTGAAAATGATGGTGGCGCCGCCATCGAGTCCGCCCGGCAGCGCTTTGACTGTCAGTTGTACGGCGACGTAGTTGCCGCTGGCGTTGGTCAGCACGCTGTCCCACTTAGGCGCGGTGCGGGGCGCCATATTCGGCAAGGCGGCGGACACCACCAGCGCGGCATTCAACTGCGCGTGCGCTTCGGCGCGGACATGGCGGGCAAACATGTCCGCCACATTGCGTCCGCGCGGGTCCGATTGCAGCAAAGCGTCGAACTCGGAGTTGGAAGCGAACACCAGGCCATCGGCATCGCAAGCGCATGCCGGCATTCCGACCAACTGCAAGGCATTGGCCACAACTTCAACATTACTCAAAACAGAATTCATGTACACCTGGACTCCGGGGGTATCCAGCCGATCATAGCCTACAAAAGTGGCTACTCAAAGGAAAGGCCGGGCCTGCTGACATTGTTACAACAAAATCATGTGTTTTTGCCGCCACGCAGCGCATGCCATTCAATTTCAACCGTGCGTAGTGATTCAAAGCAATTTGGTATCTTTCGCAAGTTTGCTTATTTGATAAGTGCGTGGATGCGTACTTGTCGCAACCGGATCACCTATAGGAGTTGCCCGAATGTCGTTTGGTCCATTGGATGGCAGGACAGCGTTGGCGTCGTCGCCCATCAGCGAGGCGCCCGGCGCGGCGCCATTGCTCGGCAAGCTGGCCGATACCGTAGTACCCAGCGCTCTTGACCTGGCCGCGCAAGGCAGGTTGCCCCCAGCCGCGGCGCAATTGGCGCAAACCGCCGTCGGTGCCGGAATCGGCGCCCTTGGCGACAGCGCAGCAGCATCCGCAGCGCCAGTCCCCGCACTTACGCAGGGTCCGTCCATGCTGGCTGCTGCAGAGCCCCACGCTGGCGGGAACGATGTCCCCTGGGCCGGCGCCACAGCCGCCGAAGACGCCGCGCCCGCCGCCATGCCGGCCGTCGCCCGGCCGTTGCAAATTGAAGAGCACCCACTGGCCGGAATGGCCATCCAGGACTTTATGTCGCCGGCGCCGGAATATGCGCCAGCCGTTATGAAGCCCCGCCTGGCAGCGCTGCAGCAGGCTGTCGGCGGCGGCCCCTTTGCCGCATTCCACGAAGGCAGCCGGCTGCTGCGTCTCTATTCACCGCTGGAGGGCGACAAGGCCCTGCTGGTCGAGACGGTCAGCGGCGAAGCCACGCTGTCGTCGCCCTACCGTTTCACATTAAGCCTGCTCTCCAAGAGCTCGAGCATTGACCTGCAAGACCTGCTGGGCAAGAACGTCAGCGTCGGTGTGCGCCAGGCCGACGGCAGCGAGCATTTCATCAACGGCTACGTCAACGTGTTCGGCTTCACCCGCTCTGACGGGGGATTCGCCTTCTACCACGCTGAAATCGTTCCGTGGCTGGCCTTCCTGCAGCGCCGCACCAACTCCCGGATCTTCCAGGACGCTAGCGTGGTGGACGTGCTGACGCAGATTTTCACCTCCGATTACGGCAGCCTGGCAGCTTACGAGTTCAGGACCGCCAAGTCCTACCTGCCGGAAAACTACATCGTCCAATACGACGAAACCGACGAGCACTTCGTCAGCCGCCTGATGGAGAAATACGGCCTGTTCTACTACTTCGAACACAGCGAAGAAGGCCACGTCATGGTGATCAGCGATGATTCGCGCGATAGCACTTTCTGCCCGCCCCAGTCGGCTCATGCCGATATCGAGTTCAATGGCGGCAACCGATGGCGCGACCGCGACGCAGTTACCGCCTTCACCGCGCGGCGCGTGCTGCAGCCCACCAAGGTCGCGCTCAATACCTTTGACTTCAAGTCCCCCAATACGGTGCAATACGTGGAGCTGCCGACCGCCGCGCGCCAGGGCGACGTGCCGACGCTTGAAGTCTACGACGGCAACCCTGCGTTCTCGTACAAGGACCGCGACAGCGGCGAACGCGAGGCACAACTGCGCATGGAAGCCATGGAATGGCAGGCCAAGCTGTTCGCTGGCGAATCCGATTGCCGCGGGTTGGCGCCGGGCCATACCTTCAAGCTGCACGGCCACCACTGGTTCGACATCACCGACGAAAAAGACAACGATTTCCTGGTCATCGGCGTGCAGATCGAATGCCGCAACAACTTCTTCGCCAGCGACCAGAAAGACGTCTACCGCAACAGCTTCACCGCAATCCGCCGCAAGATTCCTTACCGCCCGGCGCGCGAGCACCGTTCGCCACGCATGCCTGGCCCGCAAACCGCCACCGTGGTCGGACCCAAAGGACAGGAAATTCACACCGACCAGTATGGCCGCATCAAGGTGCAGTTCCACTGGGACCGCTACGGCCGCCGTGACGAGGCAAGCTCGTGCTGGATCCGCGTTTCGCAACCGTGGGCCGGCAAGGGCTGGGGCACGGTTTCCATCCCGCGCATCGGCCAGGAAGTACTGATCGACTATCTGGAAGGCGATCCTGACCGGCCGGTGTGCACCGGCCGCCTGTTCAACGCCGACCAGCCGGCGCCTTACGCCCTGCCCGACGGCGCCCACATGATGGGCTTCAAGAGCCGCTCCACGCCGGGCGGCGGCGGGTTCAGCGAGATGGTGATCCACGACTCCAAGGGATCGGAGCTGATCAACATTCACGCGCAAAAGGACATGGTCACCACCGTGCAGCATGCGCACGCCACCACCGTCAACGGCCCGCACCAGACCAATACGGTCAGCCAGGGCTACCAGCGCAATACGGTCAAGCAGCAGATCGAGATGGTGTCCGAAACCGCCTTCATCGACCTGAAAGCCAAGCAACACATCGCGCTCACGGCCGAGACCGAGCATATCGCCCTGACTGCCAAGAAGCAGGTCGAAGTAACGGCGCAGACCGAACACATCGCCGCCACGGCGAAAAAATTCGTGGAACTGAAGGCTGAGACCGAGCATTTCGGCGCGACGGCCAAAAAGCACGTCGAGCTAAAGTCCGAAAACGAGCATATCGCAGGCACGGCGAAGAAGCACGTCATGCTCAAGGCTGAAACCGAGCATATCGAGCTGGGCGCCAATAAGTTTATCGACCTGAAATCGGATACCCAGCATATCCACCTGACGGCTACCACCGACATCACGCTGCAGGTCGGCGCCAGCAAAATTGTGCTGCTTGCCGACGGCACCATCACCATCCAGGGCGTCCATGTCGACATCATCGGCAGCGACCGAATCGACCTGAACAAGTAGGATCTGACAACGATGCAATACCACACCAATAACGCCACCTTCGAACTGCCAGCCCAGCTTAAAGACAAGTCCATGCACATGTTCGTGATACGGGACGACGGGCCTAGCGAATTCAGCGTCGTGATGTCCCAGGCCGACATCGAGCCGGAAGAAACCCTGGCCGGGTTCGGCGACCGCCTGCTCGCAGAAATGGGCCGCGCACTGCCCCGCTTCCAGTTGCGCGGGATGAAAGACACCCAGGTCGGCGGCTCGCCAGCCATTGAACTGGCCTATAACTGGCGCAAAGAAAGCAGTTTCATGCACCAGCGCCAGGCAGTGGTCCTGGTCGAAGGCGCGGCGCCCGGCAGCCGCCAGGCCATGATGATCACCGCCACCTGCCTGGCCGCCTTTAGCGATGAATGGAGCGCAGCGTTCGACAGCATCCTGTCCAGCATGACGTTGCGCAAGCCACTGAGCCTCAAAGCAGCCGCCCCGCGGCGCAAGGCAGTGGTGGCAACGCAGCCCTACACCTTCGCGCTCTCCGCGCGCCGCCGCAGTCTGCACGTTTATGCTAACCAGGCCGAGGCATGCCGCAAGACTGATCCGCGCGAAGTGGAACTAGATACCTGGGCCTTCTTCGACGCCGCCGGCAACCGGCTTCAGGCCCATTTCACGGTGCCCAACTCCTACGATCCGGGCCTGCGCAATACCGGCATGTACCAACTGGCGCCCCATCCCGATTCTGAGGCCGCGACACTACTTGACGACCTGCACTTGGCGGCGATTTTTGATCCGCCGCCGGATATCCCGACCTTGCCTCACCTGGCGGCAGTGCGCAGCTTCCTCGAACATCAGGTGGCTTGAGCATGGCACATGCAGCCAGGCTGAATGATCCGATCGGCCACAGCCCGACCATGAGCTGGTTGCTGGCCGGCGTCATTGCAGCGGCGGCCATCGCCGTCACGGCAGTCGCCGTCGTCGGCACTGGCGGCCTGGCTGCTGCTGCCATCATTGGCGGCGCTGCCGCGGCCGGCGGCGGCATCGGCGAAGTCCTGAGCACCATGAGCTGGGCGCACATTTTGCGGGCGGGAGAGATCACTGCCAAAGCACCCGGCAGGGTGCTCGGCGAATCCAACGGCGTGAAACGGGTATTACATACCGACACGATCAACGGCGTTGAGTGGCAGGTGATCACAGAGAACGGTGTAATCACGTCGTCGTTCCCTACCGGCGGCAATGGACTATGATTCAAAAAGAAGAAGGATTAAAAATGAGTGATCGTGCCCTGAGCGAATTCGAAAGACTGCTTGGCGATGAGACCTCTCCATGGTTTGAGTACAACCTGGAGATGGCTAGCGAATCGTTGAACCAGTTCACCTGCGAGGATTGGCTCGATCTGCAGTCTAAGGTCCTGTCATTCTCCGCATGTGTTCAAGAACGTTGTGCTGAAGCGGTTGGCGACTTTGCGGGCAATGACGGTGTCGCTGTTCTGACCACGCTTCTTGCGTCCTCCCCCTATCTCGATGTCGCGGCAATCGCTGCCAGCCAACTGGACGACATGGAGATTGAACTGCCGCTTTCCATGCGGACAAGGCTGCAGCAATTGCTGGATCATCTGACCGCGCAAGGCAGTACTCGGGCCGAAGACGTGCAGCGGTTAATCTCGCTCTTAAAGTGACAGTCCTCCTGGCATCGCGCAGCACTCCCATGCTGAATAAATATGATGCAATGCTAAGCGGGGGAAGGGAATGCGACGACTATTGGTACGACGTCGCGATGTCCGACGCCATTGACTTCCTGCAGCACTTTTCCGAAGAGGACTGGGCTGGATTGGAAGAGCTGGTGAACGAACGCCCAGCGCTTTGGCAGGTGTCGTGCGCGGAAACGCTCAGCGAGTCCACCGACAAGGAGCGAAGTTTCGATTTATTGACGACGCTGATGGTGGCTGGGTGTGATGATGTAATGGTATCTGCACTCGACTCCATCAACGCGTTGGCCTCTTATAGGTTGGATATCGCCGGGAAGGCAGCGCAACTGCAAAGCGCCATAGCGCAAGCGAAGGGCAATTCTGGCGCGGCAGTGTCGCGCATGTTGGCGGCGCTTGAAGAAAAGCTACCGTCCGCTTAATCAAAACAAAAGGTTAGAGATGACACAAGCAGCAGCAAGGCTGAACGATCCGATTGGCCATAGCCCGACCATGAGCTGGTTGCTGGCCGGCGTCATTGCAGCCGCGGCCATCGCCGTCACGGCGGTTGCCGTGGTCGGCACCGGTGGCCTGGCTGCTGCGGCCATCATTGGCGGCGCGGCGGCGGCCGGCGGCGGCATCGGCGAAGTCCTGAGCACCATGAGCTGGGCGCCCAAAGAGGAAGTCGGCAAGGTCAACGCCACCGGCTCGCCCAATGTGTTCACGAATGGCCTGCGCGCGATCCGTGCCCACCTCGACACGGCAAAGTGCGACAAGCATACGGATACGGAAAAGGTGGCCACCGGCAGCGGCAAGGTATTCATCAACAGCATGCCCGCGGCAAGGGTGGACGACAAGACCACCTGCAGCGCCACCATCACCAAAGGTTCACCCAATGTGAACATCGGTGGCGAGACTGTGCAGACCGACGAGATCCACGCGGAAGACCTGGTGCCAACGTGGGTCCACGTGACGATGTTCGTGGTCGGCGCAGGTGCCGCTGTGGTGCTTGCCGGCCCGGTCTTTGCTGCAGGCGGGCTGGTTGGCGGCCTGGTCCTTACTGCAGGCGGGCTGGTTGGCGGCCTGGCGGGCGGGTTTGGCGGCGGCCTGCTCGGCGGCGCAGTATTTGGCGAGGGCTCGGATGGCCAGAAATGGTCGATGTTGGGCGGCAGCCTGCTGGGCGGCTTCCTGGGCGCGAAAGGCGCCAATAACTGGATCGCTCCCCGCCTGAATCCTCCGGCGCCGCCAAGACCCTTTGGCAGCACATCCGCAATGTCACGGGTTGGCCTGCGCGAAGACCTTGCTGCAAAAGCCGGCATCCCGCGCAACATCGGCGAGAAGCCGGAAAACGTGTGGGGCTCATCGCTCGACGACTTGAAGCAGTCGTTCAGGATGGACGGCGAAACCGTGGCGGACAAGCCGGCACGCGCTTCTTCCTCGGGCAATGCCCAGATCATCACGGTCGAAGGCAATCCATATGGGATTCGCGAAGTTCAGTTCAGCCCCGAGAGCGAGGTCAGTACCCATGGTGCGCAATACTATAAAATCACTTACGCCGATGGAAGCAAGGTAAAGATCATTGACCCCAACGGCGGCTACAAGCTTTCGTTCAAAGACGGCAAGCCGCTTTACGACAAGAACACCACCTACCTTAATCCCAAAGGGCAGGAAATCATCTTTGACCCGGAAACCAATACGTGGATACCGAAGTGACAGAAGTAAATCAATTTGCAGTCATCGATTGGACTGCACCGATCGTTCCATCCACCTCGCTGGCCGGAATACCAATTGGAATCGATGCTGGACGACTGGAGAACCTGCTCTCACGCTACCGTATCGAGGAGAGCGTGTACCAGTTCGTGCGTTCCCCTGTACTGGAACTGAAGAAGAGCAAATCGGGCGACGACGAAATATATGTTTTCAGTGTCCGCGACAAGGAATTGACGAACTGGCGAACGTTCTATTCTTCGCCCGACCATCCCGGCGTCGATCCGCGCGCGCTTGGCATCGTTGTTCGACAAGGGAAAGTTCACGCAGTGAAGGCCTGGCAATTCGAATCCGTCAAAGACGAACAAAAGCCGGTCAATGTTTATCAAGGCCGCCTGCCCGGACAGATTGGCCTGGGCGACCAGGTTAGCGACCTGCTCGCCCACGCGAGCCTGAACTATGACGACGCCGAAGGTGTCCTGTACACCGGTCCCGAATACGGGGGCCTCGAAATTACAGGGTTTGGCGATCTTGACGAATATCCGGACCAGCCCATCCTGGCTATTACCGTCATTCCGAACTTGTGACCGTGCGCTGAAACAGGCGCCCGGCCGGCTGGCCGGGCGCGTAAGGCTTATTCAGCCGGCACCCTCACCCAGCCCTCCATCAGGACCCGCGCGCTGCGGCTCATGATGGCTTTCTTCACGGTCCACTCGCCATTCTCCTGCGTGGCTTGCGCACCGACGCGCAGCGTGCCGGAAGGATGGCCGAAGCGCACCGCTTCACGTTCGCCCCCACCAGCAGCCAGGTTGACCAGCGTGCCGGGAATGGCGGCCGCCGTGCCGATTGCCACGGCGGCAGTACCCATCATCGCGTGGTGCAGCTTGCCCATCGAGAGCGCGCGCACCAGCAGGTCGATGTCGGCGGCCTGTACCTGCTTGCCGCTGGACGCGGTATAGCCGGCCGGTGGTGCGACGAAGGCAACCTTGGGCGTGTGCTGGCGGGAGGCCGCTTCCGACACGTCCTTGATCAGTCCCATGCGCAGCGCACCGTGGGCACGGATGGTTTCGAACTTCGCCAGCGCGGCGGCGTCGCCGTTGACGGCTTCCTGCAGTTCGGTCCCGGTATAGCCGATGGCATCCGCGTTGACGAAGATGGTCGGGATGCCGGCGTTGATCATGGTAGCCTTCAGCGTGCCCACGCCCGGGACTTCCAGGTCGTCGACCAGGCGGCAGGTCGGGAACATCGAGCCGCCAGCACCCTCTTCTTCCGCCGCCGGGTCCATGAATTCCAGCTGCACTTCAGCGGCCGGGAAGGTCACGCCATCCAGCTCGAAGTCGCCGGTTTCCTGCACTTCGCCATTCGTCATCGGGATGTGGGCGATGATGGTCTTGCCGATATTGGCTTGCCAGATGCGCACCACAGCCATGCCGTCGCGCGGCACACGGGCCGGCGCCACCAGGCCGCCGCTGATCGCGAACGCGCCCACGGCAGCCGACAGGTTGCCGCAATTGCCGCTCCAGTCGACGAAAGCCTTGTCGATGCTGACCTGGCCGAACAGGTAGTCCACGTCGTGGTCGGAACGGGTAGAGGCAGACAGAATCACCGTCTTGCTCGTGCTCGAGGTCGCGCCGCCCATGCCATCGATCTGCTTGCCGTACGGGTCCGGGCTGCCGATTACGCGCAGCAGCAGCTTGTCGCGCGCTTGGCCGGGCACCTGGGCGGCTTCCGGCAGGTCCTGCAGCCGGAAGAACACGCCCTTGCTGGTGCCGCCACGCATATAGGTGGCGGGAATTTTCACTTGGGGTGCGTGTGCCATCATGCCGCCTTTGCCGATTCCAGGAAGTCCTGGGCGAAGCGCTGCAGCACACCGCCGGCCTCATAGATCGACACGTCTTCCGACGAATCGAGACGGCAAGTGACCGGCACTTCCACGCGCTCGCCATTCCTGCGGTTGATCACCAGGGTCAGTGTGGCGCGCGGCGCGCGTTCGCCGATCACATCGAAGGTTTCGGTGCCGTCGATGCCCAGGGTCAGGCGGTTCACGCCCGGCTTGAATTCAAGCGGCAGCACGCCCATGCCCACCAGGTTGGTGCGGTGGATGCGCTCGAAGCCTTCAGCCACGATGGCTTCCACGCCTGCCAGCCGCACGCCCTTCGCCGCCCAGTCGCGCGAGGAGCCCTGGCCGTAGTCGGCGCCGGCGATCACGATCAGCGGCTGCTTGCGGTCCATATAGGTCTCGATGGCTTCCCACATGCGGGTCACTTTGCCTTCCGGCTCGACGCGGGCCAGCGAACCGGCCTTGATGCTGCCGTCGGCATTGCGCACCATTTCGTTCTTCAGCGTCGGGTTGGCGAAAGTTGCGCGCTGCGCGGTCAGGTGATCGCCGCGGTGGGTGGCGTAAGAGTTGAAGTCCTCTTCCGGCAGGCCCATTTTCGCCAGGTACTCGCCGGCGGCGCTGTTGAGCAGGATCGCGTTCGACGGCGACAGGTGGTCGGTGGTGATGTTGTCGCCCAGCACGGCCAGCGGGCGCATGCCAGAGAGCGTGCGCTCACCGGCCAGCGCGCCTTCCCAGTACGGCGGGCGGCGGATGTAGGTGCTCATCGGGCGCCAGTCGTACAGCGGTGCCACCTTCGGCCCACGGTCTTCCTCGATGGCGAACATCGGGATGTAGACCTTGCGGAAGTGCTCCGGCTTGACGCTGCTCGCCACGATGGCGTCGATCTCTTCGTCGCTTGGCCACAGGTCCTTCAGGGTGATCGGCTTGCCCGCAGCATCGTGGCCCAGCACATCCTTCTCGATGTCGAAGCGGATGGTGCCGGCGATGGCGTAGGCCACCACCAGCGGCGGCGAAGCGAGGAAGGCTTGCTTGGCGTAAGGGTGGATACGGCCGTCGAAATTGCGGTTACCCGACAGGACTGCAGTGGCGTACAGGTCGCGGTCGATAATCTCTTTCTGGATCACCGGGTCCAGCGCACCGGACATGCCGTTGCAGGAGGTGCAGGCATAGGCCACCACGCCAAAGCCCAGCTTTTCCAGTTCAGGCATCAGGCCGGCTTCTTCCAGGTACAGCGTCACGGCTTTGGAGCCTGGCGCAAGCGAAGACTTGACCCAGGGCTTGCGCAGCAGGCCCGCCTTGTTCGCGTTGCGGGCCAGCAGGCCTGCTGCGATCATGTTGCGCGGGTTGTTGGTGTTGGTGCAGCTGGTAATGGCGGCGATGATAACCGCGCCGTCGGGCATCTTGCCCGGCTCGTTCTCCACCACGCCCGAGATGCCGCGTGCGGCCAGCTCGCTGGTCGGAACGCGCTTGTGCGGGTTGGACGGGCCGGCGATATTGCGCACTACGGTCGACAGGTCGAACTTCAGCACGCGCTCGTATTCAACCTTGGCCAGGTCGTCCGACCACAGGCCGGTGTGCCTGGCGTAAGTTTCCACCAGCGCCACCAGGTCGTCGTCGCGGCCAGTCAACTTCAAGTACTTGATGGTCTGCGCGTCGATCGAAAACATTGCGGCAGTGGCGCCGAACTCCGGCGCCATGTTCGAAATGGTGGCGCGGTCGCCCAGGGTCAGCGCGCTTGCGCCTTCGCCATAGAACTCCAGGTAGGCCGACACCACTTTTTCCTTGCGCAGGAATTCGGTCAGCGCCAGCACGATGTCGGTGGCGGTGATGCCAGGTTGCGGCTTGCCGGTCAGCTCGACGCCGATGATATCCGGCAGACGCATCCAGGATGCGCGGCCCAGCATCACGGTTTCCGCTTCCAGGCCGCCCACGCCAATGGCGATCACGCCCAGCGCATCGACCATCGGGGTGTGCGAGTCGGTGCCGACCAAGGTGTCCGGATAGGCCACGCCGTCCGTCACCTGGATCACTGGCGACATGCGTTCCAGGTTGATCTGGTGCAGGATGCCATTGCCCGGCGGGATCACGTCCACGTTCTGGAAGGCCTTCTTGGTCCAGTTGATGAAGTCGAAGCGGTCTTCGTTACGGCGGTCTTCGATGGCGCGGTTCTTGGTGAACGCATCTGGATCGAAACCGCCGCATTCCACGGCCAGCGAGTGGTCGACCACCAGCTGGGTCGGCACCACAGGGTTGACCAGGGCCGGGTCCCCGCCCTGCTCCGCGATCGCGTCGCGCAGGCCGGCCAGGTCGACCAGCGCGGTCTGGCCCAGGATGTCGTGGCACACCACGCGCGCCGGGAACCATGGGAAGTCCAGGTCGCGCTTGCGCTCGATCAACTGCGACAGCGAAGCGCTCAGCGTGGACGGGTCGCAGCGGCGCACCAGGTTTTCCGCCAGCACACGCGAAGTGTACGGCAGCGTGGCGTAGGCGCCCGGCTTGATCGCATCGACGGCTTCGCGCGCGTCGAAGAAATCCAGCCTGGTGCCTGGGAGTTGTTTGCGGTATTGGCTGTTCATGATTACTTGCGGTCCTTCAGTGGAACGAAGGCCAGGTCTTCAGGGCCCACGTAGTTGGCGCTTGGACGAATGATCTTGTTGTCGATGCGCTGCTCGATCACGTGGGCAGCCCAGCCCGAGGTACGGGAGATCACGAACAGTGGAGTGAACATGGCGGTCGGCACGCCCATCATGTGATACGACACGGCGGAGAACCAGTCCAGGTTCGGGAACATCTTCTTGATTTCCCACATCACGGATTCCAGGCGCTCGGCGATGTCGAACATTTTCATCGAGCCGGCTTCCTGCGACAGGGAGCGCGCCACTTCCTTGATCACCACGTTGCGCGGGTCGGAAATGGTGTACACCGGGTGGCCGAAGCCGATCACCACTTCCTTGTTGGCGACGCGGTTACGGATATCGGCTTCCGCTTCGTCCGCGTTTTCGTAGCGCTGCTGGATGTCCAGGGCAACTTCATTGGCGCCGCCATGCTTGGGACCGCGCAGCGCGCCAATCGCGCCGGTGATGGCGGAGTGGATGTCGGAACCAGTGCCGGAAATCACGCGGCTGGTAAAGGTGGAAGCATTGAACTCATGCTCCGCGTACAGGATCAGCGAGGTGTGCATCGCACGCACCCACGATTCGGAAGGCTTTTCGCCGTGCAGCAGGTGCAGGAAGTGGCCGCCGATGGAGTCGTCGTCGGTTTCCACGTCGATGCGCTTGCCGTTATGGCTGTAGTGGTACCAGTACAGCAGCATGGAGCCGAAGGAAGCCATCAGGCGGTCGGCGATGTCGCGCGCACCGGCGATATTATGGTCGTCCTTCTCCGGCAGGCAGCAGCCCAGCACGGACACGCCGGTACGCATCACGTCCATCGGGTGGGCCGAGGCAGGCAGCGCTTCCAGCGCCGACTTCACGCCTTGCGGCAGGCCGCGCAGGGACTTCAGCTTCTTCTTGTAGCCTTTCAGTTCGGCGATGTTCGGCAGCTTGCCGTGCACCAGCAGGTAGGCGATTTCTTCGAATTCGCAGGTGGTGGCCACGTCCAGGATGTCGTAGCCGCGGTAGTGCAGGTCATTGCCGGTCTTGCCGACGGAGCACAGGGCAGTATTGCCGGCTGCAACACCGGACAGGGCGACGGATTTCTTTGGCTTGAAGGCTGGAGCTGCTTCGGTCATGGTGGTCTCTCCTCGAATCGTTGAATTATTTTTTAGCGGCTGCGAACAGTGCGTCCAGCTTCTGTTCGAAATCGTGATAGTTGATGCGCTCGTACAGTTCGGCGCGGGTCTGCATGGTGTCGACCACGTTCTGCTGGGTGCCATCGCGGCGGATCGCGGTGTACACATTCTCGGCAGCCTTGTTCATGGCGCGGAAGGCGGACAGCGGGTACAGCACCAGGCCCACGTCGGCGGACTTCAGTTCTTCCACTGTGAACAGCGGGGTCGAGCCGAACTCGGTGATATTGGCCAGGACCGGCACCTTCACGGCGGCGGCGAACTGCTTGTACATGTCCAGCGAAATCATCGCTTCCGGGAAGATCATGTCGGCACCGGCTTCCACGCAAGCCACGGCGCGGTCGATCGCCGCATCCAGGCCTTCCACGGCCAGCGCATCGGTGCGGGCCATGATCACGAAGTTCTCGTCGGTACGCGCATCCACGGCAGCCTTGATGCGGTCGACCATCTCGCCCTTGGACACGATCTCCTTGCCCGGACGGTGGCCGCAACGCTTGGCGCCAACCTGGTCTTCGATATGCATGGCCGCAGCGCCGAACTTGATCATCGACTTTACGGTACGCGCCACGTTGAAGGCGGAGGCGCCAAAGCCGGTATCCACGTCCACCAGCAACGGCAGGTCGCACACGTCGGTAATGCGGCGCACGTCGGTCAGCACGTCGTCCAGGTTCGAGATGCCCAGGTCCGGCAGGCCCAGGGAGCCGGCAGCCACGCCGCCACCCGACAGGTAGATCGCCTTGAAGCCGGCGCGCTTGGCCAGCAGGGCGTGGTTGGCGTTGATCGCGCCCACCACCTGCAGCGGGGATTCTTCTTGCACGGCCTTGCGGAAGGCGGCGCCTGCGGAATATTGGCTCATGATGTCCTTTCTGTTTGAGGAATGTTTGCCGTCCATAGTGCAAGTGGCATGCCAGCCACGGCTGTCCAGCAAAATCAAGCACTTGCAACGCGGGCGCCAGAGTATAATGTTTCAAGTTGAAACACGTGAAACGTTTCAGGTGAAACATGCGACATTCCACTCCCCTGCCCTTCGACCCGGCCGACAAGCCGGTGATCTGGACGGTTTCCGTCTCGCGCCTGTCGGAACTGTTTCGCGACATCACGCTGGAATACGACGCCCTGGCCGATATCGAACCGATCAACCTCGGTTTCGATGAAGCCGCGCGGCACATCCGCGAGCGGCTGGCGACGGAGCGCTGCGATGCGGTGATCGCGGCCGGCTCCAATGCGGCGTACCTGAAAGGCCGCTTGTCGGTGCCGGTGGTGATCGCCAAAGCCAGCGGCTTCGATTTCATGCAGGCCCTGGCCCGCGCCCGCAAGGTTTCCGACCGCATCGGCGTGATCACCTACCAGGACGACATGCCGGCGCTGGCCGAATTTGCCGCCACCTTCGGCGTACCGATTGAACAGCGCACTTACGCCACCGAAGAAGATGCACGCGCCCAGATCAATGACCTCAAGGCGTCGGGCATCAAGGCCATCGTCGGCGCCGGCCTGATCACCGACCTGGCCGAAGAAGCCGGCCTGACCGGGGTGTTTGTCTACTCCGCCGCCTCGATCCGCCAGGCTTTTGACGACGCCCTGGAATTGGCGCGCCTGGCGCAGCTCGAAACCAACCGCAGCCGGCGCCACGTGGTGGCCGACACCCTGCGCGCCAAACATGGACTGGCCGACTTGCGCGGCGAATCCGACGCCATGGAGCGCGTACGGCAGGCGGTCGTGCTGTACGCAAAGTCGCCGGCCACGGTGCTGATCCAGGGCGAAACCGGCTGCGGCAAGGAGCTGGTGGCGCAAGCCATCCACCGCGAATCCCCGCGCACCCTGGGCGGCGCCAACCGGCCATTCGTCGCCGTGAATTGCGGCGCCATTGCCGAATCGCTGCTGGAATCGGAACTGTTCGGCCACGAGGAAGGCGCCTTCACCGGCGCCCGGCGCGGCGGCCATGCGGGCCTGTTTGAAGCCGCCAACCGCGGCACGCTGTTCCTCGACGAGATCGGCGAAATGCCGCTTGCGCTGCAGACCCGGCTCCTGCGCGTGCTGGAAGAACGCGAAGTAGTGCGGGTGGGCGGGACCCGGCCGATTCCTGTCAATGTGCGCATCATCAGCGCCACCCATTGCGACCTTGAGGCGCGAGTGCGGGAAGGACGCTTCCGCGCCGACCTGTTCTACCGCCTGGCCGTGCTGCGCCTGTCGCTGCCACCGCTGCGCGAACGGCCAACCGACATCCTGCCCCTGGCGGAATGGTCGCTGCGCACCGCGCTGGCCAGCCTTGGCGCACGCGCCCACCCAAACCTGCCGGCCGAACTGGCGGCCTGCGCGCCCCTGCTCCTGCACTACGACTGGCCGGGCAACGTGCGCGAACTGCGCAACCTGACCGAACGCCTCGCCCTGTTCCTCGCCGCCGAACCGCTGCAAGCCCTGACGCCCAGCTTCGTCGCAGCGGTTGCACCCGAACTCCATTCGCCCGCGCACGCCGTGCCGCATCTGGCCGCGCCTGCGGCATCCACAGCGCGCCCCAGCGCACCGGAAAGCGCCACCGAAGTGCTGGCCCGCTTCGGCGGCCGGCGCGACGCCGCTGCCGACTACCTCGGCATCAGCCGCACCACCCTTTGGCGCCGCTTGCGAGAGGAGCAGGAGACTTAGCTGGCCTGCGGCATCGACGCCACAGCATATTGCATCAATGACAATTTCATAGTATCTTCTGGCGTTGAATTCAGGGGCTTTACATGGAATATCGCAGGGAAATTGATGGCCTGCGGGCGGTTGCCGTCCTGCCGGTAATCCTGTTTCACGCAGGATTCCAGTTTTTTGGCGGCGGCTTCGTCGGCGTCGATATCTTTTTCGTCATCAGTGGCTACCTGATTACGACAATCCTGATCCACGAGCTGGAAGCGGGTCAGTTCTCCATCCTCAATTTCTACGAAAGGCGGGCGCGCCGCATCCTGCCTGCGCTATTCCTGCTGTTGCTGGCCTGCCTGCCGTTTGCCTGGTTCTGGCTGGTGCCCGACGACCTGAAAGGCTTCTCGCAAAGCCTGGTGGCCGTTACCGCCTTTGCGTCCAATATCCTGTTCTGGCAGCAGAGCGATTACTTCGACTCCTCCGCCGAATTCAAGCCCCTTCTCCACACCTGGAGCCTGGCGGTCGAAGAGCAGTTCTATCTGCTGTTCCCGCTGTTCCTGATGCTGTTCTGGCGGCGCGACCGGCGCCTGCTGCTGGCAGTGCTGGTCGGGTCGGCGCTGGCCAGCCTTGGGGCAGCCCAATGGGGCGTCGCCAAAGACCCCACCGCAACTTTCTTCCTGCTGCCCACGCGCGGCTGGGAGCTGGCCATTGGCGCACTGTGCGCCTATTACATGGCGCGGCCCGGCGCCGGCCAGCATTCGCAACGTACGCGCGAGCTTGCCAGCCTGGCCGGACTGGTCCTGATCGGCGTCAGCATTTTCGCTTTCAGCAAATACACGCCCTTCCCCAGCGTGTATGCGCTCCTGCCCACGGTCGGCGCCGCGATGATCATCCTGTTCGCGGCCCCTTCGACCACGGTCGGCAAGATCCTGGGCAGCCGGGTGCTGGTCGGCGTAGGCCTGGTCAGCTACAGCGCCTACCTGTGGCACCAGCCCATCCTGGCATTCGCACGCCACCGCAGCCTGGACGGGGCAAGCCCTGCGCTGATGGCCAGCCTGGTCGCGCTGACGATGGTGCTGGCCTACCTTAGCTGGCAATTTGTCGAAAAGCCTTTCCGCAACCGCAGCAAGTTCGGCCGCCCCCAGGTCTTTGCCTTCGCCATTGCCGGTTCGCTGCTGTTCTTTGGCATTGGCATGGCGGGCCACAAGACCGACGGCATGCGCAGCGTCAAAACTACGCCGCAACAGGAGCAGGTGCTGCGCACTGTCACCTCAAGCCCCAAGCGCGGCGCCTGCCACACCAAGGGACTCGACTACCGCAAGCCGCAAGACGCTTGTGCCTTCAATGGCCCCGGCGGCGAATGGGCCGTGTTCGGCGACAGCCATGCGATCGAACTGGCGCACGCACTGGCTGTTGAGTTGAATGGCCGCCACCAGGGCGTGCGCCAGTTCAGCTTCAGCGGCTGCTCGCCGTCCTACCAGCGCGCCGACACCAATCCCGGCTGCAGCGACTGGACGCGCGAGGCGGTCGATTTCATCGCCGGCGACCAGCACATCAAGGACGTGGTGGTCAGCTACCGCCTTCACAGCGCACTGTTTGGCGACCACGAAGGCCTTTACCCCCGCCTGCCGGACGAATTTACCGATGCCAAGCGCAGCGCCATCTGGACTTCCTACAAGACAATCCTGAACCGCTTTGTCAGCGCTGGCAAACATGTGACCGTGGTACTGCAGGCGCCGGAACTGCCGCGCCAGGTGGATAAGCTGATACGCCAGGCAGACGACCCGCGCACCGTCGATGGCGTAAGCACCAGCTGGTGGCGTCGCCGCAGCGCCTACGTGGAACAACGGCTGGGCGAACTGCCCGCCAGTGTGCGTATCCTGCGGCCCGAATCACTGTTCTGCGATGCCACGCGCTGTTACGCCGTCA
>DASWTB010000502.1:0-2355 GCA_036402315.1 Pseudoduganella sp. | reverse complement strand
TACCATTCCCATGACAGGTCCAGGTTCTTCGACTTCACCGGTTTCAGTTGCGGATTGCCCTGGCTGCCCGTGCCGCCAAAATCGCGCGCCAGCCGGTCCAGCGTTGTGCCACCCTGGATCTGGTCGTAGCGCGGACGGCCGATGGTTTCGCCATAGCTGGCACGCAGCTTCATGTCCGGACGGATATCGGCGTCCCAGTCAACGCTGGGCAGCCAGTGGTTGTACTTGCCAGTAAGTGTGGTGAACGTCGGCGCGCCGAAGCTGAGCGGGAATTCGTTGGCGGATACCCAGCTCACGCCCGTTGCAGCCGGCACCAGCGCGGTCGACATGACGTCGGTCTTTTCGTAACGCACACCGATATTCGTATGCATCGGGATCGCAGTATCCCAATCGGTGCCGAACTGGATGTAGGCGCTCTTCGACTTTTCCTGGGTGCGCTGGTCGGTGTCGAAGGTATTTTTCGGCATGTACATTTCCGGCATGCCGGTCACCTTGGCAGTCAGGGCGCGCAGCTCGGCGAAATTGAAGGTGTAGAACTGGTTGAGCAGGGCAGGGTTGCCACTGCCGTTGATCTTGTCGTAGTACTGCCGCAGCGACTCCTGGTGGAACAGACTGGCCGGATAGTCGGATGCATTCGAAGCGCCGCCCCAGGAATCGCGCTGCTGGGTCGACATGGCGGAGCGGTTCTTCACTTCGATCGCTCCCACGCCGAAGTTCAAATTGGAGGCTTCCAGCAGCTTCAGGCTGCCCTTGAATTGCGCCTGTTCGATCTCGCCTTTCATATAGCCGTTCTGGAACACCGAGCCGGTTACCTGCTGCGGGGCCCTGTTGAAATCTGCGCCCTGGATGCTCAGCACCGGGAAGTCTTCGCGGAAATCGACCGTGGTGTCGCCGCGGCTGAAGCTTGCGGTGCCGATCACGTTGCTGGAGCCGAACGGGCTGTCGGCTTTGGATTCCGCGCTAGATTTGTGCACGTCCAGTTCCAGCTTCAGGCCATCGGTCTTCCAGGCGGCGTTGAAACCAAGCGATCTGTTCTGGGTCTTGGTGGCGAAATCGGCGCCGCCCATGGCGATATCGCTGTTCGCTGCGGGCAGCAGCTCGGTGTAGACCAGTGGGGCGGCAACCGGGCCGTTGCTCCAGGTCGAAGTGGACGGGCCGAAGTTGAACCAGGCCGACAAATCCTGGCGGCGGGTTTGGATCTTGTTTTCGGAATAGGTGTAGTCCAGCGTGGTGGTGAGTTCCCTGACCGGCGCCCATTGCAGGGTCAACTGGCCATTGGTGCGCTGGCGCTGCACGCCGTTCATGTTGTAGTTCAGGTTTTGCGGCAGCGAGTAGATATCGCCGTCTTTTGGCCGGTTGGTCGCGCCGGTTAGCGGTAGCGGCCCGCCATTGCCCGGGTAAGGGCCGCGCCAGCCATTCGATACGGCAGCCTGGTTGAAGCCCAGGTTGCGTTCCTGGTAGCTTGCGCTCAGCGCCACGCCAAAGCGGTTGTCGTCGAAGGTATTGCTGTAAATGCCCGAAACCTCCGGCGTGGTTGCACTGCCTTGCTTGACGTCGTTGGGCAGGTTGTTGTGCGAGGTGTCGTGCACCGCCTTGACGCCGACGCTGGCCACCATGCCCGGACGGTCCAGCGGCCGCGCCGTCAACACGTTGACGGTGGCGCCAATGCCGCCGGTCGGGGTTTCGGCGCGGCCGGTCTTGTAGACCTGGATCTGCGAGATTGCTTCCGACGCCAGGTTGGCGAAGTCGAAGGCACGGCCGTTCAGGTCGCCCAGGTTGGAGGTCGGCATCTGGCGGCCGTTGAGCAGCACCATGTTGAAATCGGGGCCGACGCCGCGCACGGTAATGCGCGAGCCTTCACCGATCGAGCGGTCAATCGAGACGCCGCTGATGCGCTGCAGCGATTCGGCCAGGTTGGTATCGGGGAACTTGCCAATGTCGGCGGCGACGATGCCGTCGACGATGCCGTCCGAATTGCGCTTCATGTTCATGGTCGAGACCATGCTGTTGCGCAGCCCAGTGACGACGACCTGCTGCACCACCGCTTCCGGCGCGGCATTGGTGATCGTTTCGGCCTGGGCGGCTTCGGCCTGCTGGGCATGGGCCGGCGCGAGCGCCGCGCAGGCAGCGGCAACCGCCAGGCTCATGATTTTCTGGTTCGCCTTTGGATAATGCATGTGTTCTCCTCGATCTCTATTTTTATAGATTCATTCGCGTGCCACTGGCCACCGCGCCTCCTGGTCCGGTTCGTGCTCACTCAGACGAACCCGGACGCCGCATCCTGCCTGTTTCCAGCATTTATGGAAACGTTTCCATACGCGCTTGCTGAATAGTAGGGTCAGGCAAAAAAATTGT
>DASWTB010000501.1:0-16067 GCA_036402315.1 Pseudoduganella sp. | reverse complement strand
CCGATGATGGATTGGACCGACCGCCATTGCCGCCATTTCCATCGCCTGATCTCGCAGTACACCTGGCTGTACACGGAGATGGTGACTACCGGTGCGCTGGTGTATGGCGATGTGGAGCGCCACCTGCGCTTCAATGAGGAGGAGCATCCGGTCGCCCTGCAGCTGGGCGGTTCCGATCCGAAGGATCTTGCCATTTCCGCCAAACTGGGCGAGAAGTGGGGCTACGATGAAATCAACCTCAATTGCGGCTGCCCGTCGCCGCGCGTGCAGAAGGGCGCTTTCGGCGCCTGCCTGATGACCGAGCCGCAACTGGTGCGCGATTGCGTCAAGGCGATGAAGGATGCGGTCGATATCGAGGTCACCGTCAAGCACCGCATCGGCATCGACCATGAGGAGAGCTACGATTTCGTGCGCGATTTCGTCGGCACTGTGGCGGAAGCCGGCTGCACGACCTTCGTGGTGCATGCCCGTAACGCGATCCTGAAGGGCTTGTCCCCGAAGGAAAACCGCGAGATCCCGCCGCTGAAGTACGAGTACGCCTACCAGCTCAAAAAGGATTTCCCGCAGTTCGAGATCCTGATCAATGGCGGCATCAAGACCCTGGAAGAAATCGATACCCACCTGCAACACGTGGACGGGGTGATGCTGGGCCGCGAGGCCTATCACAACCCCTACCTGATGGCTGCTTTCGACCAGCGCTACTACGGTGCAACCGCCGAGTCGCGCAGCCGCGAGCAGGTGTTGGAGGCGATGATGCCTTACATCGAGGAGCAGCTCGCGAAAGAGGGTGGCAAGGGCCTGAAAATCAACACCATCACCCGCCATATGCTGGGCCTGGCCCAGGGCTTGAAGGGGGCGCGCCAGTTCCGCCAAACCCTGTCCGACGCCAAGAAACTGGCGGCCGGCGACCCGCGTATTTTGCTCGAGGCCTACAGCCACACCAAGTAAACACGGGTTGTCCTGCGCATTCACTTCCGTTTTGCGCTGCTGCTGAGCTGTTTCCCCGAAGGAAGTTCAATTGCCAACACGCTAAGCAGAATTTGCTTGCCCCGTGGAAACCTCGGGTCTATAATTTCCTTGATTCACACTTGCAATTTACGGTTCCTACCGTGTTTTTGGGATGAAATACGACAGGTTTCATCCCACGGCGATAGCGGTCTTTGCATTCGCAGTCATAGTTTGCTACTGTCGATACTTGCGTAGCAGCAAGGGTCAGTGGATGTGGTTAATATTTCGCCAATGCATCCTTCAGGCAATCAATAACTTGTGTCACTTCTATAATTAAGAGCCGAAATGAATTTGAGTAAAATGAAAGTAGGGGCCCGTCTCGGTCTCGGTTTTGCGCTGGTACTGGCGTTTCTCGTCATTATCACCATCGTCGGCATCTGGCGCATGGCTCAGATTCAGGACCGCCTGGATCATGTAGTGAGTGTGAATGCTGTCGCGACTCGCCTGGTGGTCGACATGCGCAACAACGTTGAAAACGTCAGCGACCTGAAGATCCTGACCCTGATGTCCGAGCCCTCGGACATGGAGCCGGAACTGGCGCGCATCAACAAGGAATTGAAGGCTTACCAGGATGCCGACGCCAAGCTGAGCGCGGTGTACGCCAAGGACGCCACCCCTGAAGAAAAAGCACTGCTGTCGCAAGTGAAGGCGCAGGAAGCCCTGGTGCTGCCGGCCGTGAAAAAGGCGTCCGAACTGTGGCTGGCCAACGATGCACTGGCCGCAACCAAGATCTACCTGAAAGAAATCAAGCCTGCGCAGAAGAAGTGGACCGAAGCGCTGGGCCAACTGGCTTCGCTGGAAGACAAGATCAACGAAGAAATGAAGGTGGAAGCTGCCGAAGGCTTCGCCTCCGCTCGCCTGTTCATGATCGTGGCTGGCCTGGCCGCCATGGTGGTATCGATCTTCGCAGCCTGGGTCATCACCCGCGGCCTGCTGAAGCAACTGGGCGGCGAGCCTGACTACACCGCGTCGATCGCCGGCGCCATTGCCAACGGCGACCTGTCGGTACAGATCGACACCTCGTCCACCGACAAGGATTCGCTGCTGGTCGAAATCAAGGAAATGCGTGACAGCCTGGTGGATATCGTTGGCCAGGTTCGCCAGGGCACCGAAACCATCGGCACCGCTTCGCGCGAAATCGCGGCCGGCAATATCGACCTGTCGTCGCGTACCGAAATGCAGGCGTCGAACCTGGAGAAGACCGCTTCCGCCATGGAAGAACTGACCTCCACCGTGAAGCAGAACGCCGACAACGCCCGTGAAGCGAACCAGCTGGCAGCATCGGCATCCGACGTGGCGCTGAAGGGTGGCCAGGTGGTGTCGCAAGTGGTTGAGACCATGAGCTCGATCAATGCTTCCGCCAACAAGATCGTCGACATCATCGGCGTGATCGACGGCATCGCCTTCCAGACCAACATCCTGGCGCTGAACGCCGCTGTTGAAGCAGCACGTGCCGGTGAACAGGGCCGCGGCTTCGCCGTGGTGGCATCGGAAGTGCGTAACCTGGCCCAGCGTTCGGCTGGCGCCGCGAAAGAGATCAAGGCCCTGATCGGCGACTCCGTCGAGAAAGTGGAGCGCGGTTCGAAGCTGGTGGGCCAGGCCGGCGTGACCATGGACGAAGTGGTTGCCTCGGTACGCCGCGTGACCGACATCATGAGCGAAATCGCCAGCGCCTCGCAGGAACAGAGCGCCGGTATCGAACAGGTGAACCAGTCCATCATCGAAATGGATGCCATGACCCAGCAGAACGCTGCGCTGGTCGAGGAAGCGGCTGCCGCTGCGCAATCGCTGCAAGACCAGGCTGGCGAACTGTCGCGCGTGGTGTCGATCTTCAAGCTGGATGCCGAAACCGAATTTGCACTGACCGCCGCCAAGCCGGCTGTCACCCAGACCGCGGTGGCCGTCGTACCGAAGGCTCCTGCGAAACGCGCTGCCGCTGCCAAGCCGGCCGCCGCACCAGCAGCCAAGAAAGTCGTGGCCGCTACTGCCGGCAGCGACGAGTGGGAAGAGTTTTAATAATCGGGTACAAACCCGCAGGCTTTCTATAAATTTTGATTTGGGATTTGAAATGAACAAGCGTCTGATTGGTTTTATCGCAGCATCCATCGTTTCTGCTTCCGCGTTCGCGGCTGAAACCCCGGCAGTATTCGATGCCAAGAACTGCAAGGCTGAATACCCGAAGGCTTCCCTGATGAACGAAGAACAGGGCCAGGTCACCATGTCTTTCCTGATCTCGGCTTCCGGCGAAGTGGTGGAATCCAAAGTAGATAAATCCAGCGGCTTCAAGAATCTAGACAAGGCTGCAGTCAAGGCCATCAGCGCTTGCAAATTCAAGCCAGGCACCAAAGACGGCGCCGTAGCCCAGACCTGGACCAAGGTCGACTACGTCTGGTCGCTTTAATTCATTTCTTTTCTCGTTCAGTAGGGGAACATCATGATTACCAAGTTGAGTGTTATCGCTGTAGCGCTCGCAATGGGCGCATCGGCTTTCGCAGCCGAAGTACCGGCATCGTTCGATGCGAAGAATTGCAAGGCTGAGTATCCAAAAGCGTCCCTGATGAATGAAGAGCAGGGTACCGTGAGCATGTCCTTCCTGGTTGCCGCCAATGGCGACGTCAAGGATTCCAAGCTGGACAAGTCGTCCGGCTTCAAGAACCTGGACAAGGCTGCAATGAAGGCGCTGAGCGCCTGCAAGTTCAAGCCTGGCACCAAGGACGGTGCACCGGCCGAAACCTGGACCAAGGTGGACTACGCCTGGAAACTGGACTAACCGGTGTTCCTGCACAAGAAAACGGCCCTCGCGGGCCGTTTTTTTGTTAATCTGCGGGTATCACGTCTGGATAGCCCGTATGAAAGTTCTGTTTCTCGTTCCACTAGCCGGCATCTTGCTATCCGGTTGCGCCATGTGGCGTAGCCCGAATGACCCGGCGCGCAACAAGCAGTTTGTGGTGGTCGTCAATTCCATGACCTGGCCCAACGCGGCCAGCGGCAAGCTGGACGGCACCCGTACCGCCTGGCAGCTCCAGGAACTCAGCAACAACGAAGAAATCTTCCCGCTGGCCCAGCTCAAGCACTGTCCGGATGCCCTGCCTTGCGCCTGGGGGGTGCTGCTCGCCTCGCGCAACGTCACGCGCTACACCTATGAGCCGGGCGGCGTCTCGCTCGACCTGGGACTGAACGTGGACGTACACCGCCGCCAGCAGGACCGCCGCCGCAACTTCCATACCTCGATCGCCATACCGGCCGATGTGCCGGCCCTGAGCTACCAGCGCGTGCTGCAGGAAACGGTTTCCCTGCCATATGGCAAGGTGTACCGTGTCGACATGGACTATGGCATCACGTACCAGCTATGTGCTCAGCGCGTCGATGCAGCGGGCAAGCCGGTCGACAGATGTGAAATTCCGTATATTTGAGTTGCTCTCAGTAAGCATTTGTAAAAGCTGCGCCATGCGCCCGATTTTTCCCTATAGTTGAAGCTTGGGAAGGAGAGTGCCATGAAAACCTTGATGATCTTGCCGGTCCTGGCCTTGGGCCTGGCCGGTTGCGCCACCCAACAGCCGGTGCGCTATGCCTCCAGCAATCCATACGAGTGGCGGACGGTGTCGGTGACGCCGGTGCCGAACGGTACTGCTGCGCGCTCCGGCGCGACGGTGACCTATTCGAGCGAGCCAGTGTATATTGAACAGCGGCCTGTGTATGTGGCGCCTCAGCCGGTGTACGTGGCGCCTGCGCCTTACTACGCGCCAGCGCCGGTATATGCGTACCCGCCGGTGACTATCGGATTTGATTTCCTGTTCACCAATCACCATCGCCACGGCTACCGTGGCCGTCGCTGGTGATCAGTGGAAGAAGAGGGGGGCGTGCGTCAGCACGTCCGCCGAGCACAACAGCCAGGTTGCAGAGGCCACCAGGCTGAGCAGCACAGCGCTGCTGGCAAATGGATGGTGGGACATGGGATGCTCCTGCCTAAGATTCATGATCTCATCTTAATCAAGAGCAAACAAAAAAGGCATCGGAGAGCTGCCGATGCCTTTGTAGGACTATTGCTCGTCCGTTATTTTTTTCCCCACAACACCACTGTTCCGTCCGGTGCGGTATCCAGGGCGTTGGACAAGTTCAGCCAGTCGTTCAGGCGGTCCGGCTCTTTCAGCGTAATGCCGGCGCCGTCAATGTAGCCAACCTGTTCCAGGAACCTGGCGTCCATCTTGGCCTTGGACACGGTGGGCGCCACGGCGACCATGCGCTCATAGGCTTTGCGTGCCTTGTTTTCCCATTTGTGCAGGGAGGAATCGTCGAAGCGGTTGGCTTCGAAGTAGACGGTCAGCGAACCATCAGGGTTGCCAAAGCCGACAATGCCGGCCCCTTTGCGGATGGTGCTGGAATTCGCCAGGTCGAACAGGTCGGTGGGAACGAACACACCAGCGCGGCCACCAATAGCTGGCAGGCCTACCGGGGTGTCCTTGCTGTAGGTGGATAGATCTTTCAACTCAGACATGACTTCTTCCATCAATGCAACGTTTCTCTGAGTCGTTATTTTATCCTCAAAACAAATGCCGTTGCACAATGGCTGTTGCTTAAATTTTTGTGTTGTACCGCATGCGCGAACGATGCGTTGGGCGCAGCAAGATGCGTTCGGGCGGTTCGCGTAGCAGCGCGCGGGCGGCGTCGGTGAGCGCTTCCAGCGCGGGCGGCTGGGTGCCGGGGGCAGCACAGCCCAGCCACACCAGGTGCGGACCATCGCCGCGTACTGGCAACTGCGGAAAGTTGTTGGGCATGTCGAGCGTGACCAGGATGCCAGCGTTGCGCCAGCCGGTATCGCTCCATGTGGCGAAGGCTGGCGCAGCCAGTTCGGCAAATCGCTCCAGCTGGCCGGGCTTCACGGGGCAGAGGATGGCGACCGCTTCGCCCTGCGCGCCGTCCGGTTCCAGCACCGGATCGACGGCGGGCATGGTCTGCACGCCACTGCCGGGCTGCATAGGGCGCAACAGCAGCACATTGTCGCTGTCGGTCATCAAACCGTTCAGGGTGGCCTTGTCAAACCGTTCAGGGTGGCCTTGTGCTCTTTCCACACTGGGCCATAATAAAAGGCGGCGTTGACCACAGCGCGCTGCTCCCAGCTGGTGAAGCCGCGCATCCAGAGAAAGCTATTTGGGTTGCCGCGCTCCGTGAACTGGCCAAGCGCCAGTGCGCCGAGTTGCTGGAAGGCTTCCGGGAACAGTGTTTCGAAATAGCGTGTGAACGCTGCCTGCCCGCCTTCTACAGTCGTGTAGCGGCGGAATTCAATGACTGGGTAAGTATCCATGCCGCCAGCTTAAGCGGCATAGCGGTCGGATCACGCCCTATTAACTCGCCATGGCTATGACGTCGCGCCAAGTCGGGCCGTGTGAGCCGAGGATGACTGGCAGGTTTGCGATGACCTGCAGCTCGCGGAGGAATGCGTCGGCGTTGGCGATGGCAGTCGATGCGAAGTTGGCGCGTGCGGCGTGTAGTTGTTCGCACAGCGCTTCCTGGTGCGCCAGGTTGGGGCAGGGGGAATGCGGGAGGTCGCGGACTTCGCGGCCGCGCAGGTCGTAGCTGTGGGCCCAGCGCAGCTTGGCCGCGCCGTTGAATGCGTCCAGGTGACTGACCAGCAGGCCGTCGATGCGGCCTGCGGCTGCCAGCGCGTAGCGCAGCAGCACAGCGTCCGGATGGCCGCGGCGGAAGCGGCCTTGCCAGCCGCTGTCGGCGTTATGCGGTTCTGCCAAGCCTTGCAAGGCTTGGTCTTCCGTCGGCATCGGGCCGTGGCCATGGCGGGTGAGGTAGCTGCGCATGGCGCCGAGATGGGTGATGCGTTCGGCCATGCCGTAGCCAGCCAACGCTGCTTCGGCAGCAGCGGGGCCGATGCTGCTCCACGTCGTATGCGGATGGAAGCCGTGCCACTCGTCGAGCAGCATGCCTTGCGCGCCTTCCATTACCACGCTGCCTGGACGCGATAGCTGCGCGGCGATTTGTTCGGGGGCGGAGGGCGGCACTTTGGCGATGAGCCGTTGCGCGTGCTCGAGCCAGAGCACACCAAACGCCGGGTCGTCCACGATTGCTGCATCTTGCGGGTTCAGCGTTGCCGCGTTGACGGGCAGCGAGGCGCGCAAGGTGCTGCGTATCGCTTCCAGTTTGTCGTGGGCTCGCGAGGGATGCTGCAGGTCGGCATAGCGGAGCGCCTGCTCGGGATGGCCCAATGCGTGATCCATGGTTTCGCCGAAGCCAACGCCGCAGCTTCCGTGCGCAGCGGCGCCGCGTGCGCGTTCGCGCAGGCGGCCAGCGGCTTCGTGGAAGGGCGTGGTGATGAGGCAGCGCGCGTCGATGAACAGGCGATCCAGCGCGTTGCTGACGCCTGCACGTTGCAGGTAGGTTTCTTCGACCAGCAGTGCGGTTGGGTGGACCACTACCGGCGCCGACAGGACGGTCGCGACGCCAGGATTGAAAGTGCCCGCGCCGAGTTGGGAGAAAGTGTGATGGCGGCCGTCAGGCAGGACCACATTGTGTCCCGCCTGCGCGCCACCATTGAAGCGCACGACGGTGTGCGCTGCTTTGGCGCGGCAAAGGTAGTCCGTGAACAGGCCTTTGCCGCAGTCACCGAAGGCGAGTCCGATGACCGATACGACCCTTCCCTCAACCAAACAGACGCCTCCACCAAGGGCGCTCGCCAAGCGCCACGGCAGGCGAGGAGACAGGAATGTCGTGCGCTGTGCCGCTATCAAGCAGGGCTGCATACGGCCGCAGGGCGCGCACGATGGCGGAAACGCGGCCGCCATTGATACCTTCACCGGCCAGCACCCCCGGCAGTGCATCCAGCTTCGGCAAGGCGCCTTCGGTCAGCGCAACGATGGAGGCAGCAACTGCGCATGCATCCTGTGGATCTTCCATGCAGATCACGTGGTCGCCCAGCAGCTCGCGCCAGCGCGCCTCGCAACGCTGGCGGCGCTGCAGGTCAGGGATCAGGAAGAACAGATGGAAGGTTTCGGAAGCGGCGGCGATCACTTCTTCGATGGGTAGGTCCTGGTCCAGGCGGTCGCCGACCAGGGCTTCAATCTGGTGACGCGACACCGCAGGGTAGGGCAGTTCATCGCCGGTCACGAACAGGTAGCCTTTCTTGCGGCGCTTGGCCCAGCAATCGAGGTCGGTATGCTGCGCGGCCATATAGAAAGCCAGTTCATAACTCTCTTCGCCCGAGCCACCGCCACCGCCTTCGATGTAGCTCCAGGTCAGCCACTGGTCCATCAGTTCCGCGGTCGACTCGAATTGGCCCACCTGCAAAGGTGCGTGGTCGGAAACGGCATCGCCGATCGCCATGAACTGGATTTGCGGGTCGGCGACGCCGCAGGCCATCAGCAGGCGCATGAAAGTTGGCAGCTCTTTGGTCGCCAACTGTTGCGGGATATCGCCCATCGAGCCGGTGACGTCGAGCGCGAAGACGATGCCCAGCGAATTCGGATGATCGGCATTGTCGCGCGATTCGCGCATCTTGATGCCCTTGGGGTTCATCAGCGGATGGCAGCTGCGCTGCTGGAATACTTCGGTACGCGATGCGGATGCACGGTCGGCGACCAGGGCGGCGTGTGCGGAGAAGGAGTAGTTACCGTGTCCCATGTGGGTTCCTCTGCATATACGATTAAGGTGTTGGTTGGAAGTGCAGGAAACGCGGCGGGCCAAATGCGGCCGCCGCCGCGCTGGTGACTTCGTAGTGCAAGCCTGCTGCGCCTTGCTCCTGCAGCCAGTGTGCGTCGGAACAGGCGTGCTGTAATACTTCCGCTAGCGGCGCAGGCACCGATGCCGGAAGGGCAGGCACATCGTCGCCAGCACGCTGGCCGGCCAGCAGCGCGCGCATGCTCCATGCCGACTGCATCAGGTCGCGCGACTGGTCGGCATGGCGTTGGGCCCGCGACCAGCCCACCAGGAAAACCCCATGGTCGGCCGGGTGCACCAGCATATGTTCCAGACTCACTGCACCGTGGCTCCAGCCGATGCTGTGCACGTGTGCCAGTACTTCAAGCACGCGGCGCCACATCCAGACCACGTGGCGCGCATCGAGGCCGGTTCCATATTGGCGGTGCACTTCGGCCAGGCTGCCCCAGTAGCCAGGTGGATGGCGCAGCACGAGTACCGTGCCGCCATTGTCATCCGGGCCCAAGGCGATGGACTCGGGCAGTCGCTGCGAGAAATACGCGGAGCCCGACGAGGTGTCGGCCTGCAGTTGGCGCAGGATCTCGTGCTCGCGCTCCAGCTTTGCCGCATTGGCGAACTTCAGCACCACATGTTCGCCCAGCCGCCCGCAGCGCCGCGCCAGCATCACGCGCGAGCTGGCGCCTATATATAACTGGCGGAGGATGCGGTAGCGCCGTTCGCCGCAGCGGGCATCCTGGCCAGCTGAGTCGTTCTGGAAGCGCTGCAGCGCTTCGTGGAAGCTGGCGACGTCGACGATGGAATCGGATCGGGTGACAGTGGCGTCGCAATACGGGCAGGCGACGGTACGCCAGATCGCCTGGCGGGGAAGCACGCCGCCACATTGCGGGCAATTCAATGACTGGAAGTCCACGCGAATCCTGGGAGGTTGTCTGAAATAAATTATATTTCAGAAATGTTGAATGACCAACCGCCGGTTCGCGTGCTCAATTGGCTGTACAGATGCTCCGCATTGTCGTCACGGCTCGAATCATTCCGGAAATTTGCGCCTGAGAGATGACGTGGCCTCCCGCTGCAGCCTTTGCAATCCACATTACCCCCATATTCTCATCCCTGAGAACGCCCGTACCCTCTGCATAAGCCCGACCCATCCAGTGCATCGCGCTCACATCCCCCTGCTTTATTGCGAGTTCAAGCCAGTACAACGCTTCCTTGTGTTTCTCCAAACTGCGAAACAGCAGGGCCAGATCGCATTGCGCCTGTGCCTGGCCTCCATCTGCTTCCAACACAAGCTGTAAGTCCTCTTCAGTGAGCACCACCCATAGGTGTGGAAGTATCGAATCAAGCACCACCGTCGATATCTCGTTTGCTCTTTCCTGGTTCTCGGCGCCCCGTTCTACCGAGCCATCGGCAAATCTGCGCCAAAAAGTGCGTTTGCTCCATCCTGTCAATGTAATTGCGGTGCTGATTTTAATCTGTCGGTTCATTTCACGTCTTTAATAGGAATTGCCAGCGAGCATTTCACTCGAAAGCTCAGGACAGGAGCTGACTGACAAAAACTTACCATGGCACACCCTCTCGGCGTGCCAAGCCCGAATGATACGCCGCTTGCTGCGCCATGCCAAAGTTGTGGCACAGCAATGAACTGCGCCACTGAGCTCTTGGCGGCGAAAATAGCGCCAAAAAATGGCAAAGAGCGCTGCAATTTGCCCTGGCACGCTCATTGCTCCATATCGAGTGTGCAGTAAAACTTTGAGCCGCTGTGGCTCCCAACACTCAACAGGAGAGAAGCATGAAATTCGCACAATACAAGAAACAAGCACAGCAAGGTTTTACCCTGATCGAACTGATGATCGTTGTGGCAATTATTGGTATTCTGGCAGCTGTTGCTCTGCCAGCATATCAGGACTACACCGTTCGTTCCCGTGTTGCTGAAGCAATTACCGCCGCTGATGCCGCTAAAGTGACCGTAGCCGACAACGCTGCTAACGGCACTCCGTTTGCAACTGGCCTGAACCCAGGTCTGGCAACCCAGAACATTGCAACCCCACCAGCAGTCAGCGCTACCGGCGTTATCACCGTCGTTACCACCGACAAAGCAGGTGCTTTCACCATCACCATGACCCCGTTTGATGGCGTCGTTGGCACCGCTCTGACCGCAGGCACTCCGCCAGTCAACCAAATCGTTTGGGCTTGCAGCATCAGCGATGCAGCTAAGTTCAAGTACGCACCAGCAAACTGCCGTCAAACTGCTCCTACTGCTCTGCTGTAATTAACGGCTAGTTTGAATCAAAAAATGCCCGCTCTTCGCGGGCATTTTTCTTTTGCGGTTCACCCTAACCCACAAAGATCGCGAATGGCGTTTAACAAACTTTGCTAATGCGTTTTGCGGCCCTGCGGCTTCACTTTCGCCTTGGCCCCCGTTAGGCCGACATGCGTCCCACCCAGTCTCGGCAGCGCAGGACCTTTCATTACTCTCACACCCAGTGTCACAAATTCATCTAATAGCCTGGCACGCTCATTGCTAAACATCCTATGGGACGTGAAACTTTGATACGTGATTCGCAATACTTAGCAGGAGAGAGGCATGAAATTCGCACAATACAAGAAGCAAGCACAGCAAGGTTTTACCCTAATCGAACTGATGATCGTTGTGGCGATCATTGGCATTTTGGCGGCAGTTGCCTTGCCTGCATACCAGGACTACACCGTTCGTGCTCGGGTGACGGAAGCAATGGCTGTTGCCGATGCCGCTAAAATTGCTGTTGCCGACAACGCGGCCAATGGCACTCCGTTCGCGACTCCACTTAATGTCGGTCAGGCGACGCAAAACATTGTATTGGTACTCACCGTCGATGCTGCCGGCGTGATAACCGTCAAGACGACTGTAAAAGCTGGTAATGTAACGCTCACCATGACTCCATTTGATGGTTCGGGCCCCGGTGGTGCTCCTGGCACCCGGCTGACCCAGGGTGTTATTCCAACCCACCAACTGACCTGGGCATGCAGCGTCGATTCGGAAGATAAATTCAAGTACGTACCTTCGAACTGCCGCCAGTTGACTGCTGCCGCTCTGCTGTAATTAGCTAGTTCGATTCAGGTAAATGCCCGCTTTTTGCGGGCATTTCTTTCTCCTGCCGCCTGGTTGTTGTGCTCAATAAGTTGAGAATGATTATCATTACCGATAAAATGATGATTTCATTCAGCAACTTAGGAATCCAGTAGTATGCCCGACGCAAAAATCTCCTGTCGTATATACCTGTGCCTCGCACTGACCCCGGCATTCCCGCTCGCCGCCGTCGCACAGGTGGCAGACGAGAAGGTAATGCACGCGGTAAAAATCACCGCTGCGAAGGCCGAAGGCTTTGTACCCAAGACGGTCGAGGCGGGCAGTTTCCGCGGGTCGGACATCATGGACGTCCCGTCGACCGTCAACGTGGTCACGCGCGATGTGTTGGAACTCCAGGGCGCTGCCGGGCTGTACGACGCGCTGCGCAACACGGCCGGTGTCACCCGCCAGCAGAACGGCGGCGACACCTGGGACCAGTTGGTCATCCGCGGCATCGCGGTAGAAAACCGTACCAACTACCGGCTGAACGGCTCCCTGCCCATCATGAACTTTTCGCAGGTTCCAATGGAGAACAAGGAGCGCGTCGAAGTGCTCAAGGGCGCAACCGCGCTCTACTATGGCTTCACTTCGCCGGCTGGCGTCGTCAACTTCGTCACCAAGCGCGCGGGCACGGAGCCTGTCACGTCGACCGGCCTGGTGGTGGACCAGAATGGCACGGCGGTAGCCTCGGCGGACATCGCGCGCCGCTTTGGCGAAGAGCAGCAATTTGGCGTGCGCATCAACGCCGCGGGCGGCACGCTCGGCTCCCACCTGGACAACGTCGGCAACGGCAATCGCGGCTTTGCATCGGCCGCCCTGGACTGGCGCGTCAATCCGCGCCTGCGCCTGCGGGCAGACCTGGAGTTTGACCGGCGCCGCGTGACCGAGCAGGCAGGCGTGAACCTGCCGCCGGTGGTGAAAAATGTCATCACCCTGCCGCACGCGGTCGATCCGCGCCGGCTGGTCGGCCCCGACTGGGCGCTCTTCCGCACCGAAACGAAGAACGCACAACTGCGCGGCGATTTCGCCCTGAACGAGGACTGGGCAATGACCGTTGAAGCAGGCCACTCGCAGACGGCCCGCCACCGCACGCTTCCGCTATTCCGCTTCACGAACGCGGCGGCCGTAGCAACCGGCGCCGGCAGTATCCGCGGCAATATCCAGGACCAGAAGGTTGATTCCGACATGCTGCGTGCGGAACTGGCCGGATCGTTCACCACCGGCCCAGTGAAGCATGAACTGACGGTTGGCGTGACCCAGACCGACAAGGGCCAGGACCCGATCTACACTGCCAATTACACCATTGCGTCGCAGAACCTGTACAACCCGGTCCCTGTAACGAACTACACGGTTGGCGCATTCCCCACCTCTCCCTCTACGGCAGCACTGGAGAGCCGCGACCAGGGCGTGTATATGATCGATCGGCTTACCCTTGGTAAATGGCAGGCCATCGGTGGTGTGCGTCGCGTGCACTATCGCAGCGCGCAGGGGGCAAACCGGTACAACGTGCGCGAGACGACCCCGATGGGCGCGCTGATCTACCGGCCGAATGCGGACCTGTCGTACTATGCCTCGCTGGCTCATGGCCTGGAAGAGGGCGAAGCCGGTCCGGCCGGCGCCGTTAATCAGGGTGAACGGCTTGCGCCAGGCGTGAGCACGCAGAAGGAACTGGGAGCCCGCTGGAGGATACCGAATGGCACGCTGCTGCAGTTGGCACTGTTCGATATCGAGCGTCCCGGCTACTACACAAACGCGGCGAATATCTTTACTGCAGACGGCGAGCAGCGTTACCGCGGCGTCGAACTGTCGGCCCAGGGCAAGCTGACTCGCCAGCTGTCATGGCAGGGATCAGCCCAGCTGATCGAGCCGGAATTCCGCAACATTAACGCCGCCTACAACGGCAAGCTGCCGGAAAACGCTTCCAAGCGCACCATGAGCACCTTCGTGTCCTATGACCTGGACATGGTTCCCGGCCTGTCCCTCAACGCAGGGGCGTATTTCACGGGCCGCCGTCCGGTCAACGACCTGAACCAGGCGTTCTTGGGTGGTAATACCTTGTTCAGCCTGGGTGGGCGATACGCTACGCAAATGCTCGGCAAGCGCACCACTTGGCAGGTTAACGTCGACAACGCCGGCAACAAGCGTTACTGGGCAGGCGCGGGTACGCGGCTTAGCGCCGGTCTTCCTCGGGTAGTCAAACTGTCGATGAAGCTGGATCTCTGACGGTTCTGGCCACGTCGACACTTTTGTCACGTTCCGCAACCGGTACCGCGCGATCCGGCAGCCAGCTACATGACTGCGGATGGCGCGGTGCGCACCTCGCGAGGGTCAGGCCATCCCTGAAGCACAACGGGATTCCGAGGAAGCAAGGAAAACGCGCCAAAATGAAAAAAGCGCTTGCTTTCCTTAGAAATCAAGCGCTTATCTCGTCATTCGAATTCGGTGGGGTGGCTGATGGGGCTCGAACCCACGACAACAGGAATCACAATCCTGGACTCTACCAACTGAGCTACAGCCACCACTGAAAAACTGCTTTTCTATCGCACCGTAGCGCGACAGAGCCGAGATTATATAGGGACTCCGATAATCTGGCAAATATATTTCAAACGACCACGGATTCGACCTCTGGATGCAGGCCGAGCAGGTTGGCGAACTGCTGCTGCAAGGCTGCTGCGTTGCCGCTGGTGTAGCCGTGCAGGTGAGCTGGCGTGCCGCCTGGACGCAACAACCCGGCGCCTTCCAGCAGGCGTGCCAGTTGGCGGGCCACGGCGTCGCCGGTGTCGATCACGGTTACCGCCGTGGCATCGCCGCGGTCCGCAACCAGCTGCGCGATGGCTTCCCGCACGAACGGATAGTGGGTGCAGCCCAGGACCAGCGTATCCGCACCTTGTTCCAGCAGCGGCTCCACATAGCCCTTCAGCATGGCTGCGGTTTCTTCACCGGTCAGGTCGCCCTGTTCGATGCGCTCCACCAGGCCGATGCAAGGCTGCAGCAGGAAATGCGTGCCGTTGGCGCCGGAGATCTGTTCACGCAGCGCCAGGAACTTCTCGCCGCGCAGCGTGCTTGCTGTTGCCAGAACGGCGACCGTGCCATTGCGGGTAGCCGCAGCGCCGGGTTTGAGGCCCGGTTCCACGCCAACCACCGGCAGCGAAGGATAGGCAGCGCGCACCGCCTTGATGGCAGCCACGGTGGCGGTATTGCAGGCCACCACCAGCGCCTTGGCGCCCTTGTCGAGCAGGAAGGCCGTCACCGCAATGGCACGCTGCACCAGCCATTCGTCCGTCTTCGCACCGTAGGGTGCATAGGCGGAGTCGGCGAAGTACAGCACGTGCTCATGCGGCAGCTGCGCATGGATATGGCGCAGCACGGAGAGCCCTCCGACGCCGGAATCAAAAACGCCGATCGGCGCGTCGGCGGAGGAGGGGATCGGATGGACCATTTATGCTGGCTGCGCCGCTTTCAGGGACTCGATCTTCACCTGCCACTCTTTCGGGCCGGTGTTATGGACGGAAGTGCCGGTGGAATCGACGGCCACGGTGACAGGCATGTCGACCACGTCGAATTCATAGATCGCTTCCATGCCCAGGTCTTCGAAGCCGACCACCTTGGCGCCCTTGATCGCCTTCGATACCAGGTAGGCAGCACCGCCGACAGCCATCAGGTAAGCCGACTTGTGCTTCTGGATCGATTCGATCGCGGTCGGGCCGCGTTCGGCCTTGCCCACCATCGCGATCAGGCCGGTCTTTTCCAGCATCATGTCGGTGAACTTGTCCATGCGGGTAGCGGTGGTCGGGCCGGCTGGGCCGACGACTTCGTCGCGCACCGGATCGACCGGGCCGACGTAGTAGATCACGCGGTTGGTGAAGTCCACCGGCAGCTGCTCGCCTTTGGCCAGCATGTCCTGGATGCGCTTGTGCGCGGCATCGCGGCCGGTCAGCATCTTGCCGTTCAGGAGCAGGGTCTGGCCCGGCTTCCACGAGGCCACTTCTTCCTTGGTCAGGGTGTTCAGGTCGACGCGCTTGGACTTCTCGGTGTCGGCAGCCCAGGTGACGTCAGGCCAGTCGGACAGCTTCGGCGGCTCGATGTAGGCCGGGCCGGAACCATCCAGCACGAAGTGAGCGTGGCGGGTGGCCGCGCAGTTCGGGATCATGGCGACCGGCTTGGATGCAGCGTGGGTCGGGTACATATTGATCTTCACGTCCAGCACGGTGGTCAGGCCGCCCAGGCCTTGCGCGCCGATGCCCAGGGCATTGATCTTGTCGCACAGTTCGATACGCAGTTCTTCCAGCTT
>DASWTB010000500.1:0-2380 GCA_036402315.1 Pseudoduganella sp. | reverse complement strand
CAAGCGCGCAAGCAAAGAAAACGCGTAATGCATGAAGAACCCGCCGTGAGGCGGGTTTTTTTTTGTTTGATCGACCCGGCCAGGGTGAAGCACACCGGTCACACCGGCGTGGTAACCTGTACATCCCAAGCCGGATTATCGACGAGGAGAACCCGCATGGCCGAACCTAGCAACCTGGCCGCCCAGGCCGTCGAATACTGGACCGATGCCTGGCAGCGCTCGATCCTGTTCATGGACGTTCTGTACCGCCGCGGCACCGAGCGCAATGCGCGAGAGCGCGAAACCGCGCCCCATGTGCTCAATTTCGAATTCGAGACCGTCATCGACGGCCGCACGCTTCCGCGGCCGGTGAATTACTCCCTGATGCGTATCATCCCGCCGGAAGGCGTGCTGATTGACGACGACAAGCGGCCCTTCATCGTGGTCGATCCACGCGCCGGCCATGGACCGGGCATCGGCGGCATGAAGCAGGACAGCGAAATCGGCGTGGTCTTGAAGGCGGGCAATCCCTGCTACTTCATCGGCTTCCTGCCGGCGCCGGTGCCGGGCCAGACCATCGAGGACGTATGCCATGCGGAAGCGCAGTTCATCGAACAGGTGGCCTACCTGCACCCGAAGGCGGAAGGCAAGCCGGCGCTGATCGGCAATTGCCAGGCCGGCTGGCAGATCATGATGACGGCCGCGCTGCATCCCGAACTGGCAGGCCCGCTGGTGCTGGCCGGGGCGCCGCTATCCTATTGGGCCGGTGTGCGCGGCAAGAATCCTTTGCGCTACCTGGGAGGGCTGACTGGCGGCACCTGGATGACGTCCCTCGCGGGCGACCTTGGCAATGGCAGGTTCGACGGCGCTCACCTGGTCAGCAATTTCGAGAGCATGAATCCTTCCAATACCTATTGGAAGAAGGCCTACCACGTGTACGCCAACGTCGATACCGAAGAAAAGCGCTTCCTCGAATTCGAGCGCTGGTGGGGCAACCCGGTGCTGCTGAATGCGGAAGAAATCCAGTTCATCACCGATAACCTGTTTGTCGGCAATCGACTGAGCAACGGCACCATCCATGACACGGCCGGGCGCCGCATCGACTTGCGCAATATCCGCTCGCCGATCGTCGTGTTCTGCTCCTGGGGCGACGACATCACGCCGCCGCAGCAGGCGCTGGGCTGGCTGCTGGATTTATACGAGGACGATGCGGCCCTAGTGGCGGGTGGGCAAACAGTGGTGTATACACTGCACGAATCGATTGGGCACCTGGGGATCTTCGTGTCGGCCTCCGTGGCCAATAAGGAGCATGAGGAATTCACACGCTCGATGGACTTGATCGACGTGCTGCCGCCTGGCCTGTACGAGGCGGTGTTCATCGACAAGGCAGGCGAGGGCGTGCACAGCCCCGAGCTGGTGGACGGGAATTACGTGGTGCGCTTTGAGCGGCGCGACCTGAACGAGCTGCGCGCGCTGGGCGGCAATGACGACGAAGATGAGCGCCGCTTCGCCACGGTGGCGCGCCTGTCTGAAATCAACCAGGGCCTGTATCGCACCTTCTTCAGTCCGCTGGTGCAGGCTGCGACGAATGAGCAGACGGCAGAGTGGATGCGGCGCATGCATCCATACCGCGTGCGCTATGAGCTGTTCTCCGATATGAACCCTTTCCTGAACGGGATCAGTGCTTTGGCCGAGCAAGTGCGCGGGCAGCGCAAGCCGGTCGCGGACGACAACTTCTTCCTGAAGATGCAGGAAGCGGCATCGGAGCGGATCGTGTCGGCGCTGGACCAGTACCAGGTGCTGCGCGACCAGGCGGTGGAGCAATTCTTCCTGTCCACCTATGGCCATCCGTTGCTGCAAACACTGGTGGGCTTGCGTGCCGATTCAGCCAATATCCGCCGTCGCATCGGGCGCGATATTGCGCGCGAATCGGTGGTGGCCGCACGGCGCACCGAAGCGGCCAAGCGGCTGGCCAGTGGCGGCGAGCGCGAAGCAGTGGTGCGCTCGATCCTGTACATTGCCCGCAGCCCGGAGGTGCGCGTGGCCGACGAGCGGGCGTTTGGCGTCCTGCGCGAGCTGCGTGCACTGCTGCCGGCCAAGGAGCGCGTACCGCTGGCGCGTTTCAAGGAGGTGGTGCACGAGCAGAACATGATCCTGCAACTGGACGAAGAGCGCGCCATGTCGGCCATACCCAAGCTGTTGGCTGACGTGGACCGCAAACGCGCACTGGAAGGCATCCGCCAGATCATGACCGCTTCCGGCGGCTTGTCAGGCGAAGCCGCCCGCCGCATGTCCCGCGTCGAAGAACTCTTCGCTTGAAAGTCGGGGTCAGCTCCGGCAATCAGACATTTTTTTCACAAGGGAAAAAAATGTCTGATTGCCGGAGCTGACCCCGACTTTC
>DASWTB010000499.1:0-6680 GCA_036402315.1 Pseudoduganella sp. | reverse complement strand
AGGCGAACTGGTGACGCTGATCGGCGCCAATGGCGCCGGCAAGACCACCACGCTGAAGGCCATCACCGGCACCCTGCCTCTATGCAAAGTGGAGGGCACGGTCGCCTATATGGGCCAGTCGCTGAAAGGCTCGCAGTCCTTCCACCTGGTGGAGAAAAAGCTGGCCATGGTGCCGGAAGGCCGCGGCGTATTCACCCGCATGACCATCACAGAAAACCTGATGATGGGCGCCTACACCATGAACGACAAGGCGGCGATTGCTGCCGACATCGAGAAATGGTTCGGCGTGTTCCCACGCCTGAAAGAACGCGCTTCGCAGCTCGCGGGTACCTTGTCCGGCGGCGAGCAGCAGATGCTGGCCATGGCCCGTGCGCTGATGTGCCACCCGCACCTGTTGCTGCTGGACGAGCCGTCGATGGGCCTGTCGCCGATCATGGTCGAGAAGATTTTCGAAGTGATCCGCGATGTGCACAAGCAGGGCATCACCATCCTGCTGGTGGAGCAGAACGCCAAGCTGGCGCTGCAAGCGGCGAACCGCGGCTACGTGATGGAGTCCGGCTCGGTCACCATGACCGGCAACGCGGAAGACATGCTGCACGATCCGCGCGTGAAGGCCGCCTACCTCGGCGAATGATGAACCATGAAGGCGCGCTGCTGCAGATGGCGCGCCAGTCCGGCTGGTTCATGGAATATCTGCGTGCGGCGCGCGAATTGCGCCTGCAGTCGTGGTGCATCGGCGCCGGCGCGGTGCGTACATTGGTATGGGATGTGCTGCACAGCGTGCACAACGCCGCAGCCTTGCCCGATGTCGACCTGGCCCACTTCGATGCATCGAACCTCCTGCCTGCGCGCGACAAGGAGCTGGCGCAATTGCTTGGGCCGCACTGGGAGGTAGTCAACCAGGCCAGCGTTCATCGCTGGTACCCGTTTCCGGTCGCGCCGCTTTTGTCCCTGGAGGAAGCCATCGCCACCTGGCCTGAATACGCAACTTGCGTCGGCCTGTGGCTGGACTGGGACGATACATTGCACATCATCGCCCCGCATGGCCTGGACGACCTGTTCGGCATGGTGGTGCGCCACAATCCGAGGCGCGCCACAGCCGACATGTACCGCGCCCGCGTGGCGCAAAAGCGTTACGCGGAGCGCTGGCCCATGGTACAGGTGATTCCTGCTTAAGACAGCAGGGCGGCGAAGCGTTCGATATCGACGTTGCCGCCGCTGATCAGTACTCCCACGCGCTTGCCGCGCAACGCTTCCTTCATCTTGCGCGCGGCGGCGAAGCCCAGGCAGCCGGTCGGTTCCACCACAATCTTCATGCGCGAAGCGAAGAAGCGCATCGCGTCCACCAGTTCCGCGTCGCTGACGGTCAGGATGTCGTCCACTTCGCGCTTGATGATGGGGAAGGTCAAGGAGCCAAGGTGCTGGGTTTGCGCACCGTCGGCGATGGTCTTCGGTGTGTCGATATGCACGATCGACCCGCTGCGGAACGATTGCTGGCCGTCGTTGCCGGCTTCCGGTTCTACCCCATACAGCTTGCAGTTTGGCGATAGCGCGCGCGTCGCCAGCGCTGAGCCTGACAGCAGCCCGCCGCCGCCGAGGCAGACGAAGAAGTAATCCAGCTCGCCCACTTCCTCGAACAGTTCCTTGGCTGCCGTACCCTGGCCGGCAATCACGTCCGCATGGTCGTATGGCGGGATCAGGGTCATGCCTTTTTGTTCCGCCAGCTTGCGGCCGATTTCTTCGCGGTCTTCCTTGTAGCGGTCGTAGGTCACCACGTTGCCGCCGTAGCCGCGGGTCGCGGCGATCTTCGATGCCGGTGCATCCTCCGGCATGATGATCGTGGCCGGGATGCCCAGCAGCTTGGCGGACAGCGCAATCGCCTGCGCATGATTGCCGGACGAGAAAGCCACCACGCCGGCCTTGCGCTGCGCTTCGTTGAAACGCGAGAGGGCATTGAAACCGCCGCGGAACTTGAAGGCGCCCATGCGCTGCATGTTCTCGGCCTTGAAGAAAATCTCTGCGCCCAGTTCTTCGTTGGCGGTGCGGGAAGTCAGCACTGGCGTGCGGTGGGCGTGGCCCTCAATGCGGCCGGCTGCTGCGACGACGTCTTCGTAAGTGATGCTCATGGTTCTCCTTCCTTACCAGGGCCAGGGGATGTTCTGGCCGATGTTGTTGGCGAGGGCGCGCTCGTACAGCATGCGCACCGTGGTGAGGTCCTGCAGGGCAATGCCCGTCATATCAAAAATCGTGATGTCGCCTGCTGCGGGTGGCGGCGTGCCCGCGCCGGCAGCCAGCAGGTCACCCAGCTCGGCGGCCGGAATTTCGTGCGCCCATTGGAGCTCGCCGATGTGCCGCGCCTGCAGCAGGTCATCGGCCCAAATGCGGGCGCGCTCCAGCAGGCCGGCCGGCAATTCGCGCTTGCCCTGCGTGTCGGCGCCGACGGCATTGATGTGGGTGCCAGCGCGTACGGCATCAGCGCTGAACAGCATGCTGCGGCCGGGCGTCGCGGTGATGATCACATCCGACGCCGCGACTGCAGCATCGGCAGCCGCAGTGCATGCACCGCCAGCCAGCGCAACATCGCAGCGCCCGGCGAACAGCGTTTCAAATTCCGGCGCGCACCGGCCGTCGGAAGTTACGTAACGCACGCGCTTGAGGGAGGGCAGGGTGTGCAGAGCGTACTCTACGTGGCCGCGTGCCTGCACGCCGGTACCGAACACGCACAACTGCTCGCTATCTGCGCGTGCCAGCAATTGCAGGCCGAGGGCGCCTGCGGCCGCGGTGCGTGCGGTGGTCACTGCGTTGCCGTCAGCGATGCACAGCGGGCGGCCGGTGCGGGGATCGATCAGCATGATGGTGGCCTGGTGCGCCTCGCCGCCGGCTTCGCGATTTGCTGGCCAGAAGCCGGCAGCCTTGAAACCAAGCAGTTCCTGCGAAGGCACGTCGCCCGACTTGATGCCGAAGACTGCGCTGCCCGGCAATTCTTCGCGCACCAGCGGGAAGACGCGGGCGGCGCGCGCCGCATGCAAGGCAAAGGCTTGGCGCACAGCGGCACGCACGTCGTCCGGTTGCAGCAGGGCGGCGACAGCGTCGCGATTCAGTATCAGCAGGCGGGCATCGTTATTTCGCATAGTTGTAGACCGTGGCGCGGGATACGCCCAGGTGGGCAGCGATGGTTTCCATCGAGCGTCGCATTTCCAGCAGGCCGGCGTCGCCCAGTTCGCGCAGGAGGGCGCGGCGGTCGTCGGCTTTCAGCGCGCGCGGGGTGGTGGAGAGGCGCGCGGCGAATTGCTCGATATGGGCGCGGATCGCGTCGGCGCCGGCCGCCGGCGCGAGCGATTCGATGACCGCGGCAGCAGGATTAACGTTGCTGAACTGGCCCAGCATTGCCTGCAGGCTGCGGAACAGGTTCAGGTCCACGTTCATGCAGAGCGCGGCGATGTATTGACCTTCGCTGTCCTTGATGCCGATGGAGGTGCTTTTCGCCGGGCGGCCGTCGGGGAAGGTGTTTGGGTAGTTGGCCAGCACTTGCGGGAAAGCCGGATCGGCAATCCGAGCCAGCCCGAGCTCGGTCGCGGGCTCGCCCACCTGGCGGCCCGAGAGATTGTTGTGGATCGCCAGCACGGCATGTCCTGGATCGAGCAGGTCATGCAGCACTACTTCAGTGAAGGGCGCCAGCGTGCGCCCGAGCCCTTCGGCCACATGTTTCAACTGGTCCAGCAGGTGCTGCTGTTCGGGAGTTCGTTTCATCATTAAGACAGATTATCTCGTTTTAGATGAAATGTAAACCTGCGGGCAAAAAAAGCCCCGGACTTTGCCGGGGCTCGGGAAGGACACCCGCTGAGAGGAAACCACGGATGCCGAGGAGACCTGCGTACAGCGTTGCTGCATGCCGGCCGCTGGGGCCGGCGGGTATTTCAATTACTGCTTCTTGCCATTGGCGGCGGCAGCGGTGAACTGGTTCACAGCGGCGTTCACGTTAGCTTCGAAAGTTTCAGCAGCGGCCTTGGCGCTCTTGGTGAACTGCTCGTAACCGGCGTTGGCGTTGTTCAGGGCGGACTTGAACAGGGCCACGGCGCTTTCGCTGCCGGCTGGGGCATTCTTGCTCACTTCGTCAACCAGGGAGATCACCTTGCGGTTGGTTTCCGCGATCTGGGTTTCGGCGGCCTTGCTGAATTCGGCGCCGGTGCCGGAAGCGATCGATGCCAGGTGACGGCCGTAAGCGATAGCTTTCTCAGCAACTGGCTGGGCCTGGGCAGCGGTCAGCGTGAAGAACTCTTGTGGGTCCTTGGCAGCCAGCAGCTGCTTGGTAGCGACCGACGATTCTTCCAGCGATGCCTTGGCTGCGGTGATGTTCAGGTCTACGAACTTCTCAACGCCTTCGAAGGCTTTGTTGGTCAGCGAAGAAAAGAGTGCAAATTGGCTTTCGAAGTTGGCCTTGGTGGCATTGGAAAACTGCTCAGGAATCGCAAACATTGGACTCTCCAAATAAGTGAATTAGTCGTTGGAACTTAATGTTTCTACAACAGTAGACAACGCATTGTGCAACGCAACAAAGGCAATTATCCGGTTTCAGGAATCAAAGTCAAGCGGTTTTTGTGCATTGCACAAAGTAACTAACTTCTTGTCAGTAAAGGGTTTCTGATCAGAAAAGTCGCGGTTATTGCTGCCAAGCAGGGAATATGTTCCCGGTGCTAGAATCGCCGGATGCGCTCCCTCTTTTCTCCTATCCCGCTGTTCTTTGTCTTCCTTTGGAGTACCGGCTTTATCGTGGCGCGTTATGGCCTGCCGTATGCGCCACCGTTGACCTTCCTGCTGCTGCGCTTCCTTGGTGTGCTGGCGATCCTGGCGCCGGCCGTCCTGCTGCTGCGCGCGCCATGGCCGAAAGGGAAGGTGGGGCAGGTGGCCTTGGCCGGTTTGCTGCTGCAGGCTGGATACCTGAGCGGCGTCTGGTGCGCCATCAAATTGGGCATGCCGGCGGGGCTGTCGGCCCTGATCGTCGGCATGCAGCCGATCCTGACTGCTTTTGCAGCGCCGCTGATTGGCGAGCGGGTGCGGCCGCGCCAGTGGCTTGGGCTGTTATTCGGCCTTGGCGGCGTAGCCTTGGTAGTTTACGCGAAGATCACGCTGGTTGGGCTCAGTTGGCAGGCGATCGCGTTGGCAGTCTTTGCACTGTTATCGATTACGGCTGGGACACTCTATCAAAAGCATTACTGTCCCCAGTTCGACCTGCGCACCGGCACCGTCATCCAGTTCGCCGCCTCATTCGCGGTAGTGCTGCCGTTTGCCTGGCTGCTGGAAGACATGGGGTCGATCCAGTGGACCCCGCAATTCTTCGGCGCCTGGGCCTGGTCTGTGCTGGCGTTGTCCATCGGCGCGATTTTCCTTCTGTTTGCGCTGATCCGTCGCAGCAATGCGACCCAGGTCACAAGCCTGCTTTACCTGACGCCACCCACCACGGCCCTCATGGCCTGGGCCATGTTTGGCGAAGTGCTCAGCTGGACGGGAATTGCCGGTATGGCGCTGGCGGTGATTGGAGTAATATTTGTGGTTAGGCAACCCAAATAGGTCACAATCATGATCAGCTCCCCAGAACAGCAGGCCGTTGACGCGGCCATCACCTCGCGCCGTTCGATCCGCGCCTTCCTGCCGACCCCGGTACCGCGCGAAGATATCGAAGCCATCATGGAAGTCGCGGCCCGCGCGCCTTCCGGCACCAACACCCAGCCCTGGCAGGTCTACGTGCTGACTGGCGCCATGAAACAGGCCTTGTCTTCGAGGATCCTGGCTGCATATGCCGATCCGGAGCAGAACAAGCTGCATACCGAGGAATACGCCTACTATCCGCGCGAATGGGTGTCGCCGTATATCGACCGCCGCCGCAAAGTGGGCTGGGATTTGTACTCGCTGCTTGGCCTGACCCGCGAGAACAAGGCCGGCATGGCGGCGCAGCATGGCCGCAACTTCGAGTTCTTCGGCGCGCCTGTCGGCATGATCTTCACCATCGACCGTATCATGGAGCAGGGCTCCTGGCTCGATTACGGGATGTTCTTGCAAAATATCATGGTGGCCGCGCGCGGACGTGGCCTTGATACCTGCCCGCAGGCAGCCTTTACACAGTACCACCGCATTATCAGCGAGGTATTGGGGCTGCCGGCCAGCGAAACTGTTGTATGTGGGATGTCGCTTGGCTATGCTGATAGTGGAAAAATTGAAAACACGCTGGTAACTGAGCGCGAGCCGATTGCCAAGTTTGTTAAATTTATGGAGTGAACAAGCTTCCGTTGCAGCCTCGCGTCACTATGGAAAATGTGTATTGTGCGGCTGAAAACATTGGTGCAGAAAAGTTTGATTTTGCTTGCGCGGTAAACTGATTTTGCTACACTGCAACTAGCGATTCTGCTGCTTCACACCGGGGAATGACGAATGAACAAACTTGCTATCAGCGTGCTTGTGTCCTTGCTTTGCGCATCGGCTTCAATTGGATCTGCACAAGCGGCCGTCAAGAAAGCTGGTACCCGTTATGCCGCCCCGGCTGCGAAATCCCAGGTGGTCAAGCGCTCCATCACTATCCGCGGTCGTAACAAGATCGTTTACCAGCGCGTGACCAAAGTGCCTGACGTCAGCCGTCCGACCATGGGCGACCTGGCAGGCCTGAACCTGGTGCGCGATCCACTGGA
>DASWTB010000498.1:0-4676 GCA_036402315.1 Pseudoduganella sp. | reverse complement strand
CCAGGCCCAGTCGACGGATCGCTGCGCGATTGAGTTCGTAATCGCCCTCCAGTTGCGCAATGCGCCGGTTGGCCCACCACCATGCCGCCAGCGGATGCTCCACGCCCTTGGCACGCTCGAATGGCAAGGACAGGATCGTCCTGCCGTCGCCCAGGCCAACTGAAAAAGATCCACCACCGTGCACTTTTCCTGCCACGCGCAGCAGTCCTGCCTGGACCTGGCTGTCATCGACAACGATTTCGCTCGCTTCGCCTAACGGCCCCGATGCGCCAGTCACCCTCACGCCCTCGGAAATCAGCTCCTGCGCCGAATACCATGGGTCCTGCTGGATGGCTACGTACTTGCCGCCGTTGGCGCCGGCCCATGCCGCCAGCCGGGCGCTGTCGGCGCCTGCGCTGGAAGAAAGCGTGAACAGGCGGCGGTTTTTGCCCAGCTGCGGGAATGCGCCGGCGCCGTAGTTGCGCAAGCCATCGCTGAACATCAAGTATTCCTCAACATCGGCTTGCGGCTGCCAATCGGCCAGCGCGCTCGCGCCATCGTAGACGGTTGCCTCCAGCTCCTTGAGGAGGCGGCTCGCCTCGCCTTTGGCCAGCTTGAATACCTTGACGGGTTCGGGCTTGTCGCGCAGGCGCACCAGGCGTACTTCGACGTCGCCTAGCGCATTCAGGTAATTAGCCAGCACACTCAACTCCCTGGCGATGTTGCGCTTGGCGCCCGAGCCTGAGCTATCCCACAGCACGCCCACTACTTTCGGCAGGAGACGCGGTTTGCGCTCCGTTGCCACGGGTACCTCCGCGAGAAAATAGCGCTGGCCATTGAACTCCTGGACGTAGTAGCGGCCCTTGTCCGTCGCTACCGGCACATGCACCTGAAGTTCGCCCTTTGCTTTCGCATCTTCAAGCTGCCAGCCACCTTGCATCGGCGCGAACCGGCCAGCCGGTCCAGCGGCGGGCGCTTCTTCGCCCCCCATCACGCGCACATCCAACGCCACCGGAACGCCATACTGGCGCAGGGTCAGCGGGAAGGTCCATTCCTTGCCGTGGCGCGCCAGCATCGACGCATATTTCAGTTCCACGGTCCGCGTCCCACGGCCCGGAATCGGATAGATGCGCAGCTTGAAGTTATTGCCTTGAGTATGTTCCAGCAAGGCAGGGTCAATGCGGCGACGCTCCTCAGCCTCCAGGATCTGGCGCCCGCGTTCTTTCCCGACCGGCACGGCTGGCCGCATTTCGCCATCCACATCGAGGGAGAAGCCGGTGATCTGCTCGCCCTCACCCAGTGGGAACTGCAGGTCCCCTTCCAGTTGGCGCGAATTCGGGTTGAAAAAGACCAGCTTGACCGTCGTTTCTGCCATGCCGCCTGATATGACGGTCTGCACGGCCGCGCTTTGCACGCGAACCGGCGTTTCATTGGCCGACGTTTGCGACCGGATCAACGGCGGAATTTGCGCCAGGGCTGTGCCGCCGGCCAGCATGCACAACACAAGAATGAGCCTCGCCAACATGATTACTCCCTTCAAAATGAACGCTCTTGAACAGGAATCGGGCTGGCAAGAAAAAAAGGGTTAAACAAACGAGAATAATTTGACAACCCCGAAAAGTGAGACTAAAGTGATATCACTTTGATTTAACCCTCTGGATGGATCATGAACCGAACCGAAAAGCCGTTTTCGTCTTACAGTGGTTACCTGGCGTTGACCGTCGTCGTCTTGCTGGCGATTTCCGCCTTCCTTCTGGCGCGCGGATTCCAGCCGCTGCTCGCTGCAGCCTGCGTCATCGTAGCGGTGTTCCTGGCGCCGGGGCTGTACATGCTGCAGCCGAATGAAAGCGCCATCCTTACCCTGTTCGGCCAGTACATCGGCACCGACCGCAGCGAAGGCCTGCGCTGGGCCTTCCCGCTGTACCGCAAGCAGCGCCTGTCGCTGCGCGCCCGCAACCTGAATGCGCCGACGCTGAAGGTGAACGACAAGCGCGGCAACCCGGTCGAGATTTCCGCCGCCATCGTCTGGCGCGTGCAGGACACGGCGCAAGCCATCTTCGACGTGGATGATTTCGAGCGCTACGTGGCCGTGCAGGCAGAAGCGGCAATCCGCCACCTCGCCTCGCGCTATGCTTACGACGATGGCGAAGACCTGGCGAAAGGAGAGATGACGCTGCGCTCCGGCATGGATGAAGTGTCGCTTGCCCTGCGCAGCGAGCTGCAGGAGCGCTTCAAGGCTGCCGGCGTCGAGACCGTCGACGCCAAGCTGACCCACCTCGCCTACGCGCCCGAAATCGCGCAAGTCATGCTGCGCCGCCAGCAGGCCGAGGCCATCGTCAGCGCCCGTTCCCGCATCGTGCACGGTGCGGTCAGCATGGTTGAATCGGCCCTGAATGCACTGGCCGAGCGCGAGATCGTCGAACTGGACGCGGAGCGAAAGGCGGCGATGGTCAGCAACCTGCTGGTGGTACTGTGCTCGGATAAAGAGACCCAGCCTATCGTCAACACAGGCACCTTGTACAACTGAGTCAAGATGGCAAGCCCCGGCAAAAAAGCCTTCCCCCTGAGGATAGACCCGGCGTTGTGGGATGAACTGCAACGCCTGGCCGCCCAGGACCTGCGCAGCGTGAACGCGGAAATCGAGTTCCTGCTGCGCGAGGCATTGGCGCGCCGGGGCATCAAGCCGAAATCGCCGCGCGACCCGTTTACCGGCGATGGCGATTAGCTGTGCGTTATACCTCCTCCACATGTACAAGGGATGATCTGAAATGCTGGTTGAAATTGCGATTGGAGATGCGTACGGCGCGGGCTTTGAGTTCTGTAGCCGAGAGAAAATTGCCGCACACAACACGCTGGCCGCCTACGTCGAGCATGAACTCGGACTCCAAGCCGGCCGATATACCGACGACACGCAGATGAGCATTGCCAACGCCGAAGTGCTGCTTGCCAAATCAGACGCGCGCAGCGACGACTTCGCCGACGCCTATGTCCGCTGTTACCGGCGCGACCGCCGGCTGGGCTACGCGAAGGGTTTCCAGGCGCTCATGGATGAATGCGAGACTGGGGCCATGCTCAGGCAGCGTATTCGCCCCGACAGCAAGCGGAATGGCGCTGCGATGCGCGCGGTGCCGCTTGGCTTGATTGCGGAAAAACAGCACGTGATGGCACTCGCCAGCGAGCAGGCAATGGTCACTCACGCCACTAGCGAAGGCGTGCTGTCATCGCAGGCAGTGGCTTTGATGGCGCATGTGCTCATGTATGAAAATGCCCAGCTGGATGACTTGCCGGACCTGGTGGTGCGAGAGACCGGACTTTCACTGCGCCGCGACTGGCAGGCCGAGGTTGAGTGCGATGCGATTCAAACAGTGCATGCGGTCAGCACTGCCTTGCTCAGGAATCGCAGTATGTCTGCCCTGTTGCGTGATTGCGTGAACTTTGGTGGAGATGTCGACAGCGTGGCTGCCATCGCGATGGGCTTAGCCTCGATATCCCGGGAATATGTCGCCGATATTCCGCATGTGCTGGTGGACGATTTGGCAGACGGTGCATATGGCCGGAGTTTTTTACGTCGTCTTGATGCAGCCTTGGCGGAACGTTTTCCTGTGCTAGCCAGTGCCACTCCGCTCGGGCTGAGATCCTGAGCCCAATCGAAAACGGCTGCACCTAGCGGACAGGCCGAAATAAATTTCTACTACTTGATGTATGCAAATAGTTTCTAACGAAGCAGCTTGGATTAGTGCTCTTCCCCTTGAGGGTCAGCTTCGCTTCCTTGCGAGACTGAGTTTTGAGTTAACCGTTGCGGGACGCAATAGCTATGAAGTCGGCACCGATGACCTTACTCATCCTCGTGAGCTTCGACGAGTCAATGAAATTCAACATAGGGTTGCAGCGTGCCTGTCCCAGCTTCTTGATGACACTTGCCCGGAAGGCTTCGTAGCGTCAATGGCTGGCTTGGTGCTCCGTAGCCGGGAGTCGGAGCTGGACCAATTGCTCCAACTTAGCTGGCAGGAAGCGAAAAGGCGAACGTTGCCGGCGACGGTGCATTGAAGCTGACACTTTCGGCCAATAACCGCCCCTCGACTCTTTTTCTGTACAGCCTGACAAATGTCCGACCAATATTATCCCGAAGTCCCTCATGTTATATTGCTATTTTTTATCACATATTTGCTAGAGAGATATCGATGAGCATCTTTCGAGAAAAGCCGGCTTTCTATTTCACCGCAGTGGGTTTGCTGGTGATTTACATTATTTTGACTCTCATCTCTTTAGTTTCTCATCTTGATGCCAGTGGCGTGAAGCAGTTCTCTTACCTAAAGCACATTGGAATGGTCGTTTTGAACATCTATTTCCTTTCCTCTAAGAATCGTGCTTTCAACTACCTTGCGTTAGTGTGGCTCATCGTCTTGCCCTACGAACGATATGTCGAGATCTATAGATTGGTTTCGTCCGGTAGCACTAGCCTTTGGGATCTCATCGCCAGCATTGATGGACTACGAATCTTTGTTTGGATGGCCGCTGTTTTAGTTTTGGTATCAAAACTTGCTGTGGATCGCTACGTAGTCGGCCCTGAACAATTGAATATCGCCTGATTCTAAAGGCGAAACGGGTAAAAAACACTGCTGGGAATTGCAAGGAATCGTTAGAATGGTGGCAATTCCTTGCAAATTTTTGAGGTGTGAATGGGACCAAAGCCAGTC
>DASWTB010000497.1:0-1519 GCA_036402315.1 Pseudoduganella sp. | reverse complement strand
GACCGGCCAGCGCCATATCCGGGAAGCGGCAATGGCCAACCTGCGCCTGCAGGACAGCCTGAAGGAAGCCCAGTTGAACAGCCTGTCTGGCCAGCTGAATCCGCATTTCCTGTTTAACTCACTGAACAACCTGCGCTTCATGATCCACGAGGATGCGCAGCGGGCCGATGCCATGGTGCTGGCCCTGTCCGACATCCTGCGCTATTCGCTGGAGAGCGGACGGCAAGCCAAGGTGCAACTGGCAAGAGAGATGGAAATCATCCACCGCTATATCGACGTGGTGCGCGCGCAGCTGGAGGACCGCCTGCGCTTCACTTTCCATGTGCCGAACGAGCTGCAGGCCTGCATGGTGCCGCCAATGCTGTTGCAGCTGCTGGTGGAGAACGCCATCAAGCACGGCATCGGGAATTTGCGTGGGGGCGGCAGCCTGCAGCTGCAGGTGGGGCACCAGGAGCGGCAACTGGTGCTGCAAGTCCGCAATGACATGCCACCAGCGCACTTGTCGGCGAATGCCGGCACGGGGCTGGGGCTGGCGAATATCGAGCGCCGCCTGCAACTGCTGTACGGTGGCCGGGCGACGATGCAGGCAGGACCAGCGGGCGGGCAATTCGAAGTGCAGGTCCGCCTGCCGAAGGAGTATTAGGAGATCCAGCGGGTCATCCAGATATGCTATGCCGGGCGCTGGCCGCAGCTTGTTGTGACGTCGCCAGGCGGTTCGTCAGCGATTGTGTCAGGCCGGCTTTCTCTATGTAGAGTTGGTTGCCGAGTGTCGAGCAGCATCGATAATTGCGCCTGCGTCAGCATCGCGGTGCCGCTGGTGGCCTGCGGCCAGACAAAGCGGCCACGCTCCTGCCGCTTGGCCAGCAGGCACAGGCCATCGCCGGTACACCGCAGGATCTTGATCATATCGCCGCGCCGGCCACGAAACATGACGACGTGGCCGCTGAATGGATCCTCAGCCAGCGCGCATATCGGTGATGCCGGCGGTAAGCCAGATCCGGGTGCCAGCAGGAAGGCCAATCATGCGCGCAAGCTTTGAAGTACAAGCCGTAGCAACGCGGCATCCGTACCGGTACTGACACGCACGGTGGCGTCGGCAATGGTGATCTCGATAGTACTCGCACGCGCCGCTTGCCAGCTTTGCCGGTGGAGACGATGGCTTCAGCAACACCGGAAGCAGCCTGGTGTCATCCGCTCCCGGCCTAGTTAGCAAGCCGGCGCGAAGATCGCGACCAGAGGCTACTTGCTACGTATAGACGGTGCTGGGCTGACGCTTACGGGGCAACTGCTGATGTAGCGTTTGCTCGTATAGTAGATCTCAGGCGCGCCGGTGACCTCGACGTGAAAAAGCAGTTTCATGGTCTCATGGTGAGTCTCAGTAGTCGGCCCTGAACAATTGAATATCGCCTGATTCTAAAGGCGAAACGGGTAAAAAACACTGCTGGGAATTGCAAGGAATCGTTAGAATGGTGGCAATTCCTTGCAAATTTTTGAGGTGTGAATGGGACCAAAGCCAGTC
>DASWTB010000496.1:0-3456 GCA_036402315.1 Pseudoduganella sp. | reverse complement strand
AACAGTAGCGCCTCGAATTCGGCCAGCGGCAGCGGTGCGCCAAACAGGTAGCCCTGGAAGGCGTGGCAGCCCTGGCGCGCGAGGTAGTTCTTTTGTTCCACCGATTCCACGCCTTCGGCAATGGCCGACAACCCCATGCTGTCGGCCAGCGTCAGGATCGTCTTGGTGATGGCGGCATCGTCGGCGTTGTGCAGGATGTCGCGCACGAACGAGCGGTCGATCTTCAACTGGCATAACGGCAGGCGCTTCAGGTAAGCCAGCGAGGAATAGCCGGTGCCGAAGTCGTCCAGCGAGATGCCGATGCCGGCGGCCTTCAGCAGCGCCATCTTGGCAATCGATGCCTCCACATCGTCCAGCAGCAGGCCCTCGGTCAGTTCCAGCTTCAGCAAGCGCGGTGAAGCACCGCTGCGTACCAGCGCGCTCATCACCTGTTCGACGAAATCGGCCTGGTAGAACTGGCGCGGACTGACGTTCACCGCCAGTTCCAGTGCGGCTGTCGCCGGTTCACGCGCCCAGGCCACCAGTTGTGCGCAGGCTTGCTCCAGCACCCAGCCGCCGAGCGGCAGGATCAGGCCCGATGTTTCGGCCGCTGCGATAAACTGCATCGGCGGCACCAGGCCGCGTGTCGGGTGCTGCCAGCGCAACAGGGCCTCGGCGCCTGTGATGCGGCCTTCTGCGTCGACCTGTGGCTGGTAGTGCAGTATGAACTGCTGCAGCGACAGGCCGTGGCGCAGGTCCGCGTCGAGGGCGGCGCGGGCGCTGACCACGGTCTGCATGGCTGGGTCAAAGAAGCACATGGTATTGCGGCCGGCTGCCTTGGCCTGGTACATCGCGAGGTCGGTTTGCTTCAGCAGGTCTTCCAGGCTTTCCTGCTCGCCGCGGAAGACCGTAATGCCGACACTGGAGGTGCAGCTATGCTGGTGCGGCCCCATGATGTAAGGCTCGTTTTGCCGCGCCAGCAGCTTGGCGCCGATGGCGCGCGCCTGTTCGGCAGCCTGTTCGGTATCGTCAGGCAGGTTTTCCAGCATGATCACGAATTCGTCGCCGCCAAGGCGGGCCACGGTATCGCTTTCGCGCACGCAGCCGACAAAGCGGCGCGCGGCCTGCTGCAGCAGCATGTCGCCCACGTTGTGACCCAGCGTGTCGTTCAGGTCCTTGAAGTTGTCCAGGTCGATGAACAGCAGGGCGCCGCACTGGCCGGTGCGTGCGCTGGACGCAAGTGCGTGCTGCAAACGGTCCATCAGGCAGCGCCGGTTCGGCAGCTGCGTCAGGAAGTCGAACAGCGCGAGGTTGCGGATCTCTTGCTCCGAAGCCTTGCGTTCGGTGATATCAGTCAGCGCGCAGACGTGATGGGTGATTTCGCCGGCAGCATCGCGCACGGCCGTTACCACCAGCCAGCAGGGGAAGCGCCCGCCGCCCTTGCGCAGTTGCCAGACCTCGCCCTGCCACGCGCCATGCGCCGCCACGCCTTCCCAGATGCGCTGTTGCAGCGCCGGTTCATCGCACACCAGCAGTTCGTGGTCCAGTGCATCGCGTTCGGAAAAGCCGGTGATGTCGGTATACGCGCGATTGACGCGCAGGATCATGTGGTCGGCGTCGGTGATGGCCATGCCTTCCAGCGATTCGAAAGCGGTGGCGGCGACGCGCAGGTCGGCATCGGCCTTCTGCCTCTCGCGCAGGTAGAGCGCGGTAGCGGTGGCGGCGGCCACCAGCATGCTGCCGGAGAATTCGATCAGCAGGAACAGCCAGAAGCGGCGTGTTCCCTGGTGCAGCAGGGCCGGCAAAGGCCGCGGCACCGTGACAGCCAGGCTGCCATCGGATAAGGTGCGCGTCGCCAGTACGCTTGGCACACGCGCACCGGCAATGCGCGCCACGGCCGGCATGGCTGCTCTGTCCCATGGTTCCAGTGCGACGCTTTCGAAACGCTCGCGCGCATAGCGCTGGCGGAGCTGTGCCGGATCCAGCATGTGCACGCGTGCCGCTGGCAAGGCAAGGTGGGACAGGGCAGGGGCGGCAGCGTGGATGATCACCCCGTTGGCATCCGTCACCCAAGCCTGCGTTCGCCCGGTCATGGATGCGATGTTGGCGGCATTCAGCTTGACGGCCGCAACCCCGAGGAAGCGCTCGCCATCGCGAATAGCATGGGAGTAATACAGTGAACCGACTTTGCCATCGCGGCTGACACCGTATTGCTGCCCCTCCTGGCCGGCGCGCGCCTGTGTGAAGTATTCGCGGTCGGCGAAGCTTTTGCCGATATACAGGTGGGCGTCGGCGGCGGTGGCGATGCTGGTACCGGCAGCATCGAGCACGAACAAGCTGTTGACCTTCAGTGCGCGCGTCATTTCCGCCAGGCGTTCGTTGGCGCCCGGCGTGTCGACTCCTTGCCGGGCAATCTGGCGGATGCCGGGATCGCGCGCCAGCATCAGCGCGAAGCCGCGCATGCGCGCCGCGCTTTCTTCAATATTGTTGGCGACGTTGGCAGCCTGTTCCTGCGCTATCTGCAGCTGTTGCTGGTACAGTTCATCGGCCATGCGCTGCTGGAAGTAGCTGGCGCCAAGCCAGGCGATCACAGTCCAGCCAAGAATCAGCAGGGCGATCAGGCGGTACGAGCGTTCGAAGGAGAACAGGCGGCGCTTGCCGACATAGGTGGCGACGATCGTGACCACGATCAACAGGCTGGTAAACACCAGCACGGAGGCGGCCAGGGTACTGGGGCTGATGTGGGCGGGCGCGGCGACGCCCGCCGCCGCGTCGGCGCCGCGGGTATCGCGCACAAAATAGGCAGCGGCCATCGCGGTGTAGTGCATGCAGGCCACCGCCAGGCCCATGACCACGGAGCTCCACAGCGGCGAAGCCCAGCGGCCTTTCAGGCGCGCCAGGCGGAACTTGAGCCACAAGGCCAGGGTCGCCATCACCACTGCTACCACGATGGACAGCAGGAACAGGCGCAGGTCGTACTGGATCATGCCGTCAAACTGCATGGCGGCCATGCCGGTGTAGTGCATGGCGCCGATACCGGCGCCCAGCAAGGTGCCGGCTACCCACAAGCGCAGCGTATTCGGCGGGCCCTGGCTGATCACGTGCAGGGCGAGGGCGCTGGCCAGCATGCCAGGCACGGTGGACAGCAGCGTCAGGCCGGCGTCGTAACTGTTCGTGCAGGGCAGGGCGAACGCCAGCATGCCCACGAAGTGCATGGCCCAGATGCCCAGGCCCAGGCAGCAGCCGCCTGCAGCCAGCCATCCCGCACGGCGTGCGCGGTTAGCGGCGAAAGGCAGCAACTGCGCTACCAGCAGCGCAGCGTAAGAGGCAAAGATGGCGACCGCCGCCGACAGGATGACCAGCACGGGATCGTAGTGGCCAAGGTACAGCACGCTGCTGTCGGGCGCGCCCAGAACGAGGATCAGGTGGTCGAACATTGCAACCCTTTGTGTTGAGTATTGCAGTGCGGACAGCGCT
>DASWTB010000495.1:0-13458 GCA_036402315.1 Pseudoduganella sp. | reverse complement strand
GCCCATGCAGGGCGGCGGCGGCCTGCTTATGTCCGTTCATGGCTGCTCCGTCGGCAGGCGCTCGCCGGCAGCCGGGGCCGCGATCCAGCTGCGGATGTCCAGCACCAGGCGCGCGCGCGCGGCGTCGTCCAGCGGCACGGCCCCGGCCTCGCGGCGGCGGCCCAGCAGCAGGATGGCGGCCGGCACAGCGGCCCCCAGCAGCAAAGCGGCCAGCATCCACAGCGCGTTGCGGCCGCCCGGCGCCGCGGCACTGCCGCCTGCCGCACGGCTGGCCACTGCCGCAGGCGCGGCGTCGGCCAGGTTGGCGCCGGCATTGCCGGCGATCGGCGTCGGCAGGCTGTCCGGCAGGCTGCCGAACTGCTGCATCGAATACACCACCAGGGCATCGCCCCGTTCCTGGTTCAGGCCGACGGCCGAGGCCACCACTTCCTTCAGTTTTTCGATCTGGTCTTCGTTCAGCGACTGGCGCACCAGCACTGCCACCGTCATGCGCTTGACCGCGCCGCTGGCCACGTTCAGCTGCTCGGTGCGGCGGCCCACCTGGTAGTCGGCCTCGGTGGTGCTGCTGCCCGGGTTGCGCGCCACGGCGTCGTTCTGGCCGCCGGTGGTTTCGCTGACCACCTTGCGCTCGCGCACCACCGCTTGCGCCGGCAGCACCTGCTCCAGCGTGACGCGGCTCTGGTCCATGTTCAGCGCCAGGTCGATGCTGGCCACGGCAGTGCCGGCGCCGAAGGTCTGGTCCAGCACCCGGTTGACCTTCTTCAGCAGGTAGTCTTCGCTGCCGCGCTTGGCGTCCAGCTGGCCGCCGGCCGCCACTTCCGCCGCGTCGGCGCCGCCGGCGCGCGTCAGCGCCACGCCATGCTGGTCCAGCACCGTGACATCGGCCGCGGTCAGTTCCGGCACCGAGGCCGCCACCAGGCGCTGGATGCCCAGCACCTGCTCGGCGCCCAGGGTATGGCCCTGCTTCATGGCGATGGTGACCGAGGCCTTGGCCTTGGCCGCCTGGCGCTTGAACAGGCCCTGCTCCGGCACTGCCAGGTGCACACGCGCCGTCTGCACGTCGTCGATCGCCAGGATGGTGCGCTGCAGTTCGCCCTGGATGGCGCGCTGGTAGTTCACCTTCTGCACGAAGTCGGTCATGCCGAAATCGGCGTTGTTGAATACTTCGAAGCCGACCGCGCCGTGCAGCGGCACTTCCTTGCCCATCAGCTTGAGGCGGGTCTTATACACCAGGTCCTGCGGCACCAGGATGGTACGGCCTTCGCCGCCCAGCTGGTACGGGGTTTTCATCTTGTCCAGTTCGGCCGTCATCGCGGCCGCATCGGCCGGCGACAGGTCGGCGAACAGCACCTGGTAATCGGCGCGGTAGATCCACCATGCCAGGCCGCCCATGACCATCACGATCAGCAGCAGGCCGGCCGCGATGCCGTTACGCGCGCCGCGGCCCAGGCCGCGCCAGCTTTCCATCATTGCATTCACTTACAACTCCTAGACTTGCATCCGCATCACTTCCTGGTATGCATCCAGCAAGCGGTTACGTACTTGTGCCAGCAACTGGAAGGACAGCTTGGCCTCTTCCATGTGGATCATCACTTCGTGCAGGTTCTGCACCTGGCCGGTAGCCAACTTGCGCAGGTCGTTTTCCGACGTTGCCAGGGTGGCGTCGACCTGCCCCACTTCGCGCGCAATCCAGTCGGCGAAGCCGGGCGCCGCCAACGGCGCGGCAGGTGCGCCCAGGGCGCCCAGCGGCTGCACCGCATCCACCGCGCCGACGGCGCCGATCGCTTCGATGCTCATTGGTTGCCCCCGATTTCCAGCGTGCGCGCGGCCATGGTGCGGGCGGCGGTAAAGGCTGCCAGGTTGGCTTCGTAGCTGCGCAGCGCCAGGTTGACGTTCAACATTTCGGCAGTGTGGTCGACACCCGGATACGCCACCATGCCCTTGGCGTCGGCATAGGGATGGCCCGGTTCGTACACCAGGCGCGGCGCCACGGCCTGCGGCACCACGGCCTTGACTTCGGCGCCGCCGCCGGCCAGCGAAAACTGCTGGGCAAATGCCAGCGGGCGCACCTGGCTCACCAGGCGCAGCGGCTGATAGGCCGCCGCGGCCGACGGCGCAGCCTGGTTCATATTGGCCAGGTTGGCCGCGGTCAGGTCCAGCCGCAGCTTTTCCACCGCCATGCCGGTGGCGCTGATCTGAAATGCCGCCTGATAGCTCATTAGCGTTTCCCTTCGTTGATGGCCGTGCCCAGCACGGACAGGTGTTTGTTGAGGGCCTTCAGCAAGGCCTGGTGCTGCAGCGTGGTCTGCGACAGCTGCGCCAGTTCCATGTCCAGCGCCACTTCCTGGCTGGCGTTGCCCGGCGCCAGGGTTTCCAGGCGCGGGCGGTAGGCCGCCAGTTCGGACAGCGCCGGCGCGCGCACCTGGCCGGCGGCGTCCATCAGGCCGGCCACGCGGCTCTCGAAGCTGACGCCGATGCGCTGGTAGCCCGGCGTGTTGGCGTTGGCGATGTTCTGCGCAATGGCCTGCTGGCGCATCACGGCCGCATCCAGGGCCATGCCGAGCAGGCGGGTGGTGCTTTCTTCAATCATCGGTACCATGGGCTTCCTCGGGTTTATTGCACGACCAGGTCGGCGTGCAGCGCGCCGGCGGCCTTCACCGCGCGCAGGATGGAAATGATGTCGCGGGTATTGGTGTGCATGCGCGCCAGCGCATCGACCAGCTCGGCCACCGTGGTGGCGCGCGGCGCCAGGTAGCCGGTGCCGCCCTGTTCCTTCACGTCGACGCGGCTGTTGCTGATGGCCATGGTCTGCACCTCGGGTCCGGTGCGGCTCACCAGCAGCGGCTGCGACACCGTGTTGTCGGTCACGATCGACACCTTCAGTTCACCCTGCGACACGGCCACCTTGTCGATGCGCACGTCGCCGCCCGCCACCAGGGTGCCGGTGCGTTCGTTGATCACCACGCGCGCACGGCGGTCCGGTTCCACCGTCACGTTTTCCAGCGCCGCCAGGAAATCGGCCAGGCGCGCGCGGCGGCTGGGCGGCACATTGACTTCGACCCCCGCGGCATCCTGGGCCTGGGCCAGGCCGGCGCCCAGGCGCGCGTTGATGGCTTCGGCCACGCGGCTGGCGGTGGTGTAGTCCGATTCGGCCAGCACGAAAGTCACGGTGTTGCGCTCGCTCAGCATATTGCTGCGCACGCCGGCCTCGATGGTGGCGCCGCCCGGGATCGAGGCCACCGTCGGATGGTTCTTCTGGATCACGTTGCCGTTCATGTCGTACTTGTAGCCGCCCACCGACAGCGCGCCCTGCGCCAGCGCATACAGCTGGCCGTCGGCGCCCTTGAGCGGCGCCAGCATCAGGGTGCCGCCCACCAGGCTGCGCGCATCGCCCAGCGAGGTGACGGTGACGTCCAGCGCGTCGCCGGGACGGCCGAACGGCGACAGCGAGGCCGTCACCATCACGGCCGCCACGTTGCGGCTTTGCACGTCGTCGGCCGCCACCTGCAGGTCGAAGCGCGCCAGCATATTGGCGATCGACTGGCGCGTGGCCTTGTTGCGCGGCGAATCGCCGGTGCCGGCCAGGCCGGTCACCAGGCCGTAGCCGGACAGCGGGTTTTCGCGCCAGCCTTCCATCTTGCCCAGGTCCTTGATGCGCACCTGTTGCGCGCCGGCCGGCAGGCACAGCGCCAGGGCTGCCAGCGGCAGCAGGATCCAACTCCACTTCTTCACATCACACTCCGAACAGGGTCAACAGGCGCTGCCACCAGGCCGGGCGCTGGCGCTCGGAAATATCGCCCTGGCCGGCGTAGCTGATGCGCGCTTCCGCCACGCGGGTCGACAGCACCACATTGGTGTCGGACACATCCTGCTGGCGCACCCGGCCCTCCAGCGTGATGGTCTGGCGCTCGTTATTGATGTCGACCTGCTGCGTGCCTTGCACCAGCAGGTCGCCGTTGGCGGCAATCTCGCGGATGCCGACCGTGATCTGGGCCAGCACGCGCCCGGCGCGCTGGGTGCTGCCATGGCCGTCGCTATCGTTCTGGCTGCGGATGGCGGCGCCGTGCGTCAGGCCGTTGGGCGTGCGCACGTCCAGCCCGACCTGGGCGCTGCGCCCGGCGTTGGTGCCGGCGCTGCTGGTGGCGCTGGAATTCTCATAGACCATCACCGTGATCAGGTCGCCCACCTTGCGCGGACGCAGGTCCGACGTCAACGCCTGGTAGCTTTGCGGCCGATACAGGCTGTCGGCCATGGCCGGCAGGCTGGCGGCCATGGCCAGCCAGATCAACCCTTTTAACACTGCACGCAACACGTTCTCCTTCATTCCAGGTCCGCCTGGACCGTTCCATCCTGTTGCAGGCGGCCGGCCAACACGGCCCCGCCCGACATCCTCAACTGCACCGGTTCGCCCGGCGCCGCATCGCCCAGGGCGATGCCTTCGCGTTCCAGCTGCAGCGCGCCGCTCTGCCAGCGCAGCACGGCCTTTTCGCCGCGCCGCAGCGAACCGGCCGGCGCCAGCTGGCTGGCCGCCAGCGCCTGCCCGGCGCGCAGCGGCTGGCGCAGCCGCGCGCCAGTTGGCACGCTGTCCGCTGCCAGGCCCGCCGCCAACGCGGCGTTGCCGGGGCGCACCTCGAAGTCGCCCGGCAGCAGCACCTCGCCGGCGGCCAGCTCGCGCCGCGCCACGTACAACCGGCGCGGCAGCTCCAGCGCCAGTTCCACCCGCAGCGAGCGGTACACCGCGTCTTGCCACAGCACGTCCAGCCACACTTCAAAGCGCGGCGCCAGCGGGCGTCCCGCCAGCGGCCGCACGGCCAGGCGCGCATCCTGCGGCGCCTCCACTTCGGCCGGCGCGCGCAGCGGCGTCGCCAGCAGCGCGCCGTCGGCGCCGAAAGCCGCCTGCACCGCCTGCGTGGCCAGCGCCAGCTGTTCGGCCGCAGCCACCAGGCGCGACGCCATGCGCACCTGCACCTGCTGCGCTCCTGCCACTTCCACACTGCGTCCGGTACGGCGCAGCACCAGTTCCTGCAATTGGGCGCGCGTCCAACGCGCCACGTAGCCGATGCGCGGTGCACTGCCCAGGTCCAGCCCGGCCAGCGCCGCGGCGTCCGTCCCGCTCACCTCAGCCACGTCGGCCAGGCGCAGGCGCGGCTGCGTGGCCATCACCGTTTCCCGCAGCGCCAGCTCGGCGCCCGCCGCGGCCGGCAGCCACAGCAAGGCCGCCGCCAACAGCAGCGCGCGCATGGCTTACTTGCGCAGGTTGTTGCTCATGGCCAGCATCTCGTCCGACGCCTGGATCACCTTGACGCTGCTCTCGTAAGCGCGCTGCGCCACCATCAGGCTGACCATTTCATCGACCAGGTTGACGTTGGACCCTTCCAGCCAGCCCTGCGCCACGGTGCCCATGCCGCCTTCGCCGGCCGCGCCGTAGATGGCGTCGCCGGAAGCGGCGCTCGGACGGTACAGGTTGCCGCCCATGGCTTGCAGGCCGCTGGTGTCGGCAAAGCGCGCCAGTTCGATGCGGCCCAGTTCGGTCGCCGAGCTTTGGCCGGCCAGCTTGGCCGTCACGATGCCGGCTGCCGACACCGACAGTTCGCTCGCCTCGGTACCGACGTGGATGGCCGGGCGCAGCTGGTATCCCTCGCTGGTGGCCAGGTAGCCTTCCTTGTCGACCACCAGGCTGCCGCCGCGCGTGAAAGCTGGCGTGCCGTCGGCTGCCGTCACTTCGAAGAAACCGTCGCCGCGCACGGCGAAATCGAGGGCCTGGCCGGTCTGTTTCAGTTCGCCGCCGGCAAAGGCCTTGACGATGCCGGCCATGCCGACGCCGCTGCCCTGCCACATCGAGGGCGCGGCAGCCTGGCTGGCCTGGCTGCGGGCGCCGCCCATATCGCGGTAGACCAGGTCCTGGAAGCTCACGCGCGAGCGCTTGAAGCCGGGCGTGCCGACGTTGGCCAGGTTGTTGGCAAGGGTGTCCACGCTGGCTTGCTGCATCTGCATGCCGGTGGCGGCGATATACATCGAATTGTTCATGGCTTAAAAATCTCCCAGCTTGCGGATGGTTTTTTCCAGGTTGTCGTCATAGCCCTGCACCACGCGCGCCAGGGCCTCGAAATGGCGCACCGTCATGCTCATGCGCACCATTTCCGTGGTGGTGTCGACATTGGAGGCTTCCTGGAAGCCCAGCTTGAGCGGCGCACTGCTGTTCGGGTCGGCAACCGTGGCGCCGCCCAGCGCATACATGGCGCCGCCCAGCGGCTGCAGCTGGCCGGCCTGCTCAAAGCGCACGCGCTTCAGGCGGCCGACCACGCGGCCATCCTGTTGCACGTCGCCGTTGCCGTCGACGGTGAAGGGGGCGTTGCTGAGGGTCAGCGGGCCGGCGCTGCTGACCACGGGATGGCCCTGGTCGCCGACCAGGCGGCCGTCGACGTCGACGCGCAGCTTGCCCTGGCGGGTATAGGCCGTGCCGTCCGGCGTGGACAGTTCCAGAAAATCGGTGCCGTCGACCGCCACGTCATGGCTGTCGCCGGTGGCGCGCAGGCGCCCGACGCCGGCATCGATCACGCTGCCTTGCAGGGACGGCAGGGTCAGCGGCAAAGGCTGGGCCAAGGCTGCCTGGCTCAGCTGGGCCTGGAACGTGGTGCCCAGCGCCAGCTGCTTCTTGTAACCGGGCGTGACCGCGTTCGCCAGATTCTGGCTGATGCTCTCCATCTGCCGGACATCGTTCTGCAGGCCCAGGCCGGCAATTGCATTTACGTCCACTGATTCCTCGACAACTAGCAATAAAACAATTGAAAGTCGGCAATGCTATCATGATGTAAATGCTAATTGCAGAAAAAGGTAGAGTTTTTATTTATAGAAACTTGAGGATTGACACTAATTTCAGGTTTCCAAGAGTGCCGCGATACGACCAGCCAACGCCGGCGCGGCCCAGGGTTTGTGGCCGGCGCGCCACGCCTGCGCCACTTCGCGCATGCCGCGATCGTCCAGCGCCGCCTGCACCTGCTCCAGCGGTGAGGCCTCTTGCCGGTACACCCGGGCCGCGCCCAACTCGGCCAGGCGGCGCGCCAGCATGGCCTGCTCCGGCTGCTGCGGCAGCAGCAGCATCGGCACCCCGGCCGCCAGGCAGGCGCAGATCGTGGCATGGCTGGCATACAGGATGGCCAGGTCGCACTGCCCCGCCAGGCTGCGCAGCTGGACCAGCTGCTGTGTGAAGCGGATATTGCTGTTGGCATAACGCGCCGCCTGCGCCGGCGTCAGGCCGGGCGCATAGATCAACACCTCGCAGGCCGCCATGCGCAACTGGCTGAGCAGGCGGTCCACGCCCTGCTGCCCGGGCCGCAGGTAGGCAAACACGCGCGGCCGCCCCGTCTCCGGCCACTGGGCCGGCGCGCCCGCGTCGTCGAGATAGAAGCCGCCGCAGTATTCCTCGTCCGGCCGGGCGCCAAAGTGGTCCAGCTCGGGATGGGTATCGAGCAGGCGCAGATCGGCATCGAACAGCTCGGGCAAGGAGGCCAGCGGCGCCATGCCGGTGCGCTGCTGCGCCTCCTGGATCGCTGCCAGCGCCGCCGTATCGCAGGCCAGCAGGCGCTCCGGCGCCACGGCCTGGGGCAGGATGGGCGGGAAAGGCGTCTGGCGCGGCGGCAGGAAAAAGCCGGGCGAGAGCAGCACGCGCCGCATGGCGCGCCCGCGGCTGGCCAGCAGCGCCGTCGGGCTGTGGTCGAATACCGTCAGCGCCGGCTGCGTCAATTCAAAGACCTGCTGCCACGCGCGCAGCAGCCCGGCCAGGCGCACCGGGCTGGCGTAGCCGCAGCGCAACAGGATGTCGGCATAGTTCAGGGCCGGACCGGCTGCGCCGCCTTGCCCGATCGCCACCGGCGCCTGCAGCCAGGGCAAGCCGTGCGGCCCCAGCACCACTTCGGCCGAATGGGTGTCGCGCACCGCGAACAAGGGACGCAAGCCGCGTTCGCGCAAGGCCAGCGCCAGCGGCAGGAATTTCGAGACATGGCCCAGGTGTTCGCCCAGCTCCCAGGCGAACAGGATGTTGGCATTCATAAGTTGAAAGAAATATTGCGTTGTTTACACGCCCATCATATTGTAGGATGATCCTGCATTGCTAAATTTGCCACCAGCGTTACCATGTCGACCGCAACAGACTTCAGCGCCAAGATCCAGCGCTTCACCACTTTCCTGCAAGCCGATCCGGACAACACCAGCCTGCTGCTCGACCTGGGCGACCTGCAGCACCAGGCCGGCCAGTTCGATGCGGCCCTGGCCAGCTATGGCCGCGCCGCCAGCCTGCTGCCGGACGCCGCGGCCGTCACGTCGCGCATCGGCGCCGTCTACCTGTCGCAGCACCGTTTTGCCGAGGCGGCAACGCTGTTCGAAGGCTTGCTGGCGCAAGGCGAGCAGTCGCCGGCGCTGCAGCACAACCTGGGCATCGCCCTGTTCTACCAGGACCGCTTCGCGGAAGCTGCGCAACAGTTCAGCGCCGCCGCCGCCGGCGGTTTGGATGCGCCGGCCAATGCGCGCTACCTGGCCAACTGCCTGCACCACACCGGCCAGATGGAGCAAGCGCTGCAAGCGGCACAGCAGTGGCATACGCAAACAGAATCGCCCGACAGCCAGGCCTACCTGTCCCTGCTCTACTTCGACCAAGGCGACCGCGAGCAGGCGCGCGCCAACGCCGAGGCGGCGCTGGCCGCCCAGCCCGACAGCGTGGAAGCCAACGCCGTGCGCGGCTCGCTGGCGCTGGAAGACCAGGACATCGCCACCGCGCGCGCCAGCTTCGACACCGTGCTGGCGCAGCGCCCGGACAATGGGCGCGCCTGGCTGGGCAAAGGCCTGAGCCAGCTCTACACCGAAGAACAGGACGATGCCCTGGCCTCGCTGGCCAAGGCCGAAGCCTGCATGCCGGAACACGCCGGCACCATCGTCGCGCTGGGCTGGGCCCAGCTGACCACCGGCCGCCACGCCGAAGCGGAACAGACATTCCGCCGCGCAGTGGAAGCCGACCGCGGCTTCGCCGAAGCGCACGGCGGCCTGGCCGCCGCGCTGGTGCACCTGAACCGCCTGGACGAGGCGCGCCAGACCGTGACCGTGGCCAACCGCCTCGACCCGGCCAACTTCGGCGCGGTCTATGCCAAGGCCGCCCTGCTCAAGCTGGACGGGCACGGCCAACTGGCCGACCGCCTGATTTCGCGCGCACTGCAACAGCGCCCGACGGCGAACGCGCCGAGCCTGCAGGAATATCTGACCACTTTTGTGGCGCAACGCGCGCCGAAACACTAAGCACTAAGAACGGATGACGAAGATGAGCAACCCCACCCTCGCGATGCTGGACCAGGCCGAACTGCTGCAGCTGTCGCTGGAAGCAGACCGTAACGGCGACTCCGCCACCTCGCTGGCTTACCTGAAAGAAGCGGGCAGCCGCCCGGACGCCAGCGCCGAAGCGCTGCTGATGCTGGGCGCCAGCTATGCCTCGCTGCGCATGTACGACCGCGCGGCAACTGCGATGGAAGCGGCCATCGTCGCCGATCCCCAACTGGCGATCGCCCGCTTCCAGCTGGGCTTGCTGTACCTGTCATCGGGCGACGGCCCGCGCGCCAGCGATGTGCTGGTCGCGCTGGACGACCTGGACGAAGACAAATGCCTGTTCCACTTCGGCCGCGGCCTGCGCCACCTGATAACGGACGAATTTGCCGATGCGCTGCGCTACCTGCAGCGCGGCATCGAACTGAACCTGGACAACCCGGCCCTGAACGCCGACATGCAGCGCATCATCGACGATTTCAACAAGCTGCCGGAAGAACAGCGCCAGCAAAGCGCCGGCGCCGACAGCAGCCAGCACGTGATGCTGTCGGCCTATACCGGCCGCAGCACACACTGATCAGGAACGGCGGCGGCGCGCCAGCGCCAGCAGGCCCAGGCCGCCAGCCATCAGCAGGAAGGACGCCGGTTCCGGCACATCGCCCGGTGGCTGCACCTGGTCCACGCTCCACTGGATCTGGTCCAGCACCAGTTGCGGCCCGGCGCCATCCTGCGAGCCGGCGTCAATGCCGCCGGTGCCGAGGAAACTCACGGTATCGACTCCCTTGAAGTTGAAATCGAAATAGTAAGGGCCGTTGAACGAGGTCTGCAGCGTCCTGGTGTACAGCAGCTGGCCATTGCGCCAGCCCTGCACCAGCACGTCCTCATCCATGCTCCAGGCCGCGGTAATGGCAGCGCGGTCGAAGTTGAACTTGGTCGCACGCGAGAACGACATCACGCCATCCCAGGCGATCAGGCCAACATTGCCGACCGTGCCCAGCTGGTAGCCGCGCGACTGGATGTAGTCCTTGAAGACCACGCCCGGGTCGTTGACCCAGTTAAAGCCACCATAGCCCGCCTCGAGCGGAGCGACCCAATCGCCAGGATCCTGGTCTTCAAAGGTCAGCACGCCCGCATTGGCGTACGCCGACATCAAACTAGCCGCGGCCAGCAAGCCGCAGCGCATCCAGCTGCTGAACATACTTTTTCCTTTTTAGAAATAGATGCTGCAATACATTAAACATTGTATGGTAGCATGTTGACATTCAAAATACTTAACAATTCTTTCGCCACTATGACGTCAAGCTCCAACATTTCCGTGTTCGCCCCCGATGAGCTGCTTGCGCTGGCCCGGCACCACATTGACAACAACCGCCTCGACCTGGCGCTGGAAAAGCTGAAACTGGTCCTGGCAGGCAACGCCCCCGAACCGGAAGCGATCGCCATGACGGCCCGCCTGTACGCCCAGCTCGGACTGCCGCGCCGCGCCCAGGAGCTGTTCCAGCACTACCTGGTATTGCACCCGGACGCACCGACCGAACAATTCCAATTGGCGATGGCCTACTTCAACGACGGCCAGGCCGAACAGGCGCAGGCGCTGTGGGACACGATCCTCGAGCGCGACCCGGTGCACCCGCCAGCCCTGTACTTCAGCGCCCTGCACCAGGCCCGCCAGGGCAAGGCACAAGACGCTCGCCGCCACCTGGACGTGCTGCTGCAATCGGCCGCCTCCAGCAACCTGTACGCCGAGCGCGGCCGGGAATTGCTGCAATCGCTGGACACCACGGCCCAGCAATGATGGATGTGCAGGTCGAAGTCAGCACACGCTGCAACTTCGACTGCTTCTACTGCGCGGGGCGCGACATGGCGCAAGGCGACATGCCGCTGGAACGCTTCCGCGCCATCGTCGACAGCCATGTGGCGCGCTACGGCGTACCGCGCCGCCTGTCGCTGCAAGGCGAAGGCGAACCCACGCTGAACCGGGATTTCTTCGCCATGGCCGCCTACGCACGCGCCATCGGCGCCCAGCCGTTCACCATCACCAACGGCACATACAAATATCCCGAACACTTCCTGACGGACTTCCGCCAGATTGGCGTCAGCATCGACACGCTCGATCCGGAAGAGGCCAGCAGCATCGGCCGCCACAACCTGGAACGCGTGATGGAATTCGTCGACAGCCTGCGCGGAAAGCTTGAGATCACGATATTCTCAGTTGCCGTTTCCGGCTCGGTACAACAAGTGCGACATTGGTGCCACAGACGCGGCCTACGCCATATGGTTCAGCCTTTGCAGGGCAAGGACGACTACAGCCGCCGCTACCCGCAGCGTGTGGTGCTGCACCGCCAGCCAACAGAATTCCGCTGTGAACTGTTAGATGAAGACCGCATGCGCTATTACGACCTGGCCGGCCGCGAGATGCCGTGCTGCTTCATCAAGGACGCTAGCCACTTCGATTCAATCGCCGCGCTGCGCTCTTCGCTGGCCGAGCGGCGCGTTCCTGTTCCTTGCTCAGGCTGCGCTCACCTGAGCTGACGGCCCGCCACGCTGTCGATCGTCATGCGTAGGGCTTCGACGAATATCACCCAGCACTAACAGTTGTTGGATAAGCCTTGCACAAACACGTCAAAGTCTGCGGCAATTTCCATCGTGTGCGGCGCGTCCTCCTCAGACAATTCATGACTCCACAGCACTACTGATGGCCGCCCCTGCCCTTCATAATCAAAGCAAAGGAAATCGCCGTTTGGCAGAACCGCAAACGGCAGTAAATAAATCGACAAACGATCATCGATCGTTGACCAAACCACATTCGCGTTCAAGCTCTTCAAGGACCGATCAGACAACAACTTCGTGTCCGAGTAGTTTAGCAGTCGATCAATTGGCAGCGTTTGGCCAGTCGGTGTCTGAAAGTACTTGTTCAATGGGCATCCGCCATTGAATTTTTCGACTTGCTCGACATAAGCCTGATCGAACACAAACCTTGGCAAATCAAGGGAAAGCATTCGCTTCATTGACTCCATTTCCGCCTGTGAAAAGTGGGGCACTGTAGTGCCGGGTTGAAATCGGATAGCCATCTCAGTCTGTCCTTCCCAAGGGTCCTGCGGTGGTGTAATGACCCAGCGGTTCCTGCTCAACTTAGGCCGCTAATCCTCCCCGGGCAGCGCTACGTCGAGTCACCCCGTCAAGGGCTGGGAAACGCTGTAGGGCTTCCCTCTTCGCGCCAAAAATCCAATAGCGAATCAGGAAGCATTCCGCGATACGTTGCCAATATTTGCTCGTCCGTAGCGGCGTATTGCTGGCCCTGCCCAACTCTTTCCAGAAAATCGGAATACTCGACTTTCATAGATCCTTTCGTTTCCAATTTCACATTCGAGTTGGCTCGAACTGGCTGGGCGGCACTGTGGACGCTATGCACTCACCGAATCTGCTCACGAATTAACCGCGAGCAATGCTTGATGAGTAAAGAATCGGAACTAATAACCGCCCGCAGCCACATCAGCAACAGAAAGCCAAGCCGAAGTTAACGCATCAAAATTCACGTCCTTAGCTGCTGCAGCCAAATCCACGATAGACCGTCGGGCATCTGTAATGGTCCATCCTTTGCAATTAAGCGCGATCCAAGCATCGCCGAGGTTACCGGCGTGAAGACTTGCATCGAACCATTCTTGTCGTGAGCGCTTGTCGTCCAGCCATTTAACTCCGGAATTGCCGTGAGGCTGGTTTGCCAGCATCTGCGGAGCGATTTCAAATTCGCAGGAATAAAGACCGTTTGCAATGCTGCCAGTACTCATCACATATGGGAAATCGCCATCATAACTACCGCCCACGGGCACGGAACCCAATGGCGTGCTGTTCTGAAACTCCGGCAAATCGATGAAGCCAGTTGGGTTATCCCCTGACTTCACTGTCAGATCGTCAAGTGCAGCTAAATCTTTTAGGCCAATTTGATCGGCAAACTGCTCGATTTCAGGCGTGATTTCGTCTTGCTCAACAATAGCAGAAATTGCCACGTAGTTAGTCGGCCCTGAACAATTGCGTATCGCCCGATACTAAAGGCTAAACGGTTAGAAAACACTGCTGAGAATTGCAAGGAATCGTTAGAATGGTGGCAATTCCTTGCAAATTCCAGAGGGGCGAATGGGACCAAAGCCAGTC
>DASWTB010000494.1:0-5994 GCA_036402315.1 Pseudoduganella sp. | reverse complement strand
TGAAATCCGACGCCAACCATGAAAAAGGTGAATTCGTGGTTTTGGTCGAAGGCGCCCCGCCAGCGGAAGAAGGCCACGACGCCGAAACCGACCGCATCCTGCAAATCCTGCTCGCCGAATTGCCCGTCAAACAAGCCGCTGCCTTGGCCGCCCAGATCACCGGCAAGAAAAAGAACGCCCTCTACGACCGCGCCCTCGAGCTGAAGCAATAACCACGGCCCAGCCCGTGTCCCACCCTGGGGTCACACCCCAAGTGTGACACGAGCCCTACAGTAGCCTAACGACGAGCCCGTGTCCCACCCTGGGGTCACACCCGAAACGGGACACAGGCCCAGCGGTCAAACAGTTGAGGCCGTGTCACACTTGGGGTGTGACCCCAAGGTGTGACACGGGCTCTACCATTTGCAGCCGCTGTCTTTCTTGTCCATCATCAGGTAGAGCGGGGCCAGGAGGCCGCCGGGGATGCCATCCTTGCAATCGGGACGGGCGGCGTTCTGGATTTGACGGGCCAGCTTTTCTTCGCGGGTTTCGCGCAATTTGGGGGCGGATGTGTCCAGCTCGCCTGCGATGCCGCGGGCGGCGACCTTGGCCGCTTCGCGGTCGAAGTGCGGCGCTGGCCCGGGCTCAGCGGGATGCAGGACCAGCGTCGATTCGCGGGCCAGCGGCACTGCCAGTCCGGATTCCTCTTTAGTAGCGTTCTTGCGCGGCTCCCCACGACGCGGCTGGCGGCGTGGCTCGGCAACCGCAACATTCTCTGGCTTGTGCTCGGCTTCCGGTGACGGCTCCGGCGGCGGGGGCGGCGCAATGATCCTCACTTCCACCTTCGTCAGCCAGGTACGCGGATCGGCCACATTGCGCGGTTCGGGCAGGCGCACCAACAGCACCGCTGACAGGTGCAGTAGCAAAGAAATAACGATACCGGCTGCAATACGCCATCCCGGTGTTCGGTAAGGCATCAAAATTCTCCAACTTTTAAATTGGGGGTTGACGACCCCCTGCCCAGCTTGTATTATCTTGCTTCTTCGGAGTGTAGCGCAGCCCGGTAGCGCATCTGCTTTGGGAGCAGAGGGTCCAAGGTTCGAATCCTTGTACTCCGACCAAGTTTCAGAAAAAAGACCTGCATTCGTGCAGGTCTTTTTTTTTCTGCATTAGGATCCGAGCCATGTACACCTGCCCTTGCTGCGGATATGCCACCTTCGCCGGCGCGCCCGGCTCACTTGCAGCGTGCCCCGTCTGCGACTGGCACGACGACCTGCCGCAACTCTACTCCCCCTTCCTGGCCAGCGGCGCCAACGTGCACAGCCTGGCCGAAGCCCAGGTGCGTCATGTGCAATTCGGCGACGCACAAGCTGGCGCTGAACATTTGCGTGACCCGCACTGGTTCCCGCTGTGGCAGCAAAAGACCGATGTCCCGGAAGGCACGCCGCCGGAAAGCGCGACCACCTACGATTTGTACTACTGGCTGCGCACCCCGCGCGCCTCCGTGCCCGAGCAACCGGTCGGCCTGCGCCGCGTGCGCAACCGCATCATCGAATACCTGGAACTGGCCAGCTCCTTCGACGCGCAGAGGCAGCTGCAGGCTTCGGCGCCAGCCATGTCGGCGGCCGATGAAGTACTGAACCAATGGGAAGACTGGGTAACGCCGGACTGGAAGCAGCATTTCACCGAGCCAGTCTTTTCGGCGGAGGAGCGCAACGGCATCGCGCAATTCGCGCGCGCGTGGAGTGAAATCGCCGATGGCGCGCCGCATCCCCTGCCGCGCCTTGAAACGCTGTTCGCAACGCCTAATTGGCAGGCCTTGCAGCGCGCAGCGGCCACGCTGCTGGCAGTGTTCCTGCTGCGCGGCCGTTCGGACGAAACTTAGTTGTCGATGCCTCAGCCGGCGCGCTTGGCGGCAATCGCATTGCCCGCGCGGCTGGCGGCCTTGCGGCCCAGGAAGCTGGAGATGAACTGGCCCGCGTCGACCACCTTGTCCAGGTCTACGCCGGTTTCGATGCCAAGGCCATTCATCATGTAGATCACGTCTTCCGTGGCCACGTTACCGGTAGCGCCCTTGGCATAAGGGCAGCCGCCCAGTCCCGACACGGACGAATGGAAGATCTCGATCCCCAGCTCCATCGAGGCGTAGATATTCGCCAGTGCCTGGCCGTAGGTATCGTGGAAGTGGCCCGCCAGCGAGTTGGCGCGGAATTCCTTGATCGCGCGCTCCATTACGGCCTGCGTCTTGCGCGGGGTCGACACGCCGATGGTGTCGGCAATGTCGATCTCGTCGCAGCCCAGGTCGCGCATGCGTCCCACCACGTAAGCGACGGAGTCCAGCGGCACTTCGCCCTGGTATGGACAGCCAAACGCGGTGCTGACCGATGCGCGCAGGCGCAGGCCCGCATCCTTGGCTGCCTTTGCAACCGGCACAAAGCGCTCGATCGATTCCGCAATCGTGCAGTTGATGTTCTTCTGCGAGAAGGTTTCCGACGCGGCGCCGAAAATCACCACTTCGTCCGCGCCAGCCGCCAGCGCGGCTTCAAAGCCCTGCATATTCGGCGTCAGGGCGGAGTAGATCACGCCCGGCTTGCGGGTAATGCCGGCCATGACTTCTTTCGAAGTGGCCATCTGCGGCACCCACTTCGGCGACACGAAGGAAGCCGCTTCGATATTCGGGAAGCCAGCTTCCGTCAGGCGGTTCACCAGTTCGATCTTCACCTCGGCCGGCACGTCGCCTTTTTCGTTCTGCAGGCCGTCGCGCGGGCCCACTTCAACAATCTTGACCTTCTTTGGCAAACTCATTTCAGTATCCCTTTTCGCGATTGATAACGTCGGCGATTTCTTCGCCGCGCACGTGCTGGCGCATCTTGCCGACCATCTGCTCAACGCTTTCGCGGCGCAGCGTCAGTGCGGAAATATGCGGCGTGATCGTAATGCGCGGCTCCTGCCAGAATGGATGCTGCGCCGGCAGCGGCTCATTGCGGAACACGTCCAGGGTGGCGCTGGCAACCTGGCCGGATTTGATCAGCGACAGCAGGTCCGGCTCGGAAATATGCGCTCCGCGGCCAACGTTGATGATGTAGGAGCCCTGGGGCATTTTCATCATATTGGCGCGGCTGAGGATGTGGGTAGTCTCCTCCGTCAGCGGCAGCATGCAGACCACCACGCGCGACGAGCCGAGGAAGCCATCCAGCCCCTCGTCGCCGTGGAAGCATTCAACGCCAGCCAGCGATTTCGGCGAACGGCTCCAGGCACGCAGCGGAAAGCCGAAAGGCTTGAGCGCCTCGATCACATGCGAACCGAGCGCGCCCACGCCCATCACGCCAACGGAGAAATCGGATTTTTCGCGCGCTTCCAGCTGAAGCCACGCGCCGGTGCGGGCTTGCGCTTCGTACTCGTCGAGACGACGGTAATAGCGCAGCACGGCATGCGTGACGTATTCGGCCATCTGGATGCCCATGCCGGCGTCGTTCAGGCGCACGATCGGTATGTGCGGCGGAATCGCGTGCGAGTACTTCATGATCGCGTCGGCGCCGGCGCCGGTCAGGAAGATCGCTTTCACGCGCGCCAGGTCGGCCAGCATCGCCTGCGGCGGAGTCCACAGCACGGCATAGTCGCAGGCCGGCAGGTCGGCGCCTTCGCGCCACACCACCACCTCCGCCTCCGGCATGAAGTCGGCGAAGTCCTTGATCCACGGCGCGGTATTGCCATCCGCGCGATACAGCAGAATGCGCATGCGCCTCTCCTTAAGCGGCGGTCTTGAAGGCCAGCAGCGGGGCGCCGTCTGCCACTTGGTCGCCCACCGCGTACAGGATCTCTTCGACCACGCCATCGTGCGGAGCGGAGATGGTGTGCTCCATCTTCATTGCTTCCATGATGACCAGCGCGTCGCCCTTCTTCACTTCCTTGCCTTTTTCGGCCAGTACCGCGACGACCTTGCCCGGCATTGGCGCGGTCAGGCGGCCGCCTTCGGCTTCCGACTCGCCGGCGTGCGCCATCGGGTCGTTATAGTCCAGCACATAGTGGCCGCCGCCGGTGAACACATGGAACACATCACCGTCGCGGCGTACGGTGCCGTGCACCGAGGTTTCGCCCAGCTTGATGCTCAGGTCCACGCCGTCCTGCCTGAACAGCGACAGGTCGACTTCCAGGCCTTTGATCTCGAAGTGCCAGCCGTGCGGCAGGTAGGTCAGCATGGGTGCGTACTGCTTGCCATGCTCGTCGCTGAAGGCCAGCTTGCGCGCATAGTGGAAATTCATGCGCCAGCCCAGCGCCTGGCCCCAGGGGTCGCCCTTGTTGGCGCCGGATTGGGCCGCCGACTTGTCTTTCTCTTCTTCGATCAGCGACACCGCGGCCAGCGCCACGGCAGCCACCGGGATGGAACGCGGCGGCGGGAACAGCGCTTCATGGTTGCGTTCAATCAGGCCGGTGTCGAGGTCGGCATTGGCGAAGGCATCGCCCTCCACCAGGCGCTTCAGGAAGGCGATGTTTGAAGCCAGCCCAACGATCTGGTATTGCGACAGCGCTTGCGCCATGCGGGCCAGCGCCTGCTTGCGGTCCGCGCCCCAGACAATCAGCTTAGCGATCATCGGGTCGTAGAAAGGGGAAATCGCATCGCCCTGGCGCACGCCCGAATCGATTCGGACCGCAGCCGGGAAGCCAGGCACGCCGCCCAGCTCGAAGCTGACCGCTTCGGGCGTTTCCAGGTGGTGCAAGGTGCCGATCGACGGCAGGAAGCCTTTCTCGGGATTCTCGGCGTAGATGCGCGCTTCGATCGCGTGGCCGTTGATGGTCAGTTCTTCCTGCTTCTTCGGCAGCGTTTCGCCGGCGGCGACGCGGATCTGCCACTCCACCAGGTCGGTGCCGGTGATCATCTCGGTCACCGGGTGCTCAACCTGCAGACGGGTGTTCATCTCCATGAAGTAGAAGCTGCCGTCCTGGTTGGCGATGAATTCCACCGTCCCGGCGCCGACGTAGCCCACCGCACGTGCGGCTGCCACGGCAGCTTCGCCCATCGCAGCACGGCGTTCTGCGCTCATGCCCGGTGCCGGCGCTTCTTCCAATACTTTCTGGTGGCGGCGCTGCACGGAGCAGTCCCGCTCGAACAGGTAGATGCAATTGCCGTGCGTGTCGGCGAACACCTGGATCTCGATGTGGCGCGGGCGCTGCAGGTACTTCTCTGCCAGCACCTTGTCGTCGCCGAAGGAGCTGATCGCTTCGCGTTTGCAGGACGCCAGCGCATCCTTGAATGCTTCGGACGATTCGACCACGCGCATGCCCTTGCCGCCGCCGCCGGCCGAAGCCTTCAGCAGCACCGGGTAGCCAATGCGGTCGGCTTGTTCCTGCAGGAAGCCTGCATCCTGATTGTCACCGTGGTAGCCCGGCACCAGCGGCACATTGGCCTTCTCCATCAGCTGCTTGGCAGCCGATTTGGAGCCCATGGCGCGCATGGCGGAAGCTGGCGGGCCAATGAAGGCCAGGCCCACTTCGGCGCAGGCATCCGCGAACTCGGCGTTCTCGGACAGGAAGCCATAGCCCGGGTGGATCGCCTCGGCGCCGGTTGCCAGCGCCACGGCGATCAGCCTGTCGCCGCACAGGTAGGACTCCTTGGCGGCGGCCGGGCCGATGTTCACCGCTTCGTCGCACACGGCAACGTGCTTGGCATTGGCGTCCGCGTCCGAATACACGGCCACGGTCTTGATGCCAAGGCGGCGCGCAGTTGCAGCGACGCGGCAAGCGATTTCACCACGATTGGCAATCAGGATTTTTTTGAACATGTCTCTCTCTACTCTTTTTTGAATATTTTTCTTAGCAGCCGCAGGCTTCTTTTTGTACCGAGTCCAGCACGGCGCCGCGGGTAGGCAGGCCCAGTTTGGCCAGCAGCGCACGGTCGTCGTTGGCTTCCGGATTGTCGGTGGTCAGCAGCTTGTCGCCGTAGAAGATCGAGTTCGCGCCCGCCATGAAGCAGAGCAGCTGCGCCTCGCGAGAGAGCTCGGTCCGCCCCGCCGACAG
>DASWTB010000493.1:0-4516 GCA_036402315.1 Pseudoduganella sp. | reverse complement strand
GTCGGTGACCGTGATCGTGGAGCAGAACGGGCGGCGCGAAGTCGGTTCTTCCGGCGGCGGCGGGCGCTACGAATACGGCTACTTCACCGATGCGCTGCTGGACCAGTATGCGACCGATGCCGTCAAGTCGGCGCTGGTGAACCTGGATTCGCGTCCGGCGCCGGCCGGGCCGATGACCGTGGTGCTGGGCCCTGGCTGGCCGGGCATCCTGCTGCACGAAGCGATCGGCCACGGCCTGGAAGGGGACTTCAACCGCAAGGGTTCTTCGACCTTCTCCGGCCGCATCGGCGACCGCGTGGCAGCCAAGGGCGTCACGGTGGTCGATGATGGCACGCTGGCCAACCGCCGCGGTTCGCTGAATATCGATGACGAGGGCAACCCGAGCCAGTGCACCACCCTGATCGAGGATGGCGTGCTGAAGGGCTATATCCAGGATACGATGAATGCACGCCTGATGAAGATGAACGTCACCGGCAACGCGCGCCGCGAATCGTTCGCGCACCTGCCGATGCCGCGCATGACCAATACCTATATGCTGGGCGGCGACAAGGATCCGGAGGAGATCCTGGCGTCGGTGAAGAACGGCATCTACGCCGTGAACTTCGGCGGCGGCCAGGTCGACATCACCAACGGCAAGTTCGTGTTCTCGGCGTCCGAGGCTTACATGATCGAAGACGGCAAGGTGACCTACCCGGTCAAGGGCGCCACCCTGATCGGCAACGGCCCGGACGTGATGAACCGCATCACCATGATCGGCAACGACATGAAGCTCGATCCGGGCGTTGGCGTCTGCGGCAAGGAAGGGCAGAGCGTGCCGGTCGGCGTCGGCCAGCCGACACTGCGGCTGGATGGTGTGACAGTCGGCGGCACCGCCTGAAAAACGGGTGCAGTACAAAGACCGGGTAAAATACCCGGTTTTTTTTGCCTGGGACGGATATCACATGAACAATTCGAACAATAAACCCTTCGTGATTGGCGTCGCAGGCGGCAGCGGCAGTGGCAAGTCGACGGTCACGCGCGAAGTGTTGAAATCCTTTGGCTCAGAGGTGGTGTCGGTGGTCCTGCAGGACGACTACTACCTGGACCAGACCCATATGTCGCCCGAAGACCGGCGCAAGGTCAATTACGACCACCCGGAAGCTTTCGACTGGCCGCTGATGATCGAGCATCTGCAGAAGCTGCGTGAAGGCCAGCCGATCGAAATGCCGGTCTATGACTTTTCCATCGATAACCGCACCACGCAGACCATTACGGTCAAGCCGGCGCCGGTGATTGTGGTTGAGGGCTTGTTTGCACTGTATGACCCCGACCTGCGCAAGCAGATGTCGCTGAAGATATTCGTCGACACCGCGGCGGACGTGCGCTTTATCCGCCGCCTGCAGCGCGACATCGCCGAGCGCGGCCGCAGCACCGAGAGCGTGATCAACCAATACATGGAAACCGTGCGCCCGATGTACAAGCAGTTCATCGAGCCGACCAAGCGCCACGCGCACGTGATCCTGCCGCACGGCGCCAACGGGCCGGCGGTCGACATCATCACCACCAAGGTGGCAAGCCTGATCAAGGGCGAATAAAAAAACCGGGCGGTGCGCCCGGTTTTTTTTTTGCCTGCGTGCCCGCTTTAGAAGCTGTAGCTGGCGCGCAGGTAGATCGCGCGGCCGATCGGGTCGGAGTAGCGCGGGTCATACCCTTTCTGGAACACGGTGCCCTGGTTGGTGAACGGTGGATCCTTGTCGAACAGGTTCTTCACGCCGCCAGTCAGGGTCAGGCCCTTCCATCCGGTGTAGGTGGCGGACAGGTTCCACAACTGGTAGGAATCCACCTTGTTGAAGAATTCCGGCGCCACGAAGTTCTGGTCCACGTAGCCGGACTTGAAGTTCTGCGACAGCGTCGCGCTCCAGGCGCCATCGCGCCAGGTCAGCGAGGCATTGTGGCGCCAGCGCATGATCGGGCCATTGTCGCCGTAGGTGCCGACGTTCTGGATGTACTCGCCATCGCGCTCGTTCTGGTACTTGTAGCTGTGGACCCAGGTGCCGTCCAGGGTGAAGGTGAAGCTGCCGTATGCGGTGCGGCCCGAGCTGACCGTCGCGCTCAGATCGATACCGTCGGTTTTCACTCGGCCCAGGTTTTCGTTCAGGTCCAGGATGGCGAACGGCGAGCCGTCTGGGTTGCGCAGGAAGCGGTCCTTGTACTTCTCGTAGTTGCCGTAGATCGCTTGCTCCGGCAGCGCGCCGATCTTGTCCTTCAGGCGGATATTCCAGTAGTCCAGCGCGATGGTGGTATTGCGGATCGGCTCGAACACGGCGCCAAACGAGAAGGTCTTCGATTTCTCCGGCGTCAGCGCCGGGTTGCCGCCTTGCAGCTTGAACTGCTGCAGGTCGCAATCGCGCAGCGGGTTGGCGCCTGGTTGCGGCACGCCGCCCGGGCACAGGATTGGATCGTCGTAGGAATTGCTGGTGTCGTTCTTCGACTGCGGTGCGTTTTTCTCGAACAGGGTCGGGGCACGGAAACCGGTACTGGCCGAACCGCGCAGCAGCAATTGCTGGATTGGCTGGTAGCGCACGCCCAGTTTCGGGTTGGTGGTGCTGCCCGCATCGCTGTAGTGGTCGTAGCGCACGGCAGCCTGGATGTCGAGGTCCTTGATCAGCGGCACGCTCAATTCGCCGTACACCGCCTTCACATTGCGCGAGCCGGTCTTCGATTGGGAGCCGGACAGGCCGGAGCTGGACGCCTGCCCGGCGATGTCGCGGTTCACGTTGAAGTCGGCGTCTTCCTTGCGGTATTCGGCGCCCAGCGCCACGGCCATGGCGCCGCCGGCCAGCTGCATCACGTCGCGCGAACCCTTGATGTCGAAGGTGGTGGACTTGTTCTTGGCGTCCTGTACTTTGCCGCGCAGCGCTACGCTGGCCAGGTAGGCCAGGCCAGCCTCATTCTGCAGGCCGAAGGGATTCAGGATGCCGTTTTGCACGCCAGCTGCAAAGCCGGCGTCCTGCACGTAGCCGCCAGTGAAGACTTCTTCGGACTTGCTGACCGAATGGTTCAAGCCAGCCTTGTAGTCCCAGCCTGCCGCGATGCCTTCCAGGGCAGCGACCAGGCGGTCGCCTTCGCCCTTGGAATTGATGCGGCGCTGGCCGGCTTCCGTGGGACGCCAGTTGACCGACAGCGGTTCGCCCGACAGGTTGGGCTGGGCCGGCACGCCGCCCGCATTGCCTGGATAGTAGGGGCTGGTGTTGGGCAGGGAGAGGCCGGTCTGCGGCGGCGGCGCGGTACGTGACACCACCTTGTTACGCGAGTGCAGGTATTCCAGGCTGGCCGTGGTGTCGGCATTCAGCTTGAACGCGGCCTTGCCGAAGAACACCAGGCGGTCCTGCTCGGGCAGGTTGTCGATCTGGCGCGTGTAGTCCTGGCGGCAGGTGCCGTTCGAGGGACGCGGGATCGAGAACGGCGGCAGGCAGCCGCTGGCGAAGCCCGGGTTGCCGGTGGCTTCGGTGACCGGATCGAAGTAGTTGCCGGGGAAGGTGGTGCCGGAGGTGCCATCAGCCACCGTCATGCCGCGCTCGGGGATCACGGCCGTCTTGGAAAAGTCGCGCTGCTGCGAGGTCAGCACGTCCTGCTTTTGCCAGTCCAGCACACCCATCAGGTTCCAGCCGTCGTTGTCGAGGTTGCCGACCCCGCTGACGATGTTGGCACGGCGTTCCTTGCCGCCTGATTCGCGCGGCAGCATGGTTTCCGCGGTGACGGTGGTGCCGGTCACGGAACGCTTGGTAATGAAGTTGATCACGCCGCCGATGGCGTCGGTACCGTAGATGGCAGAGGCGCCATCGCGCAGCACTTCGACCCGTTCCAGCGCTGCCACCGGGATCATGTTCAGGTCGACGCTGGCGCCATCATACGGGTGGTTGGCAATGCGGCGGCCATTCAGCAGCACAAGGGTCTTGTCGCCACCGAGGCCGCGCAGGTCGGCCACCGCCTGGCCGCCGGTTGGCAAGCCGCTGGCATTGCCGCCGACGACGTTGCCGGCGCCCATGCTGGTCTGGTTGGCTGGAATGCGGTCCAGCACTTCCTGGGCAGTGGTCAGGCCTTGCCTGGTGAATTCCTCGGCCTTGAAAACGGACAGCGGCTGGGACGTCTCCGACACCATCCGCTTGATGGAAGAACCGGTCACTTCGACACGGATCATTTTTTCTTCGGGAGCCTGTTGCTGCGCCATGGCCGGCAAGACCGCCAGGGCGCCGAATGCTGACAACAGGGAATAGATCATTGATTTAGCCTTGATTGTAGCCAACGTACTTCTCCTCAAATAGATGGGTATTCCAGGGCCGATGGAAGCACCGATATTAGGCACTTGCAAAGGTTGAATAAATTCTATTTGAGATTTGATAACGAGCCGCCTGAATTTCGATTCAGAAATATTTAATGTTGCGCCGACGCATCTACTTCAACAATGCAAGTCTTGTACCCCTTTTCAACGCCTGGCTTGCATAAGTAATTAACTGTTGTTATAGTGGATCGAAAT
>DASWTB010000492.1:0-30315 GCA_036402315.1 Pseudoduganella sp. | reverse complement strand
GCGCACCATTTCCCACCGATCCAGGAGAAAATATGTTTTCGATTCCCGAGCAATTTTCCGCAGCCACCAAGTCGCAGCTGGAAGCGCAGCTGAAAATCCTCAACAACTTCGCCACTACCGCCTTCGAGGGCGCGCAAAAGGTAATTGCGCTCAACCTGAGCACCACCAAAGCGTCCGTCGAAAAAGGTTCCGCCGCCGCGCGCGAACTGCTGGAGGCGAAAGATCCGCAAGAATTCTTTGCCAAGAGCAGCGCCCGCGTGCCGAACCTCGACGGCCTGTTCGCCTACAACCGCGAGCTGTTCAGCATCGCCAGCAAGACCCAGGCGGACCTGTTCCAGGCAGCGCAAGAGCAATTGAAGGAAGCCGGCAAGCAAGCCGTAAAAGTGCCGAAGCTGACCGCGCCGATCGCAGCGCCAGTAGCCGCTCCAGCACCAGCCGCTCCAGCACCAGCCCCAGCAGCCGCACCGAAGGCCGCCAAAGCCGAAGCCAAGCCAGCGCCGAAGGCAGAAGCCAAAGTCGAAGCCAAGCCCGAAGTAGCAGAAAGCAAGCCAGAAGTAAAAGCCGACGCCAAGCCCGCCAAAGCAGCCGCCAGCTTCCCCGACCCGAAAGCCGCCAACGCCAACGGCGCCAAAGCCCACAAATAATTCCACATCAGCTCGTGTCCCACCTTGGGGTCACACCCCAAATGGGACACGAGCCCAGCCGTGTTCCCGCAGAGCCCGTGTCCCGATTAGGGTGTGACCCCATGGTGGGACACGGGCTCTGCCGGTGCGGGGGCGGTCGGCGAAAAATTCTGCCGTGAGGTATGCTTGCAGGCTCTTGGCAGCATTTTTCTTCTAAGCATATGAGTTTATCGCGCCTGATCGGTGGCTTCGTCCGCAGCCATTGGCGTCCTTACGCAGCCGCCGGCGCTATGCTGACCGGCGTTGCAATCATCGGCATCTGTATTCCGCGCCAGATCGGCTTCATGGTCGATGGACTGGCGGCGGGCAGGCTTGGCCGCGAGGCTTTGTGGCAGGCTATCGGTTTGCTGCTTGTGCTGGGCGTGGCGAACTACGGCTTGCGCGTTGCCTGGCGCATGAAGCTGTTTTCGGCCGCCTACCAGTTGGGCGTTGAGCTGCGTACGCGTTTCTATCGCCGTCTGTCGCTGCAAGGCCCGCAATTTTTCCAGAAACAGCGCACCGGCGACCTGATGGCGCTGGCCACCAACGATATCGACGCCATCGAAATGGCGGCCGGCGAGGCAATGCTGGCCGGCTTCGATGGCTCGCTGACGCTGCTGCTGGTGCTGGGCATGATGCTGGTCGGGGTCGACTGGCGCCTGGCGCTGTTCGCGCTGATTCCTTTCCCGCTGATGGCCTTGGCGTTCTGGCGCATTTCCTCGCAGATCCACACGGCGTCTGCCGATTCGCTGAAGCGCTTTAGCGCCTTGAATGACCACGTGCAGGAGACCCTGTCCGGGGTGCGCACCTTGCGCGCTCTTGGCCTGGAACAGCGCAGCAGCAACCGCTTTGAGGAGCTGGCTGGCGCCGCTGCCGATGCCAGCCTGACCGCGCAGCGCTGGGAGGCAGCCTATGAGCCGGCCGTCGGCCTGACCCTGACTGCCGCTACCGGCCTGTCGCTGGGACTGGGCGGCTTTCTGGTTTGGCGCGGCGAATTAACAATCGGCGAGCTGACTTCCTTCAGCATGTACCTTGGCCAGTTGATCTGGCCAATGTTTGCGGCGGGCTGGGTGCTGTCGCTGATTGAACGCGGCCGCGCTGCCTATGCGCGTTTGCAGCCGATGCTGGATGCGCCGCTGACAATCGAGGACCATGGCACGCTGCCGCATGTGGCGCCGGGCAACCTGGAGCTGCGCGACGTAAGCTTCGTTTATCCCGGCCAGCATGAGCCGGCGCTTGCCGATATTTCGCTTACCCTGAAGCCGGGCCAGACCCTGGGCCTGGTCGGTCCGACCGGTTCCGGCAAATCGACGCTGCTGCGCGTGCTGCTGCGCCAGGTCACGCCAACCTTGGGCAGCGCCAAGTGGAGCGGCCACGCGCTGGACCAGTACACCCTGCAGGCGCTGCGTGCGGCAATCAGCTGGGTGCCGCAGGAATCGTTCCTGTTTTCGGCGTCGATTGCAGACAATATCGCCCTGGCCAAGCCCGGCGCCACAAGGGCGGAGGTCGAACGCGCGGCTACCCTGGCGGCGATCCACGACGACATCCTGCTGTTCCCGCACAAGTATGAAACGGAAGTCGGCGAGAAAGGCATCACCCTGTCCGGCGGCCAGCGCCAGCGGGTGGCGATCGCCCGCGCCCTGCTGTCGGACAACGATTTGCTGCTGCTGGACGACGCCTTGTCGGCGGTGGACACCGGCACCGAAACCGCCATCCTCGAACACCTGGAAGAACTGCGCCGCGCCCACACCACCCGCTGCGCCATCATCGCCAGCCACCGCCTGAGCGCCGTGGTCGATGCGGACCAGATCGCGGTGCTGCAGCATGGCCGAATCACCGAGTCCGGCACGCACGAAGAACTGCTTGCGCTGAACGGCTGGTACGCCAGCCAGTGGCGCTACCAACAACTGGAGGCCAGCCTTGACGCAGCCTGACAAACAAGGCGCGCGCGAACAGACGCGCCAGGCCGCCGGCCTCCTGAAGGAAGCTTCCGGCCCGGACCTGCACCATCTCGGCTGGGCCGTGCTGTGGCTGGCCTGCGCCGCCGGCATGGAAGTGCTGGGCCCCTTGCTGGGCAAGCGCCTGATCGACGAACACCTGCTGCCCAAGCACCTGGACTGGACCCGCATGGCGCTGTTGCTGGGCGGCGTGCTGCTGACCGGCTGGATCGCGACCTGGGTGCGGTACCGGCAACTGGTGCGCCTGTCCGGCGTCGCGATGCGCTCGGTGCAACGCCTGCGCGAGCGTGTCTACAGCCATGTGCTGCGCTTGCCGATGGCCTTCTTCGACCGCGCGATCACCGGCCAACTGGTGTCGCGCGTGACCAACGACACCGAGGCCGTGAAGGGCCTGTACATCCAGGTGCTGTTCGTCATCCTGGACAGCACCATTGTGCTGGTCGGCACCGTGGCCGCCATGGCCTGGCTGGACTGGCGCCTGATGACCATCGTGGTGGCGCTGTTGCCCTTCGTGCTGGTGATCGTCTGGGCTTACCAGCGCCTGAGCGCTCCGGCGGTGACGCGTGCCCGCCAACTGCGCAGCGACATCAACGCGCAGATTGCCGAATCGATCGGGGGCATGACCGTGCTGCAGGCGAATAACGCGGAGCAGCGCTTCGGCGAACGTTTCGCGCAGACCAACGCGGAACACTACACCCAGCGCCTGGCGGAAATCCGCGCCAATGCCTGGCTGTTGCGTCCCGCGCTGGACATGCTGAACATCCTGCTGCTGGCCTCCGTGATCTTCATGTTCGGCCAGCGCGACATGAGCGCGGCCGAAGTGGGCGTGCTGTATGCGTTCATCAACTACATTGCGCGCGTGATCGAACCGCTGATCCAGATCACCATGCAGTTCAGCCAATTGCAGCAATCCGTGGTGGCGACATCGCGCGTGGCGATCCTGCTCGGAGAACAAAGTGCGCCGGAACACCGCAGCGACGCCGGCGGCCACACCCGCCACGCCGCCAACGACGACGGCGCCCCGGCCATCGACATCCGCGCCCTGGACTTCGAATACATCGCAAGCCAGCGCGTACTGCACCAGTTGTCGCTGGCGATCCCGCAGGGCGCATTCTTCGGCATCGTCGGCCACACCGGCAGCGGCAAGTCGACCCTGCTGTCACTGCTGCTGCGCTACTATCCTGCCCCGCATGGCAGCATCCGCATGAATGGCATGCTGCTGGACGAGATCGACAACGAGCAGTTTCGCGCCGACGTCGGGCTGGTGCCGCAAGATCCCTTCCTGCTGGCCGCCTCCGCCCGCGAGAATATCGACATGGGGCGCGGCCTGTCGCAGCAGGAAATCGAAACCGCAGCGCGCGCGGCGCACTGCCACGACTTCATCATGGCGATGGAAGACGGCTACGACACCGTGCTGGGCGAAGGCGGCTCGCGCCTGTCTTCCGGCCAGAAGCAGCTGATCGCCATTGCGCGCGCCCTGGCCGGCAAGCCGCGCATCCTGCTGCTCGATGAAGCGACCTCGCGCATCGACTCGCACACCGAGCAGATCGTGCAGGTGGCGCTCAACGAATTGCGCGGCCAGGTAACCATCATCGCCATCGCGCACCGCCTGTCCACCATCCGCGAGGCGGACCGTATCGTCGTGCTGAACCACGGGCGCATTGTGGAACAGGGTCCGCACGAAGAGCTCATGCAGATCGATAATGGCTTGTACCAGCGCCTTTATCTCTTGCAGCAGCTCGCCGCCTGAACACCTTCCTTCGGCTGCCGCTCAGGCGCGGCTCCAGCGGCTGTGTGCAAATCCGGCCGCCCACGCCAGGCAGCCCGCCACCGCCCATGCGGCCACGCTGGCTGTGTTGGCGGCGCCGTTAAAGCCGGCCATATCCAGCGCCGCTTCCTTCGGTGAATTGAGCGCGATATACCAGGTGAACAGGAACAGCGCGAGGAACAGCCGTGAACCGCGCGTCAAGCCGCCCAGCAGGCTGGCAGCCGAAGCCAGCACCAGCACACCCGCCAGCGCCGCCACGGCGCGGATCGGCGCATCCGCCGACCAGCGCAATGCCACGATCACCAGCGGCAGGGCCAGCACCAGGCTGGCCGCCCATTGCCGCAGGTAGCGCCGTACCACGCCGCCGGGCAGCGCACCGGTCATGGCATCCGCCCCGTTCTGCCAGTCGCGCGGCGCGATGCCGCAGATAATTGCACCCCAGCAGGCAACGCCGGCAATCATCACGCCAGGCAGCGCGCCGGGCGCGGCCACCGCAGCTGCCACAGTACCTGCGGCCAGCACCAGCACCGTGGAAGGCGACATCGACAGCACCAGCGCCACCTCCGCCAACACTTCGCCCGCGAAGCCCGGCACGCGCATCGCCAGGCCCGGCAAGGGCCGCACTGCCACAGCCACTGGGCGCAGCATGCGATCGGCCAGCGCCAGCAGGCGATTGCCGCGCGCAGAGCGTGGCCGCACCCGGTCCGGCGAATAGCGGTGGAAGAACAGCGTTGCCGGCAGCAACAGCAGCAACGACAGCGCCAGCGTCGCCGCCCGGATGCCCCAGGCCTTAATGGTCCACAAGGAATCCGGAATCACCAGCGTCGCGCCAGCCGGATCGAAAGCGCTCCGGCCCAGCACAAATTCAGTCGTAACGAAGTGTTCTCGCAAGGTCGTCACGGCCACCGACACCCCCGAAAAATCGAGGAACATCGGCCACAAGGCGCCGGGGCTCTCGGTCACGCCGACCAGGGCGCCGAACTGCAAGCACCACAGGAAGAAGAACAGCACGTCGCCGCGCTTGCCAACCAGCGCGGCGATATTGTCGAACAGGACCGCGCAAGCGGCCGTGTAACTGATAATCGGCAGCAGCAACAGCCCATATGTCTGCAAGTAGACCAGCAGCTGGATCGGTCCCTCGCCGCGCAAGGCTTGCAGCGCCAGCGTAGAACCGAGGTATGCGAGCACGAACAGCATCAGGTATGCGACGCTGCCCAGCCAGCGCCCGCATACCAGCAAGGCATCACTGGCGCCAGTGGCGCCGATCACGGCGCCCATGCCGCTTTGCAGGTCGTCCGCCACCCGCCCCCGCACCAGGTAGAAGCCCGCCAGCCCAAGCAGCATGCCGGCGATATGTGCGCTGCCAAAGGCCAGCGCCTGGCTGGTGTACAGCACGCGCCTGCCGTCGATCACCATCATCGTGATGCCATCGGCAGGATCGGGAATGCCAAGCCAGCACAGGGCCGCCACCGCCAGCAACGCCAGCAGCGTGGACCGCCGGCGCAGCCGCAAACGCACTTCATTGAGCGCGGTTATCCAGATGGCATTCATGCGGCCTCCGCCAGCGGTTCGGACAATGCGTAGCGCTGCGCCATCAGCGCTTCTTCCAGGCTCGGCTCGACGGCCTGCGCACCGGGCAGCGGCTGCCCCGGATGCGCCACGCGCATCTGCACTTGCGCACCCTGCCGCTGCGCTTGCAGCACATGGAGGTGGCTGCGCAGCGCATCGTATTCTTCCGCATCCACATTGGCCTGCCAGACCTGGCCGCGCGCGCGCTGCAGGATGGCCTCCGGCGTTTCCAGCGCCAGCAAGCGGCCCTTGCGCATGATGGCCAGTTGGCCGGCGATGCTTTCCACATCCGGCACGATGTGGGTCGACACGATCACCAGCTTGCCAAAGCCCAGTTCAGACAACAGCCGGCGGAAGCGCAGGCGCTCCTCCGGGTCCAGCCCCGCCGTCGGTTCATCGACGATCAGGATATCGGGATCGTTCAGCAGCGCCTGCGCGATGCCGAGGCGGCGCCGCATGCCGCCCGAGAACGAAGCAGCCGGCCGGCGCGCATGTTCGGCCAGGTTGACCATTTCCAGCAGGCGGCGGATGCGGGCCGGATCGCGCACGCCTTTCAGCGCCGCGAAATACTGCATGCATTCGAGCGCCGTCAGGTTCGGATAGACGCCAAACTCCTGCGGCAGGAAGCCAAGGCGGCGCCGCATCGCATCCGGGTTGCGCACAATGTCCTGGCCATCGAACAGGATGCTGCCGGCAGTCGGCCGCGTCAGCGTGGCGAGCAGTTGCATCAGGGTGGTCTTGCCGGCGCCATTGTGACCAACCAGACCAACAACTCCGCTACCGAGTTTCAATGAAACGTCGTCCACCGCTTTCAGGTCGCGGAAAGCTTTGCTGACATTGCGCAGTTCGAGCATATTGTTTTCGCCTCAAGTATGTTGTTGAAGCAAACCTTATCCGGCCCGAGCCTGGCATGCGCGAGAAATGTGATGAACGGTAAAAATCAAGGGCCAAGCGGAAAACCATGGCAACTAGTTACACAACTGGAAATTCCACTTGTATTTTCCCCACAGTCGGGATGCCTATCATGAAAATAGTGAGCCGTATTGCGGATTTCCCGCTTGCAACAGGCATATAATGAATCGCACACGCCGCCCATGCGATCCCAAGGACCCAAGTTGCCAGGCTTTCCGGTTTTGACGATTTACAAGCGCCTCCGAGCTTTGGCCGGCGCCTGCCTTCTCGCGCCCTGCCTTGCGTTTGCCCAGTCCCCCCTCGACAGTGAAATTGCCCAGATCAAGGAACTGGTGCGTTTCGTTCCTGAAAAGGCGCTGGTCCAGTTGCAGCAGATGGAACCGATGGCGCGCTCCGCGCCGCCGCTGACCCGGGGCGAATTCCTGGCCCAGCTCAGCCTGACACACCGCAGCCTTGGCAAGTATGATGTCGCACTGGCACTGGCCGAGGAACTGCATGACTTCGGGCGTGCGCAGGACAACAAGATCATCATCGCCAAAGGCTTGTTGACCAAGGCCTATGTGCGCTCGGCGATGAACGAGCGCCAGGTGTCGCACGAACTGGCCTTTGAAGCGGAAAAGCTGGCCAGCAGCACCAACGACATGGTGCTGCGCGTGCAGTCCACCATCACGGCCGGCCAAAGTTACGCTGAACAAGGCAATTATCCAGTGGCCCTGATCCGCCTGCAGTCGGCGGTGGAGCTGGCGCAAAGGATCGAACACGACAAAGTGCCGCTGGCCAGCGCACTCAATGCCCTTACCCTGTTCTATACCCAGGTGCGCGAATACGAGAAAGCGTGGGAAACGCTGGGCGAAACATTCGAAGTATCGGAGTCCCTGAATTCGCCGGGCCGCATGGCCATCGCCAACAACACCGAGTACGGCCTGGCGGTCGATACGCAACAGTACAAGCGCGGCATGCGTGCCCTGCTGGCCAACCTGGAGCTGACCCGCAAGATCGGCGCCAAGCGCATGATCGCCACCACGCTGGTGAACCTGTCCGATATCAACCTGAAACTGCACGATTTCCCGACCGCGCTGCGCTTTGCCAACGAAGCTTCGGCTGCGTCGCGCGAGGCGAACGACGACGCCAACGAAGCCACGGCGCGCATCAATGCCGGCCAGGCTTACATGGGCACCAATAAGGTCGCGGAAGGAAAGAAGTCCTTCGCGCAAGGCATGGCCTATTACGAAAAGACCGGCGACAAGCCGGAGCTGCAGGCCTTGCTGACCGAGTATGGCGAAGCGCTGGAACGCGTGGGCGACTACCAGGGCGCGGTCGAGGCCTACCATCGGGAACGCCAGATTTCGAACGAACTGTTCGAATCGCAGCGCAAGAAAACCATGTGGGAGCTGCAGGAAAAGTACGACACCGAAAAGAAGAAGCGCCAGATCGAACAGCTTTCGCATGAAAACCAGGTCAAAGGCGCGGAGCTGACGGCACGCCGGCTGCAGCAGCGCATCTGGTGGCTGCTGGCCGTGGTATTCGCGCTGGCCGCGGTGATTGTCGGCATGCTATACCGCAAAGTGCGCCAGGCCAACGCCCAGCTCGAGGTGAAGAACCTGGAGCTGAAGGCGCAAAGCTCGCTCGATCCGCTCACCGCGCTGTACAACCGCCGCCACTTCCAGGAATACATGCGCACGCATAACCAGGTGGAGCGGCGCGGCGCCAACGGCGACGACATTGTGGGCGCCCTGTTCCTGCTGGACGTCGACCACTTCAAGCACGTCAACGATACGTACGGCCACGCAGCCGGCGATGCGGTGCTGAAAATGATTGCGGAGAGCCTGCGCATTGCGCTGCGCGAAACCGACATGATCGTGCGCTGGGGCGGCGAAGAATTCCTGGCCTTCCTGCCGGCCATTCCGCGCAACGGCGTGGACGAAATCGCGCGCCGCATCCTGAGCTGCGTGTCGTCGCAACCGGTGCCGTTCCAGGACCATATGATCCACGTCAACGTCTCGGTCGGTTTTGCCCCGTTCCCGCTGGCGCCGGGCGGCGTGCCTCTGCCCTGGGAACGCGCGGTCAACCTGGTGGACATGGCGCTGTATCTGGCCAAGGCCCATGGCCGCAACCGCGCCTACGGCGTGCGCGGCTTCAGCAACTTCGAACAGACTTCGATGGAAGCGATCGAGCAGAACCTGGAACAGGCCTGGCGCGCCGGCTTTGTGGATCTGACGCTGGTGCTGGGCGGCATGCCCGAAGAGCCGCCGCCGTCCAACGTGGTGCCGCTGAAGAGCAAGTCCGGAAACTAGTTCTTATCCTTGCGCGCTTCGCGGGCCGACTCCTGCATTTCCTTGCCGGCCTGCTCGACTTTCTCGCCGATCTTCTCGGTCGCCTTGTTCAGCTTTTCGCCAGCCTGCTGGGCCGCCTGGTCCAGTTTCTCGCCAGCCTGGCCCAGCTTTTCTTCCGCCTTGCTGGCCGCCTGGTCCAGCTTCTGGCCGGCGACGCTGGCGGCTTTATCGATCTCGCGGCCGGCCTGTTCCGCCGGGCCGATGCGTTTGTCTTCCGGTTTCTGGCAGCCGCCCAAGGCTAATGCGAGCGTGGCACACAGCACGGCAATGATGCTTTTCATGGTGTCTCCTTTCCTTCCGGCATAACGAAAATGTTACGCTAGAATACCCTAATGGACGCGCACATTCCCATCCTTAAGCGGGCGGGCATGGTGCTGGTGGTGCTGGGCGCCTGCGACCTGCTGGCCATCCGGTCCGGCCTTCTCCTGCTCGGCGCAGCAGCCGGTATCGGCTTGCTGTTTGGCAGCCTGCATATGGCATCCCTGGTGCGCTGGATCGCCGCCTTTGCGCTGTGCGCCCTGGGCGTGATGATGCTGGCCTGGCCCCTGATGCAGCCGGTCGACCTGACGCTGACCCAGCTCAAGCTGCAGCCGCGCATCCTGCCCTCCCTTGCCACCAGCGCGACCTGGCTGGTACTGCTGCACTGGCTGTACCGCACCCTCAGCGCCCCGGCCGTGCTGGCCGCGCGCCGCGCCGCCGGCCACAAGCCGCGCCATATGGGCCTGGCCGCCGCCAGCGGCGCCGCGCTGTCGCTGACGGTATGTACCGCGCTGGCGCTACTGCTGCACGGCGAAGCTGCGGAACGGGCGCGCCGCGCCGCCGAACGCCAGTTCGGGCCGGATTACCGCTACCACGTGGCAGCCCTGAAAGTTGACGGCAAGCGAGTGGAAGGCTTGGTCACGGCATGGAATGGCAATGAGATCCGCAGCATTCCGGTGGCCTGGCAGGAGGACGCTAACGGCGACCGATGACGAAGGCGCCGACCAGCGCGGCCACGCCAAACACCAGCAAGGTGCTGCAGAAAGCCAGGTTCAGGAATTTGGAAGGGTTGAGCACGCCTAGCACGGCAGCAGCCAGGAAAGCCAATCCAAAGAACAGCAGCCAGCCCGCCGTATCGGCAGCCGGCATGTCGGCTCCCTGCGCACGTACATGGCGCATGAAGGCGCGCCGCACGGCGTTGGATGCCAGCAACACCAACAGGAATATGCCACCCGCAGCAACCAAGCTTACCTGCATCTGCCCTCCGCGCCATGATCCGATGATCGGCTTTGGGCAGATGGTAGCACCGAGTCTTAATCGGCGACGATCTTTTTGGGCGGCGGCGGCGGGGCAAAGGCCACGTTATCGCCTTCCGGTGCGGAATCCTGGGCGTCCGAGAACTCGAGCCAGCGATCGAGGCTGGCGCGGCGGCGGATGGTGATGCCCTTGTTGCTGATGTAACCGATCTGCTCGAAGTTATCCAGCTTGCACACCATCTTCGAGGTGGTGGGCAGGTTGTCGCGCAGGCGGTCGTAAGCCTTGCGCGCCTTCTGCTCCCACTTGGCCAGGGTCGGCTCGTTGAAGCGGTTACTTTCGTAATAGATGGTCAAGGTGTGGTCGTGATTGCCGAAGCCGACCACGGCCGCGCCCTTGCGCACCGCGGCCAGGATATCTTCCTTGATATTGGCTGTCGGGACGAAAATGGCCGCACGGCTATCCGTTTCATCGGGCCGCTGCAGCGGCAAGTCCTGGCCAAACTGTACACCCATCGATGTTTCTCCCCGGCTATATTGGTCCGATTCTACCTCGCGCCCCTTCCCGGTTCAAGCGGCGGCACGCCGTATAATGCGCATGCCTCATCCTCTTTATAGCCTGATAATGACTGCTTTTCCACCTGCCGCCCGCGATACGGCAGCCCGCAATGTACGCGACTTGCTTGCCCACGCCATCGAATACGCCGCGCCACAGCAGGCTTTGGTGGTATTCGACCACCGCAGCCCGCTGTCCCGGGTGCTGGCCGATGCCTATCGCGCTGCCCTGCCGGAAGGCCGTTTCATCGACTTCGACACGGTGCAGCCGGCAGACGTGCTTGCGGCTTTCGAGCAACTGCAGGCGGGCGACCTGGTGGTGCTGGTGCAGACCACCAGCTTCCGCCTGAACGAATACCGCATCCGCATGGAATTGTTCAAGCGCGGCCTGAAGGTGATCGAGCATATGCATCTGTCACGCATGCCGGACCAGCAAGGTCTTGTCTATATTGACGCACTGGCCTACGACCCGGCGTATTACCGCGGCGTCGGGCATGCCCTGAAGGCGCGCATCGAACGCGCCCAGTCGGGCGTGGTGGAAAGCGGCGGCGAGCGGCTGGTGTTCGCTTCCCCGTTTGAAGAGGCCAAGCTGAATATCGGCGACTACAGCGCCATGAAAAATGTCGGCGGCCTGTTCCCGATCGGCGAAGTGTTCACCGAAGCGCGCGACCTGGAAGCGGTCAGCGGCCGCGCCAAGGTCTTTGTGTTCGGCGACACCACCTTCCACGTCAACCGTCCGGCCACCCCGATCACCATGATCGTTGAAAAAGGCCGCGTGGTCGGCGCCGAAAACAGCACGCCGGAGTTCGACAATATGCTGGCCATCATCCGCGCGCATGAAGGCGAGGTATGGGTGCGCGAGCTGGGTTTCGGCATGAACCGCGCCTTCTCGCGCGAACGCACGGTGGACGACATCGGCACCTACGAGCGCATGTGCGGCATCCACCTCTCGCTGGGCGCCAAGCACGGCCAGTACCAGAAGCCGCAGTTCAAGCGCAAGGACGCCCGCTTCCACGTCGACGTCTTCGTCCAGACCGACGCCGTCTACCTCGACGACGACCAGGTCTACCGCGATGGCGGCTGGACTCCCGCACCCTGAGGCGACCAGCTCCAATTGGTGAGCGCGCGCAGCAGCCATTCGGCAGGGCCGTAAGTGTGGCGCTTGAGCCACCAGGCGCTTAATGCCATTTGCGCGGCGAAGATGGCCGCCACCAGCGCCATCACGGCGATTGGCGGCAGTTCGTCGCATAGGCGCAGGCCATAGCCGGTGAACAGCAAGGCCATCACCAGCGACTGCATCAGGTAATTGCTCAAGGCGAGCTTGCCCATTGGGGCCAGGGCCGCAATCACGCGCGCGCCATGGCGGCTGTCGAACAACATCAGCAGCCCTGCGACGTATGCCGCGGTCAGGAAAGGTGCGGTCAACACGCTCAACGCAGTCGCGAAGATTATCAGCGCGCCGCCGGGGGCAAGCTCCGAAGCCAGCGCGTACAGCAAGGCGCCGGCGCCGCCCAGCAGGCCAAGCCGCAGGATGCGCGGCAGCCAGGCGCGCAGCGCTTCGACTCTGGCAAACATTTGCTCGCGTCCCGCCGCCATCCCGAACAGGAACATGGCGAATGCGCTCGGCCCCTGGCCAAACAGCAGCAGCGCCACGGTCGACGGGAATTCACCCGTGACATAAGCCCGCGTGCCGCGCGCATCGCCATGGAAGGCTGCCAGCTTGGCCAACACCGGCTTCAAGTCCGGCGCGCCTTCGCCCGACAGCAGCATGACCACGCCGAGCACCGCCAGCATCAGGGCCGCCAGCAGCAGCAACAGCACGGCAATTTCCAGCGTACGCCGCTGGCGGCCGTACAAAGCCAGGAGCAGGAAGCACAGCAAGCCATACAGGTGCAGGATGTCACCGTAGAACAGCAGGCAGCCATGCAGCACGCCAAGCAGCAGCAGCCCGGCCGAGCGGCGCAGCATGCGCGGACGGAACGCCGCCCCGGCGCGCTCGGCCGCCGCCATCTGCAAGGTGAAGCTGTAGCCAAACAGGAAGGAAAACAGCAGGTAGAACTTGGTTTCGAACAGCAGCGCAACCACAAAACGCACTGCAATATCCAGCGGGTCCGCATAGCGCGGATTGTTCATGCCGGAGGCAAAATAGGGATCGGCAAACAGCCAGATATTGACGGACAGGATGCCCAGCAGGGCAAAGCCGCGCAGGGCATCGACATTGAGTAAGCGGGATTGGCTCATCCCGCGATTATATATTTAACAACCCCGCGTCCGCTAAAGCTTTGTCCCAAGGGGGCGCAGGCTGGTATTCCGCCACCAGGAAATCGATCAGCGCCCGCACCTTGGGCGACAGCTGGCGCGTGGCCGGGTACAGGGCGCTCAGGTGGTTCAAGGGCAGTTCCCAGTCGGTCAGCACCGGCACCAGCCGCCCCTCGATAATGTCGCGCCAGGCCAGGAAGGTTGTGGTGTAGACGATGCCCAGCCCGCGCAGGGCGGCATGCTGCAGCACCATCCCGTTATTGGCAGTGAAGGCCGGCGTCACCCGCACCGTGGACTGTTCTTCGCCGCGCGCAAAGTGCCAGGCGATGCCGCCGGTCAGGTGGCTGAAATGCAGGCACTGGTGGCGATGCAGATCCTCCGGCAGGTCCGGGCGCCCTGCCCGCGACAGGTAGGCCGGCGAGGCGCAGAGCACGCCGCGGCACGGCGCCAGCGGCCGTATCGCCAAGGCACGGCTATCCGGAATGCCGCCCACGCGGATAGTCAGGTCAAAGCCATGCTCGATCGGGTCGAGCAGCGCATCGTCCACATGCAGCAGCGGCGACAGCTGCGGGTGCGGCAAGCTGAAACGCGCCACCGCATCGGCCAGCCATTCGCTGCCGAAGCTGGACGGCGCCTGTATCCGCAGCGGTCCCGCCAGTTCGATGCCGGCATGCGTCACGACCCGGGCCGCTTCCTGCGCCTGCAATACCGCCAGGGCGCAGGGCTCCAGGTAAGCCTGCCCGGCATCGGTCAGGCTCACGTCGCGCGTGGAGCGGTGCAGCAGGCGCGCATTGAGCCGTTCTTCCAGCGCGATCACATGCTTGCTCACCATGGCGCGCGTCATGCCCAGCCGGCGCGCGGCGCCGCTGAAGCTGCGCTGCCGCGCCACCTCCACGAAGATTTCCATTGCCTTGAGCTGGTCCATGGCGCCGATTGTCTCCATTTTGAAGACAATGTGTCAACCGTTTGCGCATTGTCCGCATCCAATGGCTTCCCTACAATGACCTAAGTTAAGAAAAGGAGCACACACCATGCTGACCGACGCCCAGAAAGCCCAATATGCCAAGGACGGCTTCATCGTCATCCCCGGCTTCAAGACCGCAGAAGAAATCGCCGCCCTGCGCGCCCGCGCCGCGCAGGTCGTGAACGACTTCGACCCGACTGTCGCACAAGGCATCTTCACCACCAAGGAACAGGAAAAGAAAGCCGACGATTACTTCCTCGGCTCGGACAACACGGTGCGCTGCTTCTTTGAAGAAGAAGCCTTCGGCCCGGACGGCCAACTGAAACAGGCCAAGGAGCTGTCGATCAACAAGATCGGCCACGCCATGCACGACCTGGACCCGGCCTTCCGCGCCTTCACCGCCGATGCCCGCCTGGAGCAGATCGCCCGCGATATCGGCTTGGCCGAGCCGCAAGTCTGGCAATCGATGTACATCTTCAAGCAGCCGGGCATCGGCGGCGAAGTGCGCTGGCACCAGGACGCCACCTACTTCGACACCACTCCGATCAGCGTCACCACCTTCTGGTTCGCACTGGAAGACGCCACGCTGGAAAACGGCTGCATGTGGGCGGAACCGGGCGGCCACCGCTCGCCGCTGCGCGAGCGCTTCATCCGCGAAGGCGACCAGGTGAGCGTGGAAAAGCTGGACAACACGCCCTGGCCGACCGACGCCACCGCCGTGCCGCTCGAATGCAAGGCCGGCTCGCTGGTCTGCTTCCACGGCCTGCTGCCGCACTACAGCGCCCCGAACCGCTCGCCGGTTTCGCGCCACGCCTACACGCTGCACGTGACCGACGGCCGCACCGAATACTCCAAGCGCAACTGGATCCAGCGTGACGCGTCCTTCCCTGTGCGAGGCTTCCTGTGAAAATCAGCATCTTCGCGCCCCACTGGGGCAGCAATGACCTGCCGCCGGACGTCTTCATCGCCAAGGTAAAAGAGGCCGGCTTCGACGGCATTGAAATGTCGCTGCCGCTGGACCGCGCCCAGCGCGACAACTGGGTCTACAAGATCGCCAACGCCGGGCTGGATTTGATTGTCGCCCAATGGGAGACAGTGTTCCACAGCGACTTCGACGCGCATAAGCAAGCGCTGGGCGAACTGCTGCGCAATGCCTGCGAAGTGCAGCCAGTGCTGGTCAATTCGCATACCGGCAAGGACTGGTACACGCCGCAGCAAAACGAAGAACTGATCGCGCTCGCCGCCAGCATCTCGAACGAGCATGGCGTACCGGTGGTGCACGAAATCCACCGCAGCCGCTTCAGCGGCCACCCGATGCTGCTGCTGCCCTACCTCGATCGCCTGCCGCAGTTGCAACTGAACGCCGACCTGTCGCACTGGTGCGTGGCTTGTGAATCGCTGCTGGAAGACCAGGCGGCGATGCTGGACAAGGTGCTGCCGCGCGTACGCCATATCCACGCCCGCATCGGCCACCAGCAAGGCCCGCAAGTGGCCGACTTCCGCGCACCGGAAAATGCCGACGCGCTGAAGGCCCACCTGTCATGGTGGGACCGCATCATCGAACTGCGCCGCAACGAAGGCGCCGAACGCATGACGCTCACGCCGGAGTTCGGACCGGCTCCTTACACCTTCACCCTGCCCTACACCGGCCAGCCGGTCAGCAATGCATGGGACCAGAACGTCGCCATGCTGGACCTGCTGCGCAAACGCTACTGCATGTAGTTGATCCCATCCCTTTGGAGATTCTCAGATTTAGTGTCATACTACTAATTGCATATTCGCAATATCTCTTTTGACACTGCAAATGCTGGAGAATCAATAAATGGGATGGGACATCACCTACCACCCTGTTGGAGCAGACGAGATCCGCTCGATCTACTTCAAGGGCCTGGCGGACCAGGAGCACTACAAAACGCTGGTGACGCAGTTTGCTGTCAACGACTTTTACGCCGAGCAGCTGCGCATCCAGTTCGAAGAAGCCAGGAACATCGGGGTTGAAACTCCCTTCAATAAGGGCCACGCCTACTACGTGGCCATCATTTTCGGCTTCCTGAGGAAGCACCACTACATAAGGGGCGGCGCCTTTTCGTTCCTGGCGGACGACCGCATCATGGCCCGTTATGTCGGTGACTGGGCATCGCTGGTGCCGGAAATTCTTCGCGGGCGAAAGTTCGAGAACTGCCTGACTGAGAACTATTGCGGCGGCGTCTATCTTTCGAACGAAGCGCTCAAGGCCTTACGCAAGGATTACGAATCGGATCCGGTCGTGCGTTCCAAGATGGACGAGAAATTCTCGCACGGACGCCTGGCGATTTTCTGGCAAGCCGTGGACGAGGCCATTGAAAACGGTCTTGGCCTTGTCGAAGCCACGGAAGTGGTTGAACCGAACCCTCTCGACTTGAACTCCAGTTCGAGCCTTTCAAATCTCTTCAACTGCCATCCGGACGGCGCGCTCCTTTACCGGGAAGCCGCGCTTGAACAGGTCGCAGCGGCCATTGCCAATAGCGAGACCAAGGCAGAAAAGAAGAAGGGATTCTTCAATCGGTTGTTCGGAAAATGAGACGGAGAGGATAGGAATGGACAAAGCAGAATTCTGGAGCATCATCGATAAATCGCGACATGCAGCGGGCGGCGATCCGTACGAGCAACTTGAAACGCTTGGCGATCTTCTGCGCGAGATTTCGCCGGAACAAATCGTCTCTTTCGATTACCACTTGAGCGCATACCACGCTCGTGCGTACACCTGGGACCTCTGGGGTGCAGCCTACATCATTGGCGGTGGATGCTCAGACGACGGGTTCATGGATTTCAGGGGCTGGCTGATTTCCCGCGGCGAGAAGGTATACGAGGCAGCAATGGCCGACGCCGACTCCCTGGCAGGTGTCGTGGAGGAGCATGACGGCGAATGCCAGGTTGAGGGTTTCCAGTACATCGCATCTGAGGTCTGGGAAGAAAAAACCGGCAACTCGTTCGAAGAATTTCCCGAGCACGACTTGCCTGTGGGGCGAGAAGTTCAAGGCACGCCGTGGGAAGAAGAAGACCTGGATGCCCGCTTCCCCGAGCTTGCCGAGCGATTCAACTGATAGGCATCATTTACATGACCGCCGACGTTTGTGCCAACATCCTCTCGGCGTGTCACTGGCCTTGCCTTCCTTTCCTTGATATCGCGGACGGTCCAACTCGCAATGGCGCCAAATCGTACGCCGGGTGCTCTGACGAATTGTTCTGAACGATGAAAAGCAAAACCTTATTCTGCGAGGACCTGGCAGTGATACTGGCAAAGGAACTTGCCAGCGGCAACTCATTGACCGAGACGCCTACCATAACCGATTGGCCACATAAGGGCTCCGTCTTCGCGCACCTGACAAAAGACTTCACTACCCCAAAGAGCGAGCTGCCAGATACCGTTGAAGCGTCGATCTGCAACGACCCTCATTATGGATGGTACCAGGAGCTGTCCTGCCGAAAGCACCAGCATCTTCTGGTGGCCGGTAGCCCAAAGCCTGGAAGGCCAATGTGGATCGCCTAAGAATGGGGCTCGTCCTTGTAGCCGGCGCATTGTCAGGCGCCGCATGGCTGTTTGGGTCAGTACTACCGGCCATGTATGTCGATCTCGCGTTTTATGCTGATCACGGTCCCATGCTGGACTTGGGACTACTCATCCTTCTCTCCTCGCTCCTCTTCGGAGCTGCCGGCGCATTGCTGACAGTGCGGGCAGGACGAAGGCTGCCGAAAGCGCCTCACATCCACCTGCTGGCGAGCACAGTGTGCGTAATCCTCACCGCCGTCTTCACTGATGGACCTTTCGCGCTGCTCGAGGTATTGTTTGCAGCAAAATTCTGGGCATTCATGTTCGGCACTGCGCTCGTGTTTTTCGTTGCTCACCGGCGCCGAGTTTTCCAACCTACCGTTGCAGGCACACCATGACCTACCCCCCTGTTCTTGATCCGCTTAAAGTTGGTGAGTACCCCGCCACGGCCAAGTCCGGAGGCGGCTATGTCTGGGATGCGGTCCTTGAATACCGCGTCTGGTGCCACCCGGAGCGCGGTGCCCCGGATGAAGACGACGGCAGCGATTACTACTACGCCTTCGGAACTTTCGAAGAGGCCAGAGAATTTGCGGATGAAAATCCAGGAACGGAGGAACCGCTCGCACTGGTCCTGCAGCGCGAATATATCGACGAGCCCGAACCGGGCCAATACCGCCACATGCGGGAAGAAAGAATCACGGAATGGCCTGTGCCTTTCCTCTCCAGGCCACAACGCGACGAATTCACGATACCAGATTTTCTCGCGCCTGACGCACCACCAAACCGCCTCGAAATCCTGCGAGGGCTCGCTCCGCGGAGCAGGAAATGCTGACCATCGCCGCATTGCTGCTCGTCCTCACCGGAATCGCCCACTCATACCTTGGCGAGCGCTACATCCTGATTCGCCTCTTCAAGCGCGACAATCTGCCAAAGCTTTTCGGCGGAACTGACTTCACCACCGGCACGCTGAGATTTGTCTGGCACCTCCTGACCCTGGTCTGGTGGGGCATCGCAGCGATCGTGCTCCTGGCGTCGGGGGAACAACTCCAGCCCATCATCATTCTTAGGGTTTTCAGTATCGTCGCCCTTGTTTCCGGTCTGTTCCCGCTCTACTTCACGCGTGGCCGGCACCTGTCCTGGATAGTTTTCTTCGCCGTCGCCGTGCTTCTCTGGTTGGGCTCCCGATGATTACAGCTTTTAACCTGGCCGGCTTCTTTGCCGCGCATGCCATTTGGTGGGTTTGATCCGCATGTTTGCTTATACTGAGGAGAACGACGAAAGGAAGATGGAACGTCTCTTCGACGTTAATACAGGGCTAATGCAGCAGCCATCGCTCTCTACGCCAGCCTGGGATTCCTCGAAGTGACCGCGGAACCCTCGGACGAGGTGCTTTTCATGAAAAAGTCACATTCTGAATGAACCGATGCCGATCACTCCATTTCACTTTGGCCCTGGCGCCGCCATTCACGCTATCGCTCCGCAGCGAGTCAGCTTCATTGCCTTCTGCAGCGCGAATGTGCTGATCGACATCGAGCCAATCTATTACATAGGCACAGGGCAATTCCCGCTTCACCGGTTCTTCCACACCTATATTGGTGCAATGCTTATTGCTATGCTCACCATTGCGCTGTTTTGCGCAGCGCGAGGTCTCCGCCTGCCGAACCTGTTTAGCTGGCGCGACTTGAGCATTGCCAGCGTGGCCGCTGGGGCGATCTTCGGCAGCTGCACGCACGTCATATTCGACAGCATCATGCACTCGGATATCAGGCCGTTCGCGCCACTCAGCGATTCAAATCCACTCTTGAACCTTATCCCTCTGGATACCCTGCATTTGTCGTGTGCTTTTGCCGGTGCGATCGGAATAGCGATTCTGCTCCTGCGAAAACTGCGTGACGCGCGCGAATAACTCCACCTCATATGAAGAAGACCCAATGATTACATGCTACCTCCGCTACATCATCGATCCTTATAAGCTCAAGGAATTTGAACACTACGGCAAAACCTGGATTCCGCTCGTCGAAAAGTTTGGCGGCACACACCACGGCTACTTCCTGCCCTCCGAAGGCACAAACAATGTCGCGCTGGCGATGTTTTCCTTTCCGAGCCTGGCGAAGTATGAGGAGTACCGAATCAAGTCCCTTGAAGACCCGCAATGCCAGGCTGCGTTCAAATATGCGGAAGACACGCGCTGCATCGTCAGTTACGAGCGAAGCTTTTTCCGGCCGGTCTTCGAATAAGCTGAAGTAATTTAACCTTGACTCGGCGCAAGCCGACGTCTAAACCATATAAGCGAAGCCATTGAGGAGCGCATATGCCGGTAATTCGCCCCGCCCAGAGGCAAGTCGAAACTGTTGAGACCTCAGTGCCCGGCGTGTTGAATCGCGAGGAGTGGATCAGTGAACCTGGCGAACTGTCACAGTTTGGCGCGTTTATTCATGTCCTCATGCCCGGCACACGGTCTTCCATCAAGCATTGGCATGAATCAGAAGATGAACTGGTGTATATCCTGAGTGGCGAAGTGACAGTCATCGAAGGTGAGGCCGAATCGGTCCTCGGCCCAGGCGACGCGGCGGTTTTCCCGCACGGCAGCCCGATTGGGCACTATCTTTGGAATAGGAGCCCAGCACCGGCGCAATGCCTGGTCGTCGGGACTCGGGCGCAGTCCGACCGCATCACTTATCCGGACCACAACCGGGTATTGCTTCGCGACAGGGCGCAGCCTGACGATATCTGGACCGACTCCGCGGGCCGGGTTGCCGAGAGCCCTTATAAGCTGTGGACACCATGAGCGAGCTCGATCAACTGGAGGCCATGCTTCGCGCACGGCCCGCAAACCTTACCGTTGCACAGCGCAGGGAGGCGTGCGACGCGCTGGCCGAACGCTATCCGACACCGCCAGACGTCGAAGTTACGCCCGTAGTTGCGAACGGCGTTCCCGCCGAATGGACCTATACGCCCGCCGCACGCGAAGACGGCGCCATTCTTTACCTGCACGGCGGCGGCTTCGTCTGTGGCTCCCTCGCAAGCCACCGGCATTTCGTCAGCGAGCTGGGCCGGGCGGCGGAAATGAAAACGCTCGCACTGGATTACCGGCGCGCCCCGGAGTTCCCCTTTCCCCATGCGCTTGAGGATGCCGTCAATGGCTACAAGTACCTGCTCGATCGCAGCCGGAAAATTGCAGTTGCCGGCGACAGCGCCGGTGCCGGCCTGACGGTCGCCATGCTGGTGCGTTTGCGTGAACTTGACTTGCCCCAGCCCGCGAGCGCGGTACTTTTCTCGCCATGGACCGACATGACCATTGCGGCCAGCAGCTATGCTCGTAATGCCGAACGCGATCCGGTCTTGAACCGCGAACTCATGCTGTTCCTCGCACAGCAATACCTCGGCGACCAGCCAAAGGACGCAGCCCTGGCCTCTCCTGTTTTCGCGGACCTGCATGACATCGCCCCCCTCAACATCTTTGTCGGCGCGACAGAAGCGCTGCTGGATGACTCAATCGCCCTCGCCCGCGCAGCCACGCTTGCGGACGTCCGCGTGCGCCTGGATATATGGCCGAAGATGTTCCACTTCTGGCCCAACTACTATCGGGAACTCACGGAAGGCCGGCAAGCCCTGGAAATGGCAGGTACTCTCTTGCGTGAGGCCTTAGGCAAGTGATTGCTTAGCCGTCAGCACGCCGCAGCGTGAACTGGCGGAATCGCGACTTTACGTGGCCGATGAATTCGCCGTCCAAACCGCCCTCGCAGGAGCGGTCAAGCAAGTCCTGCGTGCGGCAACCTACTGGGCGAAAGTCCTGCAGCGCATATGTTTTGCAGCCCATCCCTGAAATCTGCCGCGTCAGCGCGGAAATCTGCTCTCGCGTGGTCAGTTTGGGATGCACCGTTGTCCTGAATTCGTATGGCACGCCGCTTTCGATGACCAGGCGGGCGGCAGCGTACGCCGCCAAGCTGCTGCCGCTGGCGCCCGTGAGTTCGTCATATGCGTCGAATGAGGTCTTGATGTCCAGCCCTACCCAATCCGCCAGCGGCAATACCTGCCTCAAACGCTCCGGGTAGATGCCTGCTGTGTGCAAGCCCACTTTGAAGCCGAGCGCCTTTACGCTGCGCATGGCATCTTCCAGCGCGGGATCGAGGGTTGGCTCTCCGCCGGAAAACACCACGGCATCCAGCAAACCTGCCCTACCCGCAAGGAAGGCCAGCAAGTCGCGCCATGCGATCGTCGGCGCGCCGTCCCGAGGCTGCAAGTGCGGGTTGTGGCAATAGCCGCAACGCCACGGGCAGCCCTGGACGAAAACCACGGCTGCCAGCTCGCCGGGATAGTCGGTCGACGTGAATTTCGTATAACCGCCGACTTTAAGCTCCTTGGCAACCATTATTCCGATGCTCGACGAAACAGGTGCGTTCGTTGAATTCACCTTTCTTGCCCACGTTGAAGGACGAATAAGGGCGGTGGTAACCCATTACGCGCGTCCAGATTTCGCAGGGCTGGCGCTCGGCGTTGCTGAGCGTGATTTCCTGGGCTGGTTGGTTGGCGGTCATGCATATCTCCTCAGTCAAGTGAAAGTTCGCGCGCCTTGCGCGCAATGATGTCCTCATCGCATTTCGGACAGAATTCGTGCTTGCCGCTCAGGTATCCGTGTTTCGGGCAGATCGAGAACGTCGGCGTAACGGTGATGTACGGCAGGCGGAAGCGCGTCAGCGCGCGCTGCACCAGGCGGCGGCAAGCGGCGGCGCTGGAAACCTGCTCGGTCATGTACAGGTGCAGTACCGTGCCGCCGGTGTACTTCCTTTGCAGCTCGTCCTGCCGTTCCAGCGCCTCAAACGGGTCGTCGGTAAAGCCGACCGGGAGCTGGGAGGAATTGGTGTAGTACGGCATCTCCTTCGTGCCTGCCTGGAGAATCAACGGCATGCGGGCACGGTCCTCCTTGGCGAAGCGGTAGGTCGTACCCTCGGCCGGCGTTGCCTCCAGGTTGTACATATGCCCGGTCTCTTCCTGGAACTCCAGCATCCGCGCGCGGATATGATCGAGCAGGCGTATCGCCAGCGCGGCGCCGGCTTCGGTGGTGATGTCTTCCTTGTCGCCGCTGAAGTTGCGCACCATTTCGTTGATGCCGTTCACGCCGAGCGTCGAGAAGTGGTTGCGCAACGTGCCCAGGTAGCGCTTGGTATAGGGGAACAGGCCGCCATCCATCAGGCGCTGGATCACCTGGCGCTTGATCTCCAGGCTGGTCTTGCCCAGTTCGAGCAATTCATCCACGCGGGCAAGCAGCGCCGCTTCATCGCCTGCATACAAGTAGCCAAGCCGGGCGCAGTTCAGCGTGACGACGCCAAGCGAACCGGTCTGCTCGGCCGAACCGAACAGGCCATTGCCCCGCTTGAGCAGTTCGCGCAGGTCCAGTTGCAGGCGGCAGCACATCGAACGGATCATGTTCGGCTTCAGCTCCGAATTCACGAAATTCTGGAAGTAAGGCAGGCCGTAGCGGGCCGTCATTTCGAACAGCAGTTCGGCGTTCGGGCTGTGCCAGTCGAAGTCCGGCGTGATGTTATAGGTCGGGATCGGGAAGGTGAAGGCGCGGCCCTTGGCATCGCCGCGCATCATCACTTCGATATAGGCGCGGTTGATCATGTCCATCTCGGCCTGCAGCTCGCCGTAGGTGAAGGGCATTTCTTCGCCAGCGATCACGGGCACCTGTTCTTGCAGGTCTTCCGGGCAGGTCCAGTCGAAGGTCAGGTTGGTGAATGGCGTCTGCGTGCCCCAGCGCGACGGGACGTTCAGGTTGTAGATCAGTTCCTGCATGGTCTGCAGCACCTGCCCGTAGCCCAGATTGTCCTTGCGCACGTATGGCGCCATATAGGTATCGAAGGAACTGAAGGCCTGTGCGCCGGCCCATTCGTTCTGCAGCGTGCCGAGGAAGTTCACGATCTGGCCGGCGGCGCTGGACAGGTGTTTCGGCGGCGCCGATTCCACCTTTCCCGGCACGCCGTTCAGGCCTTCATTCAGCAAGGTGCGCAGCGACCAGCCGGCGCAGTAGCCGGCCAGCATGTCAAGGTCGTGGATGTGAATGTCGGCATTGCGGTGCGCCTCGCCCACTTCGCGCGGATAGACGTGATCGAGCCAGTAGTTGGCGACCATCTTGCCGGAGATGTTGAGGATCAAGCCGCCCAGGGAATAGCCCTGGTTGGCGTTGGCGTTCACGCGCCAGTCGCGCTGCTGGAGATACTCATCGATCGAGGACACCACGTCCACCGTGGTCTTGCGGGTCGGATTCATCGCTTTCACTAACTACATGTTGTGCCTATGTGAATATTACACACTAAATGTAGTACGCAGCGACCAGGCATCGCTGATTTTTGATTTCCTTGACCTGGTTTAAATTTGATAAGATTCGTCCAGATTTACTACCAATGCCCCCCCTGTGAAACGAGCACTTTTCATCTGTACCCAAAACCGCTTGCGCAGCCCGACGGCGGAACACCTCTTCGCGAGCTGGCAGGATGTGGAGACCGATTCGGCGGGCCTGGGCAACGATGCCGACGTCCGGCTGTCGACCGAGCAGATAGCGTGGGCGAACATCATCTTCGTGATGGAAAAGGCGCATCGCAGTCGTCTTTCCAAGAACTTCAGGACGCACCTGAACGGCAAGCGCGTGATCTGCCTCGACATCCCCGACGATTACGAATACATGCAGCCCGAGTTGGTCCGGCTTCTGGAAATCAAAGCCGGCAAGTTCCTGCGCTAAGAGTCCGGGCCAGGATTATTGCGGAGAATTGGATGCCTACCAAAAGCGTCGACGGCTACGAGATCGAGTTCACAGGCGAACTCCTGGAGGGTACGAAACAATGGGGCGCCTACGTTTCCATCTTCGCCCCTTCTGCCAATCCGATGCATATGACCCACATCTATCCGAAGCGCCGCGTGTCGGCAGACCTCACCTTACTCGACCAGCATGCCGCCGAAGCCGAGGCCGAGCGCGTGGCTTTGAAAATCGTGGAAGACTTGCACCCCTGATTACATGACCCATCCCCGCTACGTTGCCGGCGCCGTCAGCGGCCTGACTACTGCGCGTGCAGCAGGTCGCTCTCCGCGAGTGCGTCTTTGGCGGGCACTTTGCGCGGCAGGACAATAATTGCGGTCGTGCCTTTTCCAAGCTCGGATTCAACGTGGATGGTGCCGCGCAAAACGCCGGTAACGAGGTTGTAGACGATATTCATGCCAAGCCCTGAGCCACCCTGCCCCATCTTGGTGGTGAAGAAGGGGTCGTACACCTGGCGCAACGTGCGAGGACTCATGCCATTGCCGTCATCGGCGAAGCGCAGCTCGACATTTTCCTCGTCCATTTCAACCACGCTGATGGTGATATGCCCGGATTCGCGTCCTTCGAAGGCATGCATGAGGGCATTCTGAATCAGGTTGCTCAACACCTGTCCAATGCTGCCGGGGTAAGAGATGAAGTTGACCGTCTCAGGCATCCACACCTTTACCTCGCAATTGGCGCGCCGCAGTTGCGCCGAGTAGGTCGCCAGCGTGTCATGCACCACGCCGTGCAGGTTGAACGAGCGCCGCTTGTCGGAGGTCTGGTCGACGGCCACCTGCTTGAAGGAGTGGATCAGGTCCGCCGCACGCGTCAGGGAATTGGTGATGATCGAACACGCCATGCGCGCGTCCTTCAGGTGCGTGTCGAGCGCGGAGCGTTTGATGCCGCCCTCGCTCAATTGGCGTTCAAACTCCTTGCACATGTCGCTCAGGGCGGTGGCAGTCAGCAGGGAGTTGCCGATCGGCGTATTCAGCTCATGCGCGATGCCGGCCACCAGTGCGCCTAGCGACGCCATTTTCTCGGATGTAATCAGGTTGGCCTGCGCCTGCTTCAGCGTCAACAGCACGGCCGACAGATCCTTGTGCGCCAGTTCCACATTGGCCTTTTGCAGCGCCAGCTCGCTCAGGCTGCGCTCCAGGCCATGCTTGGTGTCGACCAGCGCGGCCTCGGTCTGTTTGCGCTCGGTGATGTCGATGATCACCCACACGCAGCCTTTGCGCGGCTCATTCTCGTCCAGCATGCGGCCGTTCACCATGCACCACAGGCGCCGGCCACTGGCGCTGGCCAGCTCCAGTTCGAAATGCATCGACGTGCCGTCGGCCACGCAGGCAAATGGATCGCTTAGCCCGCCTGTCAACATGGTACAGGAACGGCCGGCCAGTTGCCCCGGCTGGTAGCCCATCATTTCTTCCAGCCCGCGGTTGCAGCGCACGATAACGCCGTTGGCAAACAGGCCGATGCCGACAATGGCACTATCCTGCAGTGCACGCAATTCGTCGGCCGTGACGCGCAGCTTTTGCGCCAGGGCGCGGCGACGCTGCAGCGTCATGATCTGCGCGCCAATCAGGGCGCTGATAATAAAGCCCGCCAGGCCAATCACCGAAATCAGCCGGATGTCGCGGCTATAGCGATCGCTCGCATGGCCTTCGAAATTCATGATCCAGCGCCGTTCGCCGACATCGAGCGGAATCTTCGAAACGAGTCCAGGCAGCGCAGGCAACCGCTTGCCGGAGCCGAGCTTGCCGAAACTGTTGAACATCAGGTTATCGAGCGTGGGCGGCCTGTTGCCGCCGTCGTTGATATAGCCCGCATCGTGGATGGTGATGTAGAGATGCTGCAGCATCGGGCTGTCGATCGTTTCCGACATCAGGTCGTTCACGCGGAACACGATCGCAACAAAGCCTACCAGCGCTGCATCGCGCTCCTGCTCCGTCAACAGCGAAGCGCCACGCTTGTAGATGGGGGCGCGCGCGACAAAGCCCGGCTGGCCGCTGATGTCCTGCACCAGCGTGATGCGCTCGGTAGCCACCACGCGGCCGGTGGCTTTGCCCAGTTGCAGCGCCTTGTTATGCGGAGGCAGCGCGGCCAGGTCAAGGCCGAAGGCATTTTCATTGCCCTTCATCGGCTCGTTGTATTCGATCAGGAAGTGCTCCGGCCGCACCGAGGCAGGATGCACCTTGTAGTCGGGATAGCCGCCGCTTTGCAGGCTGTCATCGGTGCGGATGCGTGCCGCATAGGCTTCCAGTTGACTGGATGGCACACGGCGCACGAACTGGATGGCCTGGAAGCCGGGATAGCGGCGCTTGAGATCCAGCTCGCGCACATAGCGGCTGAATTCCACGCGCGAGACATCGTCCTTCACCGCGAACACGCCCTTAATGCTAAGCAGCATGTCGAAGTAGGTCTGCAGGCGCAGCTGGGTGTCGCGCGCGATCTTTTGCGTATCGCGCTGGAACGCTTCACTGGTCTGGCGGTCCTGCACATTCACCACGAACATGCAGACCCACACGGTAACGCAAATACCGACAATAAAGGCCAGGTATCCGTGTATGCGCATGCTTGCTCCGACGGGACTGTGGAGACGACTATAGCATAGGGAAACCGGTAATACGCTGGGGAAACGGTCAGCCGTTGCTACCCTGTCGCATCCTGGTATCGCGCCGCAATTTCCATGACCTGCTCCTCGGCGGCCAGCAGCGCATCGACCACATCGGGATCGAACTGTTCCCCGCTGCCCTGGCGGATCAGCTCGATGGCAGTCTCATGCGTAAAGGCCGGGCGATAGACGCGCCTGGACACCAGCGCGTCATACACATCGGCCACCGCAACCAGGCGCGCCGACACCGGAATAGCGTCGCCCGCCAGGCCTTGCGGATAGCCGGAGCCGTCATAGCGTTCCTGGTGGCTGTAAGTGATTTCGCGCGCAAAGCGCAGGAAGGCGTTGGAAAAGCCCAGTTCACGCTCCACCCCGGCGATGGCATCGCGGCCATGCACCGTATGCTGCTTCATGATCTCGTATTCTTCCGGCGTCAGGCGGCCCGGCTTAAGCAGGATCGCATCCGGAATGCGCACCTTGCCGATGTCGTGCAGCGGTGCCGCCTTGAACAGCAGCGGGATATGCGCTTCGATCAGTTCATCGGCAAAACGCGGATTGCCCTGCAGCTGGCGTGCCAGCGCCAGCACGATGTGCTGGATGCGGCGCAGGTGCGAGGGATCTTCCTCATCGCGCCACTCGGCCAGGCTGGCGATGGCCCAGGCCGCGGCATCGGCGATCTGGCCCAGTTCAGTGAGCTGGGTGCGCTGGCGTTGCACCCTGGCGCGCGCCTCGCGCAACTGCAGATGGGTTGCGATGCGGGCGCGCAGCAGCTCCGGCACCAGCGGGCGCGCCACCACATCGGAAGCGCCTTCGGCGAGGGCGCTTTGCTCCATGTCGGGCTGGCCGCGTTCGATCATGGCGATCAGCGGAATGCTGGCGGTGTCCGGGTTGGCGCGCAGTCGTTGGCACACCGCAAAGCCATCGCGCGCCACGTCGAACAGGATCAGGTCGGGACGCGGAAGCTGCTCCGCCGCGGCAAGCGCGGCGTCGCCATCGTCGACCGCGCGCACGGCGTACCGGTCTTCCAGCAGGTGGCTGAGCTGTTGCAGGTGGTCGGCCGATCCGTCAACGATCAGCAGCAGCGGCTTGGTCTTTGGACTCTTCATTGCGGCATGATACCGCACGGGAAAACGCACAGGGAATGTTCAGTCAGCGAGCGCCGGCGTGCCATCGGGCAGGAAAGCACCGAAACAGCGGGTACATTCGATGCAGAACAGGTGCGCCACCCGTACATTTTTCTGGCGCAGGACCAGTTGCAAGTGACCTTCTTCGCAAATCGGGCAGATTTCGCGCATGGTGCCGCAGGCCAGCACATCATCCGCCAGGTAGTTTTCGTCGTAACGGACACCATCAACAACGCGCTGTGGGTCGAGCTCGACCAGGAAAAGCACCGGTTCCGGGCCTCGCTGGTCGGGCACCGGATAGGCGCCTGAATGATAGTGATTCATTTGATTCATTGTCATCCCCTTTGCCCAGCGCAGGTTACGGGCACTTTAACGATAGTCAAAGATTCCTCATCAGGCAAGGTCAACACAAAAATTTGCTTGCAATTAGATCGCGCACTACCTATACTGCGCTCCATGGATACGAAATCATTTGATCTGGAGCAGGTTCCCAAGCTCGACCAGCAACTGTGCTTCGCCTTGTACTCGACTTCCCTGGCGATGAACAAGCTGTACCGCAAGCTGCTGCGCAAGCTGGGCCTGACCTACTCGCAATACCTGGTGATGATGGTGTTGTGGGAACAGGACGAGCAAACGGTGTCCGCCCTGGGCGACCGCCTCTTCCTCGACTCGGCCACGCTGACGCCGCTGCTGAAGCGGATGGAGCAGGCCGAACTGATCACCCGCACCCGTTGCCCGCAGGACGAGCGCCAGGTGATCATCGCCCTCACCCCGCATGGCAGCGAACTGCGGAACGAGGGTGCCAAGCTGCCCGCCTGCGTGCTGGGCGCCAGCGGCTGCGACCTGGAGCAGGTGATCCGCTTGCAGCGCGAGCTGTCGGTTTTACGAACCAGTTTGATGAACAACGCTTGAAGTGCCCTGGTGCGGGCACTTTTTTTAAGCCAATTAAGTAGCACACGATTTAATCGTTAACTAAAGGAGATTTACCATGAAAGCTGTTGTCGCCGCATCCGCCCTCGCCGTGCTCGCCAATTCCGTCGCCGCAGCCAGCCTGCCAGGCGTCGAGCCGCAAACCGCGCAATTCCTGAAAGCCATTGAGGGCGGCGCGCCGCTCGAATCGCTGAGCCCGGCCGATGCCCGCCAAGTGCTGGTCGGCGCCCAGCAAGGCGCCAAGCTGCCAGCCGCCGACGTATCCGACAAAGTCATCGAAGTCGATGGCGAAAAGATCAAGCTGCACATCGTGCGCCCGGCCGGCGCCAAGGGCACCCTGCCGGTCTTCATGTTCTTCCACGGCGGCGGCTGGGTGCTGGGCGACTTCCCGACCCATGAACGCCTGGTGCGCGACCTGGTGGTGAACTCCGGCGCCGCCGCCGTGTTCGTTGATTACACCCCTTCGCCGGAAGCCGGATATGGCGTGGCGATCAAGCAAGCGTATGGCGCCACCAAATGGGTAGCCAGGAATGGCAAGGAGATCAATGTCGACGGTTCCCGCCTGGCCGTCGCCGGCAATAGCGTCGGCGGCAATATGGCAGCTGTCGTAGCGCTGATGGCGAAAGACCAGGGCCAGCCCAAGCTGCGCGCCCAGGTCCTGCTGTGGCCAGTCACCAATGCCGATTTCGACAATGCGTCGTACAAACAGTTCGCCGACGGCCACTTCCTGACCCGCAATGCGATGAAATGGTTCTGGGACAACTACACGACCGACCTCGCCAAGCGCAAGGAAATTTACGCCTCGCCATTGCAGGCATCGACCGAGCAGCTGAAAGGTCTGCCGCCAACCCTGATCCAGACCGCCGAATTCGACGTCCTGCGTGACGAAGGCGAAGCGTATGGCAAGAAACTGGATGCCGCCGGTGTCGAAACCACCACCATCCGCTACAACGGCATGATCCACGACTTCGGCCTGCTGAACGTGCTGTCCAGCGTGCCAGGCACCAGGAGCGCCATGCGCCAGGCCGGCCAGGAACTGAAATTCCGCCTGAAGTAAAAGATGAAAGTCGGGGTCAGCTCCGGCAATCGGACATTGCGTTGCACGCAATG
>DASWTB010000491.1:0-9687 GCA_036402315.1 Pseudoduganella sp. | reverse complement strand
AGGAGGGACTATGGAACATAAAGAGGCTTTGTTGGACAGCCTGGCGGAGCTGCGGACCGCGCATGACAAGGCCAGCCGGGCAATGGCGGAAATCACCGCCACCGGAGCGCGCGCGCTCAAGGGCTGCGGCAACCTGCCGTCGCCTGGCCAGTTGCGAAGTTACGCGCAAGCGCTGGCTCAAGCGCAGCGGCAGCTCGAACGCTGCCAGGAGCTGATGCAGGGAATACCCGCCATGGGAGCGGGCCTGGAAGTGGCAACCGGACATTCCTACGTCCATTGACAAGCCGCCAGGAGGACTTTGCCATGCATATTTTCGATGCTGTGTCTGCGCAAATCTCCGTCATGGGGTTGCCACTGTTTGCCGTCAGCGCCACGCGCGCCAACTGCCCCGATACGCCCTTGCTGCTGTTTCTCCACTGGCATGGCTTCCGGCGGGCCACGCCTTTGCAGCTGGAGGGCATAACCTTGCCGGCGCGCGCGGTGGCGAGTTCCGCCCTGCAGTTCGACGGGCCCTGGGCCAGTAGAGTCGCAGCCGAGGAGGCCCTGCTGGATGTGGCCTGGCGACTCGGTGCCTGGCAATTGGAACGCTTGCAGCAGCGGGCCTGCAATACGGCGGGGGCTCCCTCCAGTGAGGCCTTCGCTTGCCGACTGGCTTTCGGCGACAACGCTGCAGCCTACCCGGATGAACCGTTCACGGGCGGCGACTTGGAAGCGCGCTTGGAGCAGATGGACCTTGCAGCACGCAAGGGCTACCAGCAATGGATTTTCCAACCTATTAAAGGTGGCCTGTGGGAGGGCATTGGCCCGCTGGACGATAGCCTGTCCCCGGACGGTGGACGTCCTTCGGATTGCCCGGTAAGGCCGGTTCCACCGACTGAAGACAAGCGCGTGGTGTACCAGCTCGGCCGCCACGACCGCTTCATCCTGCCATGAAACATTTTGTTACAAACTGGGCCGCGGCGAAGCTCTTGAAAATGAAAAAGCGAAAACATATTTCCGACGACGCTGAAGTCTGGCTCCAGTTTTGTCTGGACCGATTCACTTTTTAAATGATCTGACACCATTTGGAGATTGAAGAGATGAACATTCGTCCCCTCTATGACCGGGTTATTGTTAAGCGAATTGAAACACAACGCCAAACTGCATCCGGCATCGTGATCCCTGATTCCGCCACCGAAAAGCCCGAGCAAGGCGAGGTGCTGGCGGCTGGCCATGGCCGCGCGCTGGCCGATGGCAGCGTGCGTCCTTTGGCCGTAAAAGTCGGCGACTCGGTTTTGTTCGGCAAGTCCGCTGGGCAGACCGTCAAGCTTGACGGCGAAGAATTGCTGGTCATGCGCGAGGAAGACATTCTTGGCGTGATCGAGCATGCCGCCGCCAACGCCAAAGCCGCCTGAATCCAGAACATTCAAGGGAGATAAATCATGACTGCTAAAGACGTGCAATTCAACGAAGACGCCCGCGCTCGCATCGTCAAGGGCGTGAATGTGCTGGCCAACGCCGTGAAGGTTACGCTGGGCCCGAAAGGCCGCAACGTGCTGATCGATCGAAACTTCGGCGCACCGACCATCACCAAGGACGGTGTTTCGGTCGCCAAGGAAATCGAGCTCAAGGACCGCCTGGAAAACATGGGCGCACAGGTCGTCAAGCAAGTGGCTTCGAAGACCGCTGACGTAGCGGGCGACGGCACCACAACGGCTACTGTGCTGGCCCAGGCCATCGTCCAGGAAGGCATGAAATACGTGGCTGCCGGCATGAACCCTATGGACTTGAAGCGAGGTATCGACCAGGCCGTTGCCGCCGCCATCACGGAACTGAAGGCCATCTCGCGCCCGATTGCAACCAGCAAGGAAATCGCCCAGGTGGGCGCCATCTCGGCCAATTCCGACGGCGCCATCGGCGACATCATTGCACAGGCGATGGAAAAGGTGGGCAAGGAAGGCGTGATCACCGTCGAAGACGGCAAGTCGCTGGAAAACGAGCTGGATGTTGTCGAAGGCATGCAGTTCGACCGCGGCTACCTGAGCCCTTACTTCATCAACGATCCGGAAAAGCAGCTCGCGCGCCTGGAAGATCCGCTGGTGCTGTTGTACGACAAAAAGATCAGCAATATCCGCGAACTGCTGCCCGTCCTGGAGCAATCGGCCAAGGCTGGCAAACCGCTTTTCATCGTGGCAGAGGACGTGGAAGGTGAAGCGCTGGCGACATTGGTGGTGAACTCGGTGCGCGGTATCCTGAAGGTGGCCGCCGTCAAGGCGCCTGGCTTCGGCGACCGCCGCAAAGCGATGCTGGAAGATATTGCCGTGCTGACCGGCGCCACCGTGATTTCGGAAGAGACTGGCCTCACGCTGGAAAAAGCGACCCTGGAGCAGTTGGGCAGCGCCAAGCGCATCGAGGTACAGAAGGAAGCGACCACCATCATCGACGGCGCCGGCGAGCAGCAGCGCATCGATGGGCGCGTGGCATCCATCCAGGCCCAGATTGCGCAGGCTACCAGCGACTACGACAAGGAAAAGCTGCAGGAACGCGTCGCCAAGCTGGCCGGCGGTGTCGCCGTTATCAAGGTCGGCGCTGCGACCGAAGTGGAAATGAAGGAGAAGCGCGATCGCGTGGATGATGCACTGCATGCGACCCGGGCTGCCGTTGAGGAAGGCATCGTGCCGGGCGGCGGCGTAGCGCTGCTGCGTGCGCGTGCGGCCATCACCCAGCTGAAGGGCGCCAATGCCGACCAGCATGCAGGTGTGCAGATCGTGCTGCGCGCCCTGGAGGCGCCGCTGCGCGTGATCGTTTCCAATGCCGGCGAAGAGCCTTCGGTGGTGGTGGCCAAGGTGGCAGAAGGCAAGGGCAACTTCGGCTATAACGCTGCCACCGGCGAGTATGTCGACATGGTGGAAAACGGCGTGATCGACCCTACCAAGGTGACCCGCACCGCGCTGCAGAACGCCGCTTCCATTGCAGGCCTGCTGCTGACCACCGAGGCGACTGTGTCCGCCACTGCGCCTGAGGAGAAGGACACGCTGCCTGCCTGACGTCCTGGCAGCGCACGTGGTTAAGGGCGGCCGTGGCGAAGGGCGGCCGCCCTTTTTTCCTTCGTATCAGTTTTCTTCGCGCCAGCGGCGCATCCAGATCGCGACGGCAATCATGGCCACGCCTGCCGCAACACCAACCCACAGCGTCGGGCTGGCCAGCGAAGCGTAAGCCTCGTTGAAGAAGGAAACGACCTGGCCTGCCTGCATGACATCCATTTGGTCGGCATGGCGCATCGATTTATCCGCGGCTCCGTAGATTGAGCGGTCGAAGATCAACCAGGCCCCTGGCAGCACGCTGCCCAGCAGGCGCAGCACAACCTGCGAGAAGAACCATTCGATGTTGACGCCGAGCTTGAAGGCAAAGTTGGCCCAGGCCAGCAGTGCGCCGGTCATCAACGGGGCGCCGACTGCCCACAGGAACACCTTGCTGCGCGCCCAGCTCGATACCATCAGCAACCAGCCCACGGTCGGCAGTGCCCACAGCAGGTAGATCGGGATCAATGCCAACATACGGAACGGCGAGAGCCACAGGTTGGTGGAGGAGAGCAGGTCGCCGAACACGTTCAAGCCGTGGAAGCTGAGGGCAATCGACATCATCAGCGTGATGGCGAGCGATGCCGCGAAGCCGATGACTGCCACGATCAGCGGCGCCGCCACGGTTGCGACGGCCACTTTGGACAGCACGGTGGTGGTGTCCGACAGCGGCAGCGATTTCCAGAACAGGATGCTGCGGTCGCGGCGGTCGTCATACAGGGCGCCGAGGCAGTAGAAGAAAATCACGAAGCCCATCAGGATGTACAGCGGCGTGGCCATTATCGGGAAGGCTGCGCCAATCGCGCTGGCCAGTTCATGCCGTTGAACGGAGGTCATTTCATGGAAGCGCGCCAGGCTGTCGCCGTTGAAATGTATTTCCATTTTGTTGCCGATGATGAGCATCACGGCGGTGACGGCCACCATCAGGCCGGCGATAATGGAGGGAGCCCACAGCAGCATGCCCTTGTTTTCCCAGTATTCGCGCTGCATCAGCCATTTCATCGTTTTCATTCGTAGGATCCTTTCATGCTGGCGACAAACAGGTCGGCCACGCTAGGGGTACGGGTTTCGCCAAACGTTTCAAGTTGCTTGCGCGAGACGCCGTCGAACAGCATCACTGCCTTGCCGAACACCGTGCGCTGGTGCAGCGGCTGCAGGGCGCTGGCGGCGGTCATGTACTCGGGCTGCACCATTACCTCGGTGTAGCGGTCGCCGATTTCGTCCATCGAGGCGGCGAGGGTGATCTTGCCGTCGCGGATGAACATCAGGTCGGTCAGGATGTTTTCGACTTCCTCGATCTGGTGGGTGGTGATCAGGATGGTCTTGTTTTCGTCGAAGTAGTCTTCCAGCAGCTGGTGGTAGAACTGCTTGCGGTACAGGATGTCCAGGCCCAGGGTCGGCTCGTCCAGCACCAGCAGCTTGGCGTCGATTGCCATCACCAGCGCCAGGTGCAGCTGCACGATCATGCCCTTGGACATGGCCTTGACCTTCATGTCCGGCGACAGCTTGGTGTTGGCGATGTACTTTTCGGCGCGTTCGCGGTTGAAGCGCGGGTGGATGCCTTCGCAGAAGCTGATTGCATCCTTGACTTTCAGCCAGCGCGGCAGGATGGCAACGTCAGCGATGAAGCAAACGTCCTTCATCAGCTCATCGCGCTGCTGGCGCGGGTCGAGGCCCAGCACGTTCAACTCGCCTTCGAAGCGGGACAGGCCGAGGATGGCTTTCAGGGTAGTGGTTTTGCCGGAACCGTTTGGTCCAATCAGGCCGACGATGCGGCCGGCGTTGATTTGGAAGCTGGCGTCATCCAGCGCCTTAGTGGTGCCGTAACGCTTGCTCAGGTTTTTAGCGGTGATGATCGCTGTCATGCCGGGGCTCCTTGTGGCGGCACATTCGTGCTGCGCAGCAGTTGTTCAATGTCCAGGCCCAGTCGGCGGATGCGTTCGACCATTGCGGGCCATTCTTCGCGGATGAAGCGTTCGCGTTCAGTGGACAGCAGTTTATCAACAGCGCCTTCGGTTACGTACATTCCTAATCCCCTTCTTTTTTCCACCAAGGTTTCGTCGACCAGCTCCTGATAGGCGCGGGAGACGGTAATCGGGTTCAATTGGTAATCGGCCGCGACCTGGCGCACCGAGGGCAAGGCATCGCCCGGCTTGAGCAGGCCATCCAGCATCATGCCGACGACCCGCTCCTTCAACTGCAGGTAGATCGGACGGTTTTCATTCCACATACATCGTTTCCTCCAGTGTTGGTGATTTAATGAACTGGTGTTGTAGTTAACTATAACACTGAATCTGCTGGCTGCAAGTGGCTTTTTTGCAAAGGCGACCTATGATCAATCGTGAAGTATCCCTTTCAAGGAGATTGTCATGTCCAGAAATACGCCTCGCGCCCTGGCTGCCGTATTTGCCGCTGCTGCTTTTGGGTGCCTGATTCCTGTTTCCGCAATGCATCTCGGCGACGAGATGAGGTGGGGCGATGCCCCGCCTACGCTGCCTAAAGGCGCCAGAGCGGCTGTGCTGCAGGGCGACCCGACCAAGGCCGGGCCGTTTGTGATTCGCTTGCACGCCCGGTCGGGCTATAAGGTGCCGCCGCATATGCATTCGATGATGGAGAGCGTCACTGTGATCAAGGGCACGCTGATGCTGGGCATGGGGGATAAACTCGATCCGAAGGCGGCCAAGGCGCACCATGTGGGCGACTTTGTGGCCATTCCGGCGAAGACCAACCATTACGCGATCATGAAGGGTGATACGATCGTACAAATCCATGGCGAGGGGCCGTTCGACATCACGTATGTGAACCCGGAGGATGATCCAATGAAGGGGAAGAAATAGCATGTGGCATCAGGTGCGCGCACATCTCAGCGGCAATTGGCCGATTTATCGACAGGGACTTGGCGGCGTCGCGTGCGTCCTGGTGCTGTGGGGCGCCTTTGAGCTGCTTCAGCAAAACCTGGAATTGTTCGGCCTGGGCGGGATCGATCCGGTAATTTTCACAATGGGCTGGATGATTTGCTTGTTTGCCTGCTACGGTCACTTTGCGAGCCGGATCATGCGCGAGGTGAAGAAGAAGCAGGGGCGCGAGAAGTGAGCAGGGTTTGAAGCTCTCTTGCTTGCCGGATTTGGGTGCCTGACATCGTATTGTCGAAAACGACCAGCGCGTTGCCGCGCTGGTCGTGCAGCCAGGCCGCGATTTGCTGCAGGCGCTCGGACTCGTAGATTGAGCGATAGATTTGAGGGCTGCCGTGCAGGCGCACATAGGCGGCGTTGACGTGTGTCGCCACGAAAGGGCCGGGCTCTCCGGCAGGCGGGTCGGCCACTACCCGGATCACTTCCATTTCGCGCAGCAATGCCGTCGCATCGTAGCCGAACCATGAACCGTGACGGGCCTCGCAAGCGATCTGCGCTTTGCCGCCAAAACGCTGGCGGAGGCTGGCGAAAAGGGTGCGCGCGGCCGGCGCATCGAATGCCAAGCTGGGCGGTGTTTGCACCAGAATCCAGCCCAGTTTTTCGCCCAGCGCTCCAGCCTCTGCCGCGAAGCGATCCAGGTCGGCGTCAATGTCCTGCAAGCGCTTTTCGTGTGTGATGGTGCGGGGCAGCTTGACGGCGAAGCGAAAGCCGGCGGGCACGCTGTCCGCCCACCGCGCGTAGGTTTCGGGCCGGTGAGGGCGATAGAATGACGAGTTGATTTCGACCGCGCCAAACAGGGCGGCGTAGCGGGCCAGGTTGCTGCCGAAACTCGCCGGTGGAAACAGCTCGGCATCGGCGCGCGGCAAGGCCCATCCGGCGATACCAATGGTTACAGGTTGCATACGCGATCCCCGCTATCATTGCTCCGACTATGACACAGGAGCTCCAAATGACCCCACACAGGCGACTTGCCACGCGCGTGATTGCTGCTGCCGTGTTGGCCGCAGGAGGCGGCGCTGCTGTGCTGCTGTCCGGCTGCGCCAGTTTCGCGGGCCCGCGCGACTACGAAGTCCCGCTGGCGCGGCTGCGGCGCAATATCGACCAGCGTTTTCCGATCGAGCATCGTGCCCTGGCTGTCTTCGAACTGCGCCTGGACCAGCCGCGGCTCTCCACGCTGCCGAATGACCGGATCGCGCTGGGCGCAACGCTGTCGGTCTCGTCGCCGCTGATGCGGCAGCAATTCACCGGCAGCCTGTCGCTGTCGGGCCGACTGAATATCGACCCGTCCCGCAATGCAGTCATGCTGGCCGAGGCCCGCCTGGATGATTTCACGCTGGACGGCCTGGATGAGCGCACGCAACGCCAGGTCGCCAGTGCCGCCCGCCTGCTGGCCGACAGCCTGGCGCGCGATACACCGATTTACACCTGGCGTCCGGATGAGCTGCGTTATGCCGGCGTGCAGTTCGTGCCAACCGCCATCCGCACCTCGGTAAGCGGACTGAGCATTCATCTGGAACCCTTGCGGGACGGTCGTCTATAATCGAAACTTCAACTGACAGGAGAGAGTGAAATGCCGTTCATCGGTCTGGGTCTGCATATTCTGGTTGCCATCTTTTTCGCCGTGCACGCGGTGCGTCGCGGGCGCGAACTGTATTGGCTGCTGATCCTGTTCTCTTTCCCACTGCTGGGTAGTGTTGTCTACTTTTTTGCGGTCTACCTGCCGAGCTCCCGGCTGGAAGTGGGGGCGCGCAAAGCGGTTGCCGCCGCTGGCCGGATGCTCGATCCGGGCCGCGAACTGCGCGAGGCTCGCGATGCCTTCGAGTTCACGCCGACCGCGCAGAACCAGATGCGCCTTGCTGCGGCCCTGCTGGAGGCGGGCGAGGCGGCCGAGGCTGCCACCACTTACGAGGCTTGCCTGCAAGGTGCGTTTGGTTCGGACCTGGAGATACGCCTTGGTGCAGCGCGCGCCAACCTGGCCATTGGTGCGCATGGCAAGACCATCGAACACCTGGAATACATTCGCCGTGCCGACCCGAATTACCGCGCCGAGCAATGCAGCCTGCCGCTGGCGAAAGAGTTTGCGGCTGACGGCCGCAATGATGAGGCTCGCGCTGAATTCGAAAGCGCGGTGGACCGCTTCGGCAGTTTTGATGCGCGTGCTGAATTTGCGATCTGGGCGGCGGGGGTGCGCGAGTATCAGCTTGCCCAGCGCCTGCAGAACGAGCTGCAGCATACGATGGACCGTTGGAACCGGCACACGGCGTCAATGAATGACGCCATGGTACGGCGTCTTAAAACTGCCTTCGCGCAAGTGCCGCGTAGCTGATCAATGAAAGGAGCATCAGAATGCATAGCCCGGTCCTGATGTTCCAGTCTTCCCGCTTCGAAATTGTTGCGGATGAGGACAAGCTGACCAATCCCGGCATTTATGGCTTGCGGCTGGCCGAATGGATGGCCAATGAACTGCCCACGCACGGCTTCCACACGCTCGGTGAGGTGATTCCCGAGGATTTCGCCTGGTGCGTCCCGGTGGAGGCTCAGGATTGCGAACTGTACGTTGCCTGCACCAGTGCGGAAGAGGGCTGGCAGGCATATGTCTTTGCCGACTGCGGGTTGATGGAGCGGCTCGCCGGCCACGATCCCCGCGCGACGGTGGTAGCGGAGCTGTACTCGGCGGTGCGGTCGATTCTCGAAGATGCACCGGGCATCACCTATCTACATATCCAATGACGTCTCCGGTATCGGCTGAGCTCGTGTCACACCCTGGGGTCACACCCCAAGTGGGACACGAGCTGGAGCGTAACAGGCTGTCGCGGCATTTGCTGACCGAGGCTTATAACAATGGCTGGGCCAATCATCGGCTGCTGAGGGCTTGTGCGCAATTGTCGCAGGAGGACTTTGTTGCGCCGCGCACCGGGTTTTTCCCATCGATTAAGGCGACGCTCAATCACATCCTTACCGTGGACTGGTTTTATATTGATGCGCTGGAGCGGGAGGGGCGCGGCGAGCCGCCGCATCCCGACTACCGCAGCGAATTCTTCGCAGTGGAGCAACCGTTTGATACCTGCGCAGCACTTTGGGAGGCGCAGCGCGCTGCGGACCGCCGCCTGATCGCTTACTGCAACGCCTTGCGCGATGAGGATCTGGACCGGATTGTGGTCATTGACCGCGGCGAGGGGGGATTCCAGCGCGATACGCGCCAGCGCTTGCTGGCCCATATCTTCGGGCACCAGATCCATCATCGTGGGCAGGTGCATGCCATGCTGTCTTCCACACCCATCGCTCCGCCGCAACTGGATGAGTTTTTCGCAGCAGGCGAGGCGCCGCTGCGGGTGCAGGATTTCAAGGAACTGGGCTGGTCGGAAGCGGAAATCTGGCCACCAAACTTGTCCTGAATCAAGGAATTTGTGCCCGCATTCAGCGATAGTCAGGCTCAGTTTTAACCTGAGCAGGACTATCCATGAATGCAAACGAAAAAATGTTCGGCAACCCAATGCCGCCCCAGGAAATCTCGCTGGACGTGCTGCGCGAAAAATACGCGAAGGGGGATGAGCAGGACATTATCGACGTCCGCCGCCGTGTAGCGCGCGCCCTGGCCGCGCTGGAGGCGCCGGAGTTGCGCGACGACCTTGAAGAAAAATTCCTGTGGGCGCAGGAGAATGGCTTCGTGCCGGCCGGGCGTATCAATTCCGCTGTTGGCCTGGGCCTGAAGGCGA
>DASWTB010000490.1:0-10107 GCA_036402315.1 Pseudoduganella sp. | reverse complement strand
GCACTGGAAGCTGGACGTGGAGCGCATGCGCGAATCCGTCAAGCCGCTGATCGGCACGCACGACTTCACTGCCTTCCGCGCCTCCATGTGCCAGGCCAAGACGCCAGTCAAGGAAATGCAGATGATCGAGATCGAACGCCACGGCGACATGATCCTGTTCACGCTGCGCGCCAACGCTTTCCTGCACCATATGGTACGCAACCTGGTCGGCTCCCTGGTCTACGTTGGCCAGGGCCGCGAGAACACCGACTGGATGGGCGAGCTGCTGGCAGGGAAGGACCGTACCAAGGCGGCGCCGACCTTCATGCCGGATGGCCTGTACCTGTCGAAAATCGAATACGACGCCAAATGGGGCTTGCCGCATGAAGAGCCCAGCATCCTGCCTGCTTTCTAAGGAAGACCACGCATGCCACGCACCCGCATCAAGATCTGCGGCCTGACCCGCGAAGAAGACGTCCAGGCCGCCGTGGCGGCGGGCGCCGATGCGGTGGGCTTTGTGTTCTACGAAAAGAGCCCGCGCTACGTGACGCCGGCGCGCGCGGCCGAGCTGATTGCGCTGCTGCCGCCGTTCGTGACGCCGGTCGGGCTGTTCGTGAACCACTCGGCGGAGCAGGTGGCAGCCACCGTGGCCGTCGCGCCAGTGTCACTTTTGCAATTCCATGGTGATGAAACCGCCGCGGACTGCGCGGCGGCGGCCAAGGCGGCCGGACGCGCGTTCGTGCGGGTATTCCGCGTCAAACCCGACACAAGCGGTGCTGAGCTGCTAGAATATGAGCGACTTTGCCGCGCATCCAGTGGCTTGTTCTCGGGCCTCCTGCTCGATACCTTCGTGGATGCATATGGCGGCGCAGGAAAGGTTTTCGATTGGTCTCTAATCCCAAAAGATCTCGCGCATCGGGCCGTTTTGAGTGGTGGCTTGAGCGTGCAAAATGTGACTGGCGCAGTGGCCAGCGTTCGCCCTTACGCGGTTGACGTCTCAAGTGGCGTCGAGCGCGCCAAGGGTATCAAAGATGCTCGCCTGATCGCGGAGTTCATTCGCGGCGTGCGGGCAGCAGATGCCACTATTGAGAAAGATCCGCACCATGAAAACCCCGGTTGATGCGCCTCCAGCGCACCTGTTCCACGCCTCGTCTTACCACCTGCCTGACGCCACCGGCCACTTCGGCCCTTATGGTGGCTCCTTCGTTGCCGAAACCCTGAGCTACGCGCTGGCCGAGCTGCGCGAGGCCTATGACCGCTACAGCAAGGATGAACTGTTCCTCGAAGAGTTCCGCTATGAGCTGAAGCACTTCGTCGGCCGTCCTTCGCCCGTGTATCACGCCAAGCGCTGGTCCGACCAGCTGGGCGGCGCGCAGATTTTCTTCAAGCGCGAAGACCTGAACCATACTGGCGCGCACAAGATCAACAACGTGATCGGCCAGGCGTTGCTGGCCAAGCGCATGGGCAAGCCGCGCATCATCGCTGAAACCGGCGCCGGCCAGCATGGCGTCGCCACGGCCACCATCTGTGCGCGCTTCGGGCTGGAATGCGTGGTGTACATGGGCAGCGAGGACGTGAAGCGCCAGGCGCAGAACGTGTACCGCATGAAGCTTTTGGGCGCGACCGTGGTGCCGGTGGAATCAGGCTCCAAGACCCTGAAGGATGCGCTGAACGAGGCGATGCGCGACTGGGTGACCAATATTGAAAACACTTTCTACATCATCGGCACGGTGGCGGGCCCGCACCCGTATCCGATGATGGTGCGCGACTTCCAGTCGGTGATCGGCGAGGAGTGCCTGCAGCAGATGCCTGAGATGACTGGGCGCCAGCCGGATTATGTGGTGGCTTGTATCGGCGGTGGCTCGAATGCGATGGGTATTTTCTATCCTTACATCGACCAGGCTGCAACGGCGCTGGTTGGCGTGGAAGCGGCGGGGGAGGGGCTGGATAGCGGCAAGCATGCGGCTTCGCTGACGGCGGGGTATCCGGGGGTCTTGCACGGCAACCGCACATACCTGCTGCAGGATGAAGGCGGGCAGATTATCGAGACGCATTCGGTGTCGGCTGGGCTGGATTATCCGGGCGTGGGGCCGGAGCACTCGTACCTGAAGGATTCGGGGCGGGCGCAGTATGTGTCCATTACGGATGATGAGGCGCTGCAGGCTTTCCATGATTGCTGCCATATCGAGGGGATTATTCCTGCCTTGGAGTCGTCGCATGCGCTGGCATATGCGGCCAAGCTGGCGGCGACGCTGCCGAAGGATAAGATCATCCTGGCTAACCTGTCGGGCCGGGGGGATAAGGATATGCATACCGTTGCCCAACGGGCTGGCTTGCAGTTCTAAAACCGGTAAACCAGGGTCTGACCCGCAGGGTCAGACCCTGTCAGATCATCCGCCGCGGGTTTTGGGTCTGGGCTTCTGATTTTCGACGAAGGTCAACAGCGCATAACCCAACCCCGCGGCCGCCGCGTATCTGGTGTCTGACCCTGCGGGTCAGACACCGGTTTACCGGGTTTAAAAGGAAAAAACATGACTCGTATCGCACAAACCTTCGCCGCCCTGAAAGCGCAAAACAAAAAAGCCCTGGTCACCTTCATCACCGCAGGCGACCCGCAGCCCGGCAAAACCGTGGAACTGATGCACGCCCTGGTCGAAGGCGGCGCCGACATCCTCGAACTCGGCATCCCATTCTCCGACCCCATGGCCGAAGGCCCGGTGATCCAGCGCGCCTGCGAGCGCGCACTTGCCCACGGCGTCAGCATCCACGACTGCTTCGACTTCGTGCGCGAATTTCGCAAGACCAACAGCACCACCCCGGTTGTCCTGATGGGCTACGCCAACCCGATCGAGCGCCTGGGCGCCGACGCCTACATCGACGCCAGCCGCTCCGCCGGTGCCGACGGCGCCATCGTAGTCGACTACCCGCCGGAAGAGTGCGAGGAATTCGCCACCAAAATGCGCGCGGCAGGCCAGGACCTGATTTTCCTGCTGGCTCCCACCTCGACCGAGCAGCGCGTGCAGCAAGTGGCGCGCGTCGGCAGCGGTTTCACGTACTATGTGTCGCTGAAAGGCGTCACCGGCGCCGGCCATATCGATACGGAAGACGTGGCGCGCCGGCTGGACATGATCCGCAAGCACGTCCAGCTGCCGCTGGGCGTCGGTTTTGGCATCCGCGACGGGGAAACTGCGCGAGCGGTGGCCAGCGTGGCCGATGCGGTGGTGATCGGCAGCCGCATCATCCAGGAAATCGAGGCCGCGGGCCCAGAAAACGCTGCAAAATCAGTACGATCGTTCGTTTCCAGCATTCGCCAGGCACTCGACGAAAAGCGTTGATTTGAAAGCAATAAACTGCCTGTTTTGTTCGACAGGACAGGCAGAACCGGCTACACTTCCGGCCTAAGTTAGTGCAAGAGGAGAAATTTATGAGCTGGTTGGAAAAATTGCTGCCCCCGCGCATCCAGCGCTCGGAAGCTGCCGCTCGCAAGACAATGCCTGAAGGCCTGTGGGTGAAATGCCCATCCTGCGAGGCAGTTCTGTACCGTACCGACCTCGAGTCGAACCTGCACGTCTGCCCTAAGTGCGACCACCACATGCGTATCCGCGCCCGCGAGCGCCTGGACGCGCTGCTGGACGCCGGCGGCCGTTACGAAATCGGCCAGGAGACCCTGCCGGTCGACACGCTGAAGTTCAAAGACAGCAAGAAATACCCTGATCGCCTGAAGCAGGCGATGGAAGCCACCGGTGAAACCGACGCCCTGATCGCGATGGGCGGCTCGATCATGAGCCTGCCGGTTGTCGTGGCTTGCTTCGAATTCGAATTCATGGGCGGCTCCATGGGTTCCGTGGTTGGCGAACGTTTCGCCCGCGCGGCCCAGGTGGCGCTGGAACAGAAGGTGCCGTTCATCTGCGTAACTGCCACCGGCGGTGCACGTATGCAGGAAGGCCTGCTGTCGCTGCTGCAGATGGCCAAGACCACCGCCATGCTGACCAAGCTGTCGGAGAAAAAGCTGCCCTTCATCAGCGTGCTGACCGACCCGACCATGGGCGGCGTGTCCGCATCGTTCGCCTTCATGGGCGACGTGGTGATGGCCGAGCCGAAAGCACTGATCGGCTTCGCCGGTCCGCGCGTGATCGAAAACACCGTGCGTGAAAAGCTGCCGGAAGGCTTCCAGCGTTCCGAGTTCCTGCTGCAAAAGGGCGCGATCGACATGATCGTTGACCGCCGCCAGATGCGCGAAGAAATCGCACGCCTGCTGGCACTGATGCAGAACCAGGCCGTGGAAGTTCTGGCCTAATAAGCTTTACGTTTTACCCGGCGCGCGCAGCCTCCTGCGCTGCGCGCCCAAAAATCCCTCCCTGGCGATAATGTCCAATCTCCCGAATACCCTCCCCGAATGGCTTGCGCTGATCGAGTCGCGCCATGCCGAAACCGTCATCAACATGGGCCTGGACCGCGTGCGCGCCGTCAAGGAACGCATGGCGTTGCAGTTCAAGTGCCCGGTCATCATGGTGGCCGGCACCAATGGCAAGGGCTCGACCTGCGCCATGCTGGAATCAATCCTGCTGCAGGGCGGCTACCGCGTCGGCCTGTACATCAAGCCGCACTTCCTGCACTTCAATGAACGTGCGCGCCTGAATGGCGATATGGCCAGCGATGAGCAACTGGTGGAGAGCTTCAATTTCGTGGAGCGTGCACGCGGCGATATCTCGCTGACGTATTTCGAATTCACCACGCTGGCGATCATGCACCTGATGTCGCAGGCGACGCTGGATGTGGTCATCCTCGAGGTGGGCCTGGGCGGTCGCCTGGATGCGGTCAACGTGATCGATGCCGACGTGTCGATCGTGACCAGCGTCGACATCGACCACGTCGATTACCTGGGCGGCACGCGCGAGCAGATCGGCTTCGAGAAGGCCGGCATCTTCCGCACCGGCAAAGCGGCGATTTGCAGCGATCCGGTGCCGCCTCAGTCCCTGATCGATCACGCGGTGGAAATCGGCGCCGACCTGTGGCTGATGGGCCGCGACTTCAACTACGCGGGCGACAAGCAGCAGTGGAATTACGGCGGCCGTTCGCAGCGCCGCAACTCGCTCGCTTACCCCGGCCTGCGCGGCGCCAACCAGTTGCTGAACGCCTGCGCGGCGCTGGCGGCGCTGGAAGCGCTGAAGATGGAACTGCCGGTCGGGGCGCAGGAAGTGCGTACCGGCCTCGTCATGGTGGAGCTGCCGGGCCGCTTCCAGGTGCTGCCGGGCCGTCCGACCGTGATTTACGACGTGGCGCACAACCCGCATGCGGCGGCGGCGCTGGCGCAGAACGTCGGCAATATGGGTTTCAGCCCTTACACCTTCGCGGTATTCGGCTCCATGCACGACAAGGACATCGATGGCGTGATCAAGGCCATGGCGCCCTGTGTCGACCATTGGTGCCTTACCAATCTGCCATCGCCACGCGCGGCCACCGCCTCCGAGCTGGCTGCCAAAGTGCAGGTAATTGAACCGAAAACGGATGAAAAAACCGTCAATATTTTCGATAACCCAGGACAGGCATTCGCAAATGCGATGAGCAGGGCGGGCGAGAATGATAGAATTGTGGTCTTTGGATCATTCCTGACTGTCGCCGGCGTCATGGCGGCGAAAAAATCCTCACTCCACTGAGAAAATTCCGCATGGGCTTGTTATCGAAATTTGGCAAAAACAAGCAAGATGCCGCTGCTGAAGACAGCGGTTACTACCGCGCACAGGACGACAGGGCCCTGGACGAAAAGGCCCGTTCCAAGCGCGCATCCAGCGCTGGCGCCGACGCCGCGCCGCGCCGCACCAGCAGCAAAAACACCCCTGATCCCGTACTGCCGGAGAAGAAGCGCGCCCGCCGCCGCCTGGTCGGCGCCATCGCGCTGGCGCTGGCGGTAGCCATCGGCCTGCCGATGCTGCTCGATTCCGAGCCAAAGTCCTCGGTGTCCGATATCGCCATCAACATGCCTTCCAAGGACAAGCCGGGCGAGCCGCTGAATGGCGGTCCGGCCGTGCCGCCCGCGCCTGCGCTGGAAACCCCTGCGACCACCAAGCCGGGCGCCGCGGCGCCATCCTCGCGCACCGTGGCGCCGGTTGCCGCAGCCGGCGCATCGCTGGATAAAGGCGAAGAAATTGTGCATGTGCCGAGCAAGCCGGCCGTGACCGAACCAGTGAAACCGCCAAAAGCGGCCGAACCGAAAGCGACCGAGCCGAAAGTCGCCAAGGCCGAGGTGAAGCATCCCGAGCCGAAGCCTGAACCAAAGAAACCGGAGCCCAAGCCGGAAGCCAAGCCCGCCCATGCTGACGATGCGCGCGCCATGGCTATCCTGGAAGGCAAGGCAACCGAAGCAGCGCCTTCGACCAAGTATGTGATCAAGGTCGGCGCCTTCGCCACGAAAGACAAAGTGGAAGAGCTGCAGCGCAAGCTGGGCGACGCCGGCATCAAGTCCTATGCGCAAAAAGTCACAACTGCCAATGGCGAATTGACCAGTGTGCGAGTCGGACCGTTCCCCAACAAGGAAGAAGCCGAAAAGGTCAAAGCCAAGCTGGTCAAACTGGGCCTGAACGGCAGCCTGACCCCGGCCTGATGGACGATGTGAGGCTGCACTGACGTGACGATTTTCGATTACCTGGTTATTTTCGTGCTTGCCTCATCCATCATCATCGGTACCCTGCGCGGCCTGGTCAAAGAGATATTGTCGCTGGCCGGCTGGATCGTCGCCTTCGTCGTCGCCAACGCTTACGGCCCCTGGCTTGCCGCCATGCTGCCGGAGGCCATTCCGGGCGCCGTTGTGCGCGTGATTGTTGCCTTCATTGCATTGTTTATCGTTGCGCGCATCCTGGTTGCCCTGGTGACCATGGCGATCGAGGCGCTGATTGAAGCCGGCGGCCTGTCGCTGGCCGACCGCGGCCTGGGCAGCCTGTTTGGACTGGCGCGGGGCATTGTGATTGTGCTGGCCGGCGTCATATTGGCGGGGATGACCTCCATGCCGAAGCAGGATTTCTGGAAGAACGCGCTGTTGAGTCCCATGGCGGAATCCGGCGTGCGCACCATAAAACCGTTCCTGCCTGCCGATATGGCGCAGCATGTCCATTTTTAGAATTCTTTAAATCCGCAGTACCAAGTTTAGGAGCACACCATGTGTGGCATCGTCGGCGTCGTATCCCACCAACCAGTCAACCAGATGTTGTATGACGCGCTGCTGTTGTTGCAGCACCGCGGCCAGGATGCGGCAGGCATCGCAACCAACCAAAGCAACACGTTCTCCATGCACAAGGCCAATGGCCTGGTGCGCGACGTGTTCCGCACCCGCAATATGCGTTCGCTGAACGGCAATTCCGGTATCGGCCACTGCCGCTACCCGACCGCCGGCTCCTCCAGCGAAGAAGAAGCGCAGCCGTTCTACGTCAATGCGCCGTTCGGCATCACCCTGGCGCACAACGGCAACCTGACCAACTGGGAACAGCTCAAGGACGAGATGTTCAAGATCGACCGCCGCCACATCAACACCGACTCCGACTCGGAAGTGCTGCTGAACGTGCTGGCGCACGAAATCCAGAAGGCATCGACCGGCTTCACCCTGGCACCGGCAACCCTGTTCCAGGCAGTGACGGTGCTGAACAAGCGCGTGCGCGGTGGCTACGCAGCCGTGGCCCAGATTGCCGGCACCGGCATGCTGGCCTTCCGCGACCCGAACGGCATTCGTCCGCTGTGCCTGGGCGTGAACGAATCGGCTGAAGGCACCGAATACATGATCGCCTCCGAATCCGTGGCGCTGGAAGGCATGGGCTTCCGCTTCGTGCGCGACGTGCTGCCGGGCGAAGCGATCTTCATCGACATGGACAACAAGCTGCACGCGCAAATCTGCGCCGACGCGCCGAAGCTGAACCCATGCGTGTTCGAATATGTCTATCTGGCCCGTCCTGACTCGGTGATCGACGGTGCCTCGGTGTACAACACCCGCCTGAAGATGGGCGAATACCTGGCCGACAAGATCAAACGCGAAGGCCTGGCCGACGATGTCGACGTCGTGATGCCGATCCCCGATTCCTCGCGCCCGGCTGCAATCCAGCTGGCGATGCGCCTGGGCGTGGACTACCGCGAAGGCTTCATCAAGAACCGCTACATCGGCCGCACCTTCATCATGCCAGGCCAGGCGATGCGCAAGAAATCCGTGCGCCAGAAGCTGAATGCCATTGGCGACGAATTCAAGGACAAGGTCGTGCTGCTGGTCGACGACTCCATCGTGCGCGGCACCACCTCGCGCGAGATCGTGCAGATGGCGCGCGAAGCCGGCGCCAAGAAAGTGATCTTCGCCTCCGCCGCGCCGCCGGTGCTGTACCCGAACGTGTACGGCATCGACATGCCGACCCGCGACGAGCTGATCGCCCACGGCCGCACGCTGGACGAGATCTGCAAAGAGATCACCGCCGACGCGCTGGTGTACCAGGACCTGGACGACCTGAAGAAGGCCATCGCCGACGTGAATCCTGCGCTGACCGAATTCGAGGCTTCCTGCTTCGACGGCAAGTACATCACCGGCGACGTGTCGGCCGAATACCTGGACCGGATCGAACAGGCACGCCACAACCCCAAGAAGGCCAAGGTTGCTGAAGACGCGGCGCGTACGCAACTGAACCTGAATACTGCTACGACGGAATCCTGATGAAGAACTACGGCTTCACGACCACCATCCTGCACAACGACCGCCAGAAAGGCATCGAACACGGCTCGCTGCACAAGCCGATCCACACTTCGGTGACTTTCGGCTACGCCGACGCGCGCCAGCTGGCGTCGGTGTTCCAGGGCAAGGAGCCGGGCTTCCGCTACGGCCGCCAGGGCAACCCGACGGTTGCCGCACTGGAGGACAAGGTCAGCAAGATGGAGCAGGGCGTGGGAACGATCTGCTTCGCCACGGGCATGGGCGCGATCGGCGCCGTGTTCCAGGCGCTGCTGCGTGCCGGCGACCATGTCGTGTCGTCGTCGTTCCTGTTCGGGAATACCAACTCGCTGTGGCAAACCGTAGCGGGGCAGGGCGTCGGCGTGGACTTTGTCGACGCCACCGACGTGGCCAATGTGGCTGCGGCGCTGAAGCCGGAAACCCGCATGGTGTTCGTGGAGACGATCGCCAACCCGCGCACCCAGATCGCCGACCTGAAACGCATCGGCCAGCTGTGCGCCGAACGCGGCATCCTGTACATCGTCGATAACACGATGACGTCGCCTTACCTGTTCCGACCGAAAGAAGTGGGTGCCGGCCTGGTGGTGAATGCGCTGACCAAATCGATTGGCGGCCATGGCAATGCACTGGGCGGCGCGCTGACTGACACCGGCGCGTACGACTGGACCAGGTTCCCGAACATCTTTGAAAACTACAAGAAGAACCCGGCGGCGCAGTGGGGCCTGGTGCAGATCCGCGCCAAGGCATTGCGCGATTTCGGCGCTTCGCTGGCGCCGGAAGCCGCGCACCATATCGCCGTCGGCGCCGAAACACTGGCGCTGCGCATGGATCGCACATCCGCCAACGCCCGCGCGCTGGCCGAGATGCTGGAAGCCGACGAGCGCGTGGCAGCCGTGTACTACCCAGGCCTGAAATCGCACCCGCAGCACGGCATTGCAACGGAGCTGTTCAAAGACTACGGTTCGTTGCTGAGCTTTGAGCTGAGGGATGGCATTGACTGCTTCGACTACCTGAACAAATTGAAGCTTGCGATCCCAACGTCCAACCTGGGTGACACCCGCACCCTGGTGATTCCCGTCTCCCACACCATCTTCTACGAAATGGGCCCGGAGCGCCGCGCCTCGATGGGCATCGCCGACAGCCTGATTCGCGTCTCAGTCGGCATCGAAGACACCGCCGACCTGATCGCCGACTTCAAGAACGCGCTCGACTGATACGCATCAGCCCGTGTCACGTTTGGGGTGTGACCCCAAGGTGTGACACGGGCTCTTCCATTGGTAGTGGCTGCCTTCTTAGTCGGCCCTGAACAATTGCGTATCGCCCGATACTAAAGGCTAAACGGTTAGAAAACACTGCTGAGAATTGCAAGGAATCGTTAGAATGGTGGCAATTCCTTGCAAATTCCAGAGGGGCGAATGGGACCAAAGCCAGTC
>DASWTB010000489.1:0-13052 GCA_036402315.1 Pseudoduganella sp. | reverse complement strand
CGGCCTGATCGGCGAAGGCGCCGTGATCCGCCGCGGCGAAGGCGAGCGCACCAAGGAAAGCGCCGTGGTCGACTTCCACCACGCCATGCAGTGGCTGCGCGACGAAGCGGAACGCACCGTGAGCAAGCAGCGCTACAAAGGCTCCCCCGCCTATCGACAGGCCCGAATTCAAACTCGGCGACACAGTCAGCTTCACGGACAAGCACTTGCGTGAACGCATCGGCACCATCACGCGCATCAATGCGAAGTCATGTTCGCTATTGTGCGAAGGAGAACAGTGGCGGGTTTCGCCTGGACTACTGCGTAAGGTTATCGATTTATAGCTTCGATCCTATATCCCATAGCCCGATATCCGCGCTGACGCTTTTCCCACATGCGAGAAAGCTGTGGATTCTCAGGCTCAACATAATCGTGAATCAATATGTCGGATTTGCTGGCGTGTTCACGATGCAGACGGCCAGCGTATTGTTGCAGCGTCCCTTCCCACGAAATAGGAAGCGTCAGAATCAAAGTATCGAGCGGGGCATGGTCAAAGCCCTCGCCAACCAATTGAGCGCTCGCCAGCAATATATGTGGGGTGCCATCGGATAGCTCCGAAAGTCGTTGAATTATCGCCTGCCGTTCCTTCGTCTTCATTTTTCCATGCAGTAAAAAGCATGGCTGCGGTAGGCCTTTGAAATGCTCATGCAACAAGTCCAGATGCTCCGTTCGCTTCGTCAAAAGCAAGACCTTGCGTCCGGCGTTGAGCGCAGCAACGGCGTCAGCCACAATTCTGGCGTTACGAGCGTCGTCCTCCGACAGCAAACGAATCACCTCCTGGATACTTGCACGCGGGGGAATTGAAGGCGCTGGAAGATATTCAACCTGTACCACCAGCTCCTTTGGCACATGCGTGGGGCGCTTGGCAATGTGACGAATTGGCCCACATTGCATGAAAATGATGGGGTGGTGTCCATTGCTACGGACGGGCGTGGCGCTGAGGCCTAGTACATAGCGAGAATTCGCTTCGTTCAAAACTGCTTCGAACGATTGTGCCGACAGGTGGTGTGCTTCATCGATGATGACTTGGCCATACTGGTTAAGCACTTCCGGCAAGTCTTCACGACGAGCCAAGCTTTGGATCACCGCAATATCGAGCATGCCAGTGGACTTTTTCTTCCCGGCGCCAATCAGACCAATCTTCTTTTCCCCTAACTCCAAAAAGGTTCCCAGCCGCTCTTGCCACTGACGCATCAGTTCTGCCCGATGGACGAGGATCAGCGTGCTCACTTTTCGATGGGCAATCATTGCGGCGGCTGTAACTGTCTTGCCGAACGCGGTTGGTGCGACCAGCATGCCAAAGTCATGCTGCGCAATGGCATTCAACGCGTCCTGCTGGTCGGGGCGCAACATTCCTGTAAATGGCATGTTCAACGGTTGCCCCATCGATCGGACGTCATCCAACCGCAGCTCAATCTTATTCGCCTGGAGCAGTGCCCTAACGTCACCTATGCATCCACGCGGAAGCGCCAGATGCTTCTTTCGATCCTCAGCACGCCCGATAATCCGAGGAATATTCCAGGTCGACATTCGCATCGCCTGCGCTTTGTAGAAGTCCGGATTTTGAAAGGCAGCGACTCGGATCAGGCGATTCATTAACGACTGAGGCAGCCCGGCCTTCTCGATGAATAATTGGTTGCCGATCGTAGCGCATACTGCCTTCGGCATCACATCGGAAAGCTTTACGTCCGGCTTAGCGGCCCGGATCCACGGGGTTTCCTCATTCTCATCCGGCACGTCAGCATAGGCAATATCAAGGGGATGGCGGTCTCCGACCAACTTGGTCAGCGCAGCCTCAATTTGTTCGGGCGGAAGCGGTTCGATGCTTTGCAAGAATGCCCATTGATCGGGCAGGGGCTGCAAATTACTATCAACAAACACACTACGACCGAGTTCACGCGGGAATTTTTGAAGGGGCAACGCAATCAGGTTACCAAACCCACCCTTCGGCATCGTGTCCTGATTGGGGAACAGACGATCATACGAGGACAGCTTTAGCTGCCTGGTTCTAGCGCACGTCGCGCTTATTAACGCAGCGCCGAGCCGTCTGGCTTCTCTTGCCGGTGTCGGGTTCGCGAAAAACAGCCACAAGTGCGCGCCATTACCAGAGCGCGAAATTTCGAGAGCGGCAGGAAGATTGTTTAGCGTGCAGGTTTCCAACACCGCTCGGGCATCTTCACGCCATTCGTCATCGTCCAAATCGATTGCCAGGAAGTAGCACCTGTCATCCGCGAGGAGGGGGTAGACTCCGACTGTGATCTCACCTTTCAAATGCCGAACGATCGTGTGCTCCGTCACCGGGATGTACAAACTGTGCTGGCACTCGCTACACTTGATCCTTGGCTTCTCGCACACGCCACGTCGCCACTCATTCGCGCAAGCCGGCGAATAGCCTGCCTTTCCGGTCTGCTGGCTTTCCCAGCGTATCGGGTACACGTCATCGCGGCCGTGAAATAGACGTCGAAAGATTTTGACCTTCGCATCCGGTGACAAAGCGCTCGAACGGACTGTCCCTGAGTACTTTGCGCTAGCCTCCTCAGCCATATGCTTCGGCATGGCGATACCATGAGCCGCAAGTAGCAACCTGAGCTCGAGGTTTTCAGCGCGCAAGCGCTCAACTTCCGCTTCAATGTTTGACATAAAAAGGGGGGAAATAACTTCTGGCCAATTATAAGTCGACACTAAAGAGTAGTTGTCAGCCTCGTCCCAGGCCAGGCAAGATCGTGGAAGCAGCGCGCGCCCGTGAAGCAGCGCGAAAGGCCCGCGACCTGACCCGCCGCAAAGGCGTGATGGACGGCCTGGGCCTGCCAATACCACGGCCATAGCTGACTGAGTTATGCTTAGCATAATTTTTTGCCTTTTGATAATTAGCGATGTCACTCGGCCCGCAAAATAAAATTCAATCCGGATTCTTCGAACGCCTTGTAACTGAAGACGAATATGAAATCCTTGGCCAACTTCGGGACGCCGGCCAAGCCACACTTGCCGCGCCGAGCAAAGTGGAACGGCGAAATCTGCTCATTGACCAAGTGATGTCCCGCCTACCTGAGCTATTGGATCAAGTTGCGAAAGGCAAGGACGCTCACGACGAGCAGGCTAGCGCAGAGCTCCTGCTCATCTCCAGACTACTACGCGAGGCACGTTCCGCAGAGGAATCAGAATCTTCGGCCCTAGCGGAGCCACTTCAGCTTCTACGCTCCATTCATCCTCCGAATACCAATCCGACTTATCCTGAGACGGGATTGAGACAACCCTGGCTATTCACTTCGGCACGCAATGAGCCATCGCTACTCAACGAGTTTCGCGCCGAGATGGCGGCCGTGGACAAGGTGGACATTCTTGTCAGCTTCATCACATGGAGCGGAGTACGAAAGCTGCTTGACATTCTTCGCCTGGCCACCGCGCTTGATGCGGATGGCAACCCGCGCACACGATTCCGCATTCTGACGACAACTTACATCGGCGCGACCGAGGCTCGTGCTGTCGATGCGCTTGCCGAACTCCCTGGCGTCGAAGTACGCATCTCGCTCGATGGCCGACGAAACAGGCTCCATGCGAAGGCCTGGATCTTCAATCGTTTAACGGGCTTTGGATCAGCGTATGTTGGTAGCGCGAATTTATCCGAATCCGCACTGGTTAACGGAATTGAGTGGACCGTGAAATTTACAGAGGCGCGTGACCTGGTCCTTTTTGAAGCAGCGCGCGCAAACTTCGAGACACTTTGGAACGACGGCGAATTCCAGCAATACGATCCGAAAAACGAGGAACATAAAAATGCACTGGCGAAGGCCCTTCAAGAGCAGCGAAGGCGCACCACAAAATCTGAACCGGCGTCGGAGCCGATAGCACTGCATACCTGGTTCGAACTGCGGCCAAAATATTATCAGCACGAGATGCTTGATCGGCTGGCCAGTGAGCGTCGTCATGGAAGGACCCGAAACCTCGTCGTCGCAGCAACAGGCACCGGCAAGACGGTGGTCGCGGCGTTTGACTATTTACGCCTGGCGCAACTGGAAGGTAGCCCGCCGAAAATCCTCTTCATCGCTCATCGCGTACAAATTCTGAAACAGGCGTTGGAAACGTACCGGCAAATTCTGCGCGATCCAAGTTTTGGCGACCTGCTCGATGGCGAAAACGAGCCCTCCCAGCACTCGCATCTCTTTGCAACGATCACCACCATTCATCGGCGATGGCTCGTAAGCAAATTGGGAGCGCATTTCTGGCGAGTCGTCGTTGTGGACGAGGCTCACCATCTACCGGCCAGCATGTTCGATCAGTTCATCGCCGAAGTTAAGCCAAGCATCTTGCTTGGCTTAACTGCCACTCCCGAGCGAACTGACGGCAAAAGCCTGAATGCTTATTTTGATAGTCGGCCTGATGGTTCTCCAGCCGTCTCGCTGCGCCTTTGGCATGCGTTGGAGCAGCAGTTGCTTGCACCATTTGAATACTATGCGACTGCTGATGATACTGACCTTACGCAAGTCAAATGGAATCGTGCGGAAGAGGTTTCGCAACTTGATTCCCTCGTATCGAGCAACACCATCCGCGCGCGACTGGTTATCAATGCGCTCGAACAGTATGTCTCGAACTTAAACTCACTTAAAGGTGTTGCCTTCTGCGTCAGTGTTCGACATGCGGAATTCATGGCAGAGTACTTTGAAAAAGCCGGGCTGGCATCGGTAAGCTTGACCGGTTCGAGCACGGCTGCGCAACGCGCAGATGCGATTCAGGCGCTCCGCACGGGTAAACTAAAGATTATCTGCACGTGTGATTTGTTCAACGAGGGAGTCGATATCCCGGAAATCAACACCCTGCTGCTTCTGCGTCCTACGCAAAGTCCTGTCGTCTTCCAACAGCAAATTGGACGCGGCCTCCGGCTGTATGAGAACAAGGATAATTGCCTCGTCCTGGACTTCATTGGCCTGCACAGTGAAGAGTTCCGCTTCGATACGCTCTTGCGTGGCATTACTGGGCAAACGCGAGCACAGCTGAAGGACTCCGTCGAGCGTGGGTTTGGCTCGCTTCCGTCCGGCTGTCACATTCAGTTTGACCGTGTTACGCGTGAACGTGTGCTGGGAAATCTGCAGAAAGCTCTGCTGCTGAATGCGAAGCGCCTGCGAAGTGAATTAGCGGCTTGGGCAGCACAGCGTAGCGGTAAGGAGATAAGCTTAAAAGCATTCTTGCGCGAGAACGAGATCGAAATAGCTGATGTGTATTCCGGCAATCGCTGTTGGACTACCTTTAAGCGAGACGTCAATCTGCCATCGGCTGCGCCCGGGCCGCGTGAAGACGAACTAGGCCGGCGCATAGGATCCATTCTCCATGCAAACGATCCGGCTGCATTGAACGCATGGGCAACTGTGTTGAACACGGGGGATGGAGATGCTACGCGCACTCAAATGTTGGCGTACCAGCTTTTGCACAAGCCAACGGACAAGATGGGACCTGCCGAGTTCATTGGGATGCTCGGCGAACATCCTGCACTGCGTGACGAGCTATTGGAGTTGATCGACTGGCTCCAAGAGCGCACAGATTTAAGTTCGACGCCGGTTCCAGGTGTCCCATTGAATTGGCCGATTACCTTACATGCTCGCTATGAGCGCCGCGAAATCCAAGCCGCGGTGGGGCACCTTACAGCAGATTCGCGGCCGCAATTCAGGGAGGGCTGCCTGCCATTGGCTCAGCACAAAGTCGAACTTCTCTTTGTAACTCTGGATAAGCGAGAAGGATTTGGCGATCGGGTCCAATACCATGACTATGCCATTAGCCCAGAACTGTTCCACTGGCAATCGCAGAACATGGCCAGCGCCAAGAACAGTACCGGCAAGCGCTATCTCGAAAGTGCTACAAACGGGTGGACCTTTCAGCTGTTTGTTCGCGAGTCGACTGACGATGCGTTCTATGCAATCGGCCCTGCAAAGCTCAAGGAACATCAAGGAGACCGTCCGATTTCCATTACCTGGCAATTAGAAGTCCCCATGCCCACCGAAATGTTCAGGCGTTTTAGCGTACTTCGGCAAGCATAACCGGTGACAAGGATGGCCCCCGGTAGATGATCCTCATAAGTTGCTCAGCAATGGCAGAAAAAAACTGAATGAACAAATCTAACAGCGTAGAACAGCGCAAACTCCGCGAATCAGAACAGCGTCGCAAAGATATCATCAAGGCTGTTCGCGCCCTGATCAAAACTGGCGGAGCACGCGAGATCACGCTGCGTAAGGTGGCGGAGAAGGCAGGCTTTTCAACCACAGTTGTCTACAACCTGTTCCAGAACAAAGCCACGCTGATCACGCAGGCAATGGACAGCGACCTGCTCGATCTGGTCAAAGCCATGCGCAACGCCACGGATGCGGACCTGTCGCCGCTGGAGAACATCCGCCGCACGGGGCGTACCTATGTGACCTTCGGCATGCGCCATCCTGACCAATACGCGCTGGTCTTCATGGAGCGCCGACCTCATGCGCCAGTGGCAAGCTCGCGCGTAGAGCATGGCAACCAGGCGCAGGACCCTTATGCCTTTGCCTGCCAGCTCTTTATCGACCTGGCCGCCACTGGCCAGATTCCCGTGGAGCAGGCAGAGGCCATGGCCCAGATCTATTGGGAAGGCTTGCATGGCATGGTGTCGTTGCGTCTGGTGTTCGGCGATGGGGAAGAATGGTTTGAGCATGACGAGTTCAATCGCCACCTGGAAGCCCTGATTGACGTGCTGCTGAACGGAATATTGCATCGCTTCAACAAACCGCCAGCACAGGATTAAGCGCGACAGACGTCAACGGTGTTGTTGCATATTCGGCGCTTCAGTTGCCGATTGATCAATAGCCGCAGCCTTTGTGATAGTCTGTTCCGATGTCCTCAGCAATCACTATCGGCCGGCCCAATAGTCTCCAGCGCGAGCCCTGGCGATTAAGCAGTGCCTTGGTGATTTCCGCCATCATTCACGCGGGACTGTTAAGCATAACCTTGGGCGGCCAAACCTTCGGCCTACCCGCTCTGAAATTCCCATGGCAGGAGCGTCGCCTGGGCGCCAACGATTTGCAGGTATTGTTGCTGCCTCCGCCGCCGTCTTCCCCTGCACCTGTGGCACTAACGCCCGCTCCACTCACGGATTTAAAAGAGAACGCCAATCCCGTCCTGGCGCCAGTGGAGCGGCCGGCAGTCGTAAAGCCGGTGGCTTCGACACCTGCGCCGCCGCCCTCGATCGGAAACAGCGAGACGCCTGCCATCCTGATTCCGCCCCCAGCGCCGGCGCAGGCGCCAACCTCGATGCCAGTAACGCCGGCTGGCAAGCTGCCGGACATACCTTCTTCGACCGCCCCTGTCGCCGCGCCAACAAGCGTGCCAGCCAACGCCACGGTGCGAAGCATTCCCATTCAGGAGCGCGAGGCAAAAGTACCGGATAACGCCAGCGACGCGGCGCCAATGGTCCTTGAGAAAGAGGCGCAAGAACGTACGCTCGAATTGGCTAAGCTCGAACAGGACAAGCAGGTTGCAGAACGCCTGCGTCAAGCCGAGCTGATGGCAGAGGCGCAGCGGGAAGCGACACGAAAAGCACAGCAACAGCAGGAGGCCGCGCGCCAGGAGCAGGAACGCGCAGAAGCCGCGCGTAAGGAAATCATCCGGCAGGAACAAGCCAGGCAGGCGCAGCTCGAAGCTGCTCGCCAGGAGGAGCTTCGCCAAGAGGCCATTCGCGCCGAGCAGGTAGCCAGGAACGAAGCTGCGCGGCAAGAGGCTGAACGCCAGGCGCTGGCCCGTCAAGATGAGATCCGCCGGGAACAGGCAAAGTTGGAAGAGAAGGCGCGCAAGGAGGCCGCCCGGCAGGCGCAGGAGCGAGCCGAAATCGCGCGCATCGAAGCAGCACGCAAGGCTGAAGCCCAGCGTGCAGAACAGGCTAAGCAAGCGCAGCTTGAGGCGGCACGTCAGGCGCAACAACTGGAAATGGCGCGCCAGGACGCCATCAAACAAGAGGTTGCGCGACAAGAAGCAGCAAAGCAGGAGGCCGCACGCCTCGAGCAGTTGAATCGCGAGCAAGCGCAACTTGAGAAAGCGAAGCAAGAAGCTGAACGGGAGGAACGGCTGCGCGCGATCGGCAGACAACTCAACGAAGAGGCGGCTCAGCGCGATGCGGCGTTGAAGAACCCTTCGCGCTCGCTGCTCCCTACAGTTAGCGGTATGCGCCGCGGCTGGCTCTTTGGCCGCGTGGATCCGAATGCAGACCTTGTTCAATATGCGGATGCCATAAGCAAGAAGTTCGAACTGAACATGGCATTCGACATGGTTCGCGAGGTAGCGAAGCAGCGCCACGTTCCGCCCATGGTGACGTTGGCGATCCGTGCTGACGGGTCTGTCGAGAAGGTGACTTTCGTCGTTTCCAGCGGTGTGCCCGCGATCGACGAAGCAATACGAAACGTGGTGGCCAGGCATGCGCCCTACGGCGCCTTCCCACCCAACCTGGCGCGCCAATACGACGTTATCGAAATTCGTCGCACCTGGGTATTTGACACTGCCATCCGCCTGCAATAAGTTCTAAGCGGTTCATGCCTTTTTGGCATTTCGTTCACACCCACAAGAAAAACATTGTTTTTTCCTAAGTTCATCGTTATTCTCATTTGACGTTATTCCACTTGAAGAAGGGGAGTCGATGCGCGCGTTGTTGGGCGTAGTGTCGGTACTTGCGGGCCTGAGTGCCTGCTCTGCTGCCAAACAGGAGCCGGCTGTGGCCGACCTTCAATGGGCTGAGACTTCCCGGCCAGCCGATGCGCGGCTGGCGGAGCGCTATGAGCGTTCGTGCATGGCGTGCCATGCGCGTAACGGCAGTGGTGCCCCGCTGGCGGGCTTTGCGCCGCACTGGAAGCCGCGCCTGGATCAGGGTGTCGACCAGTTGGTACGGCATGCCAGCGATGGCTTCAACGCCATGCCTGCCATGGGCCAGTGCAATGACTGCAGCGCAGACGACCTGCGCGCCCTCATCCTCTTCATGGCAAGGAGTGGAACATGAAGCAGCGTCGCCTGTTCCTGAAAGCCGGAGCCATGGCTGCTGCAGCTGGCCTCCTTGCAAACCGTGCACATGCCACCGTTCAGGCGCAACCACGTCCCATCCGCTGGAAAAACTGGTCGGAAGTGCAGCAGTGCCAGGCCAGGTCGCTGGCCACTCCGGCCGACGAACAGGCACTTTCCGACTTTCTGCGCAATGCTTCCGGCACGGTGCGCTGTGTTGGCGCGGGCCATTCATTCACTCCCCTGGTGCCGACCAACGATACGATCGTTTCCCTTGAGCGCATGAACGGCGTACTGTCGCACGACAAGGCCGCCATGACGGCCACTCTGCAAGCGGGCACACGCCTTTCCATGGTGTCGCGCCAGCTGGACTCCCTCGGCTTCGCCTTGCGCAACCTGCCGGATATCGATATGCAGTCGCTGGCGGGCGCCATCAGCACTGGCACGCACGGTACTGGCGCCAATATCCAGGCCATGCATGCGGACGTGATGGCGCTGCGCCTGATCACACCGCAGGGCGAGGTAGTGGATTGGAACCAAGAGCGCCATCCGGAGCAGATGGCGGCAGCACGTGTTTCCCTCGGCAGCCTGGGTGTGATTACGCAGGCGACTGTGCGGGTGGTGCCTTCCTTCAGCCTGCATCGCAAGGTGTGGCTGCGCCCAGTCGGCAAAATTCTCGAGCAAGCCGGCGAACTGGCGGCCAAGCACCGGCATTTCGAGTTCTATTACCTGCCCTTCACTGGCTATGCAGCGGCCATTGCGCACGATGAGTACAAGGGCAGTGACGTGCTGGTGCCCCATTCGCAGGACGAGGAGATGCTGAGCGATTTGCGCAAGCTGCGCGACTGGCTGGGCAAGTTCCCGGACTTGCGGCGCTGGACGGCTGGCAAGCTGATCGATCCGGACTTGACCGAGGAGGCGAAGAATCGTTCGTGGAAGCTGCTCTCCACGGTGCGCCCAACGCGTTTCAATGAGACGGAATACCACGTGCCGCGCGAGGCGGGCATTGCCTGCGTGCGGGAGGTGATCGCGGCGCTGGAGAAGCGCAATGAGGTGTTCTTCCCGATGGAGTTCCGCTTCGTGAAGGGGGATGATGCCTGGCTCAGCCCCTTCTACAAGCGGGATAGCTGCTCCATCGCCGTGCATGCGGCATATGGCGAGGCTTACGATTACCTGCTGTCCGACCTGGGCCCGATCTTCCGAAAGCATGGTGGTCGGCCGCACTGGGGCAAATTGCATAACCTGGGCGCGAAGGAGCTGGCGGCACTTTATCCGCGCTGGAACGATTTCCTAGCACTGCGGCAGCAGATGGACCCCAAGGGCCGCATGCTGAACCCGCATTTGCGTTCGCTGTTCGGGGTGGCGTAATGGTGACTCTCAAACGACGGGCGGTTATAACAGCGATTGGTGCCGGCCTGGTTGGTGCGGCAGCACTCGCCGTGCGGCCGCGCGACAAGGGCGCGCCGCATGCGGAATACTTCGCGCGCACTTCGCAGGCGTTGCGCGCTGCGGGCATCGCCACGCCAACCATGGTGATTGACCGCGACCGACTGATGGCCAATGCACGCCAGGTGATGCGCAATATCGATGGGCGCTTGCCGTTGCGGCTGGTTGCCAAGTCCCTGCCCTGCTTGCCGCTGCTGGACTTGCTGATGCAAACAATGCAGACGCGCCGGCTGATGGTCTTCAACCTGCCCTATTTGCAGCAGCTTGCTGCGCAGCGTGGCGATGTAGACCTATTGCTGGGCAAGCCTTTACCAGTTGCAGCGGCGGCAGAGTTTTATCGCAACTTCCAGAGCGGGCAGTTCCAGCCGGAGCGGCAGCTGCAGTGGCTGGTGGATACGCCACAACGCTTAGTGCAGTATCGCGACCTGGCACGTGGGCAGAAACTGGATATGCACGTCAGTCTGGAGATCGATGTAGGCCTACATCGTGGAGGCGTAGATAGCCCACAAATGCTACAGCAGATGTTGTCCATTATGCGCGAGGAGCCGCGCCTACAATGGGCCGGGATGATGGGGTATGACGCACATGTGGCCAAGCTGCCGTTGGCGAGCTTGCGGGAGAAGGCCGCGGCGGAAGCCAAGGCGATCTATCGTGAGTATGCAGGGATTGCTAAGCAGGGCTTGCGGTCAGCCAGTGAGGAAAAGGCGCCGGTGCTCAATTCTGGCGGGTCACCGACTTACCGTTTGCACGATGGCAGCGGAGCTGCCAATGAGATTGCGTTGGGCTCTGCACTCGTCAAGCCAAGTGATTTTGATACTGAGTTGCTTCATGATTTGGCGCCTGCGGCTTTTATCGCTACACCTGTACTGAAAGCCGATCGGCGGTTCCAGATGCCAATTGGGGTAGAAGCGCTTGGCGATGCTGCGCGGGCTTGGGATGTTAACCAGGAGCATGTCTACTTCGTCTATGGCGGCAATTGGATGGCGGACCCAGTCTCGCCGGCAGGGTTGGCTGCTAGCGGGCTGTATGGGAATTCGTCGAACCAGCAGGCTTTGCTCGGGTCGGGGGCGCAGCAGCTGCAGGTGGATGATTATGTGTTCTTCCGGCCGCGACAGAGCGAGGCAGTATTGCAGCAATTTGGCGATATCGTAGTAATGGAAGACGGTAAAGTTTCAGATCGCTGGCCGGTCTTGCAGGCTATGCCATAGCCCACCTTCGGCTTAAGATCAGTGGCGGTCAAAGACGCCAATGAATCATCAGCAGAGTATTCGGATGTACCCTAGATCAAAACTGGCGATGCTTGTCCCTAACTCGAAACGAACGTTACAATGGTTGAGATCAGAGTTGCACCGCAACTTGTCTTGTCACCTTCATAGGCAACGGCTCTGCCGCTCACTGTGTGTTTGCTATTGCCGCTGACAATTACACAGTTTTGGTGACCCGTCATGGGACACATGCAGCGGTCGCCGACCAAAACGAGCGGTTTACCTCTAACGCGTACATGTGAGGCGCTAGTGCTGACTACCTTTCCACCATGAGACGTTGGGTCACCTACGCGAATGACACGAGGCATTTTGGCTCCTCTTCCTGCTGATGTTTTGCTGAGATAGGTTCGTAATACTTTTTGCATCAGCCCTCATCAGCTGGGTCAATAAACCTGACTTCTAATTTATGCCGGCGCTCCAGTTTCCAAGTGAGATAGATCCAGAGATAGAAGCCCCCAATGAACTGTGAGATCGCATGCACCGCAATTGGCGTTGTCAACAGTGACAGTACAAGAACCAATGCAGCGTCTCCCATGTACTTCACAAGTCCTGCTTGTAGAATATATACTGTAGCCGCAAGGCTTGGCACAAGTGTCAGGAATCCCTGCCTCAATCGACTTCCAGCATCCCCTCCATTTCGTTCTACTCCACGATCGACCTGTACAACCGACGACGATATCCTGAATTCTCGCTCCACAAATTTTTCAACCTTCAGAGCTTTACGGAAGCTCAAAAATTTGATGATTGCAATCACAGTCACTATCAGTGTTGCACAAGCGAGGAAACTCAGCGTAAGAAGATGAGGTTTAGCGATGAAGAGGAAGAGGCTTGAGCTTATCGACACCATAACGATCGACGGAAGCGCCCCAAGCAAACCAAAAATGACGGTGTACGTGATGACACGGCTACAATCACCAAAAATGCGCCCGACCGCCCATAACACTATTGGTACAGCTAGCCAGATAGCTATAAAAATACGGATATCGAAATTGTCGAGCCTACGATGTGAATCGATAATCGTGCAGTCGATGCCGATGACCGTTAGCGCAGCAAACCACAGCACAGCGCACCGATACCAGACGTTACTCATTCCTGGATGCGGAATAATCATGATGAACCGAACTCGAATTTAGTCGTACCTTCGTGGTACGGCTCAAAGTTGTCGTAGTCACTCGGCATTTTCTTCTTCAGATCTTCAGTAGAAGATCGTATCGCCTCACCGAGACTTTTTGTCAGTCCAACTTTTCCTTCAACATAGTCGATAGCCAATCCAACAGCAATCGATAAGGCTATGACCCCTATAACAAG
>DASWTB010000488.1:0-43683 GCA_036402315.1 Pseudoduganella sp. | reverse complement strand
CCAGCCAGAAGTGGAACTCGTGGTAGTACGGCGCCCGCTGAACTTCGCGCACGAACATCGCGCGCGCTTTCTGATAGTCGCCGGCGGCCATTGCCTTCTCGCCGATGTGGAAGAAGTAGAACGGCGGATACGGTTCCAGGCGTGCCAGTTCAGCCTTGTACTTGGCCGATTCTTCGGTTTTGCCCAGCGCGTTGGTGACTTCGGACAGGTTGAACAGGAGAACGGTATTGCGCGGGTCGTGCCGGTGGGCGAAGCGCAGCGTGCTTTCGGCCATCTTCAGGTCGCCGTGGCGCTGGTAGATGGTCGACAGCGTGTTATAGCCCATCAGGAAACTGGGCTCGTACTCCACAGCGGAACGGGCCCACCAGTAAGCCTCGTCCAGCTTGCCCTGTACCAGCGTCTCCGCAGCGCGGTTGTTCATGTACATGGCCACGACGGTGCGTTCCGAAATGACTTCGGTCGCCATCAATTCGGCATCCGGCGGCGGCAGGAAATCGATGGTCACCGACTGTTCGACGTCGAAAGTGCGCGCCGAAACCAGTCTCGGCTTGCTCAATACCAGGTTGACGTGGCCGCTGCTGAAATACAGCGAGCCGGAACGGCTCCAGGTATCTTCACTGGTAATGCGCTGGAACTGTACCTCCAGGCCCAGTTCCTGTGCGAAGGCGGCAGTCATGATCACCAGGGACATGCAGTTGCCTGCGCGCGCCCGGAAAGCCTGGGCCGCTGTGCGCGTGGTTTCGGAATCGTATTCCAGGCGAAGCTGGTCGCGCTGGTACAGCGCTTCATACAGCGCCTGGTGCGTCGATTTGCCGCTATGCGACGTGCGGATCTTGTGCGCGTAGGCCTTCATTTCCGGCGACAGCTCGAAGACCTGCTGCGGCGTGATCATGCCGGCCGGCTTGCGGAAAGCGGCGTCGGCGAAGAGCGCGCGTTCAGGAGCGGTGACTGCCGGCGGTCCGCTTGCGCAGCCGGCCAGCAATGCAGCGAAAATCAATGTTGACAGTAGTTTCATGGCGGCGTCTCCTCACCTCTATGAAACAAGTATGTGCGTGTCTCAGGGGGCTGTCAATTCAACGGTAATGTCGTCGATTCCAAGGGTTGCCAGGGCGTCGCGCAGGTCGTCGATCTCCGCTTCCACGTCGTCGCCGACATCGAGGCGGCGGTCGGCGTGCGCCAGTTCGCCGGCCGCGCCGAACAGCTGCACGCCAAGGGCGGCATCGTCATCGGTTTCCACCAGCGTGATGACGGCGCGGGCAGGACCCTGGCCTTGCAGGGCGGCGCCGAATCCGGCCATCATGGCCAGCATCCAGAGTTCGGATTTGCCTTGCTGCAGGGCGCCATGGAACAGGTCCTGGTACAGGAAGTTCAGGCGCAGTTCGCCGGCACGGCCGGCGCCGGCCAGGCAGCGCTGCACCAGCGGCGCGGCGGAAACGGTCCAGTCCTGGTAGCGCTGCATGCGCGCTTCGAACCAGGCATCCTGCTTCTTGCCGGCGGGCGGCACGGCATAGAACGGGTCGTCGGCGCGCTTCAGGGCGAAGCCGAGCAGGAAGCGCAGCTCGACAGCTTCATCGCTGGCGCCGAAGGCGGAGGGCTGCCAGCCGGCGATGCTGCGCAGCAGGGCAGGGGCGTCGGCCACCTTTTTGTCCAGCATGGCCGCTGCCGCCTCATGCACCATGGCGTTCAGCTGGCTGGCGCTGATGCGCTCCATTTCGGCCAGGTCGTAGGCATGCTGCACCAGCACCACCTTGGCTTTCGGGCCTTCCAGGCCGGCGCTGGTAAAGCTGTCCAGCAGGGCGGCATAAGCGTCTTCGTCCTGGAAGCCTTCCGCTTCGCGCAGGCCGCCCTGGCTGTGCACGAAGACCGGAATGGCGAAGGCGTTGACTTCCATTTCGGGGCCATCGCCCTTGCGCAGCAGGACGGTGCCGGCGTCTTCTTCGATGGCTTCCTTCAGTGTGCGGTAGGCGTCGGCGTCTTCGCCGCGCGCCAGTTCGATGGCGCCGTACAGGATCGCATCCTTGCCCTGGCGCAGGTAGCGCCGCACGGCGTGGCGCAAGTCGTCTTCCTGTGCCAGCGCGAGGCTGAACAGTTCCTGGCTCAGGGTTTCTTCTTTGTCGGCGGGTGGGTTATTCGGCTTGCGTGGTGCTGGGCGCTTGTTCTTCGTCTTTTGCATGCGGCTCAGTGTTCAATGTGGAAGGTTTCGTGCAGTTCGTCCAGCAGGTCGGCGCTTTCGTCCTCGTTCATGCCGAGGTGGCGGCAGGCGGCCTCGCCGCCTTTTTCCCATTCCAGCGAATCGCTGTTGCCGTGGTAGCGCTGGATGGCGCGTTCGGCCAGCACGGCGCCGGCGACCAGGGAACGGATCGCGTCGTCGGTGGCGTCGTCGCACAGCACTTCGTAATCGTGGTGGTGCAGGATGGCCCAGGACACGTCCGGCGACAGGCCCCAGTTGCGCGCCAGCAGGCAGCCGATGGCGGCGTGGTTGGTGCTGTGGCGCGCGTCTTCGATGTCGGTGAACTTGCGGGTGGCGGCGCCGTTGCAGATGTCCAGCGTCTGGCCGTAATCGTCAAAGCGCGCCATCAGGATCGGGATGCCGATGTCGCAGAACAGGCCGAAGGTGTGGGCGATGTCGGGCGGCGCCAGGCGCAGCTTGCGCGCGATGAAGACCAGGGCCTGGGCGCGGCAGGACGACACTTCCCAGAACTGGTTCAGTGCCGGGTTGTTGGCGCCCACCGCCTCGCGCGCCAGGATGCCGGTCAACATGGCGGCGCACTGGTTAATGCCGAGGAAGTTGATGGCTTGCTCGACCGACTTGGCCTTGCGCGCCGCGCCGTAGAACGGCGAGTTGGCCAGTTTCAGCAGGGCGCCCGACATGCCGACGTCGTTGCCGATGATGCGCGCGATGGCACGCGGCGACGGATCGTCCTGCGCCAGTTCGCGCTGCAGGTCGACCAGCAGGCTGGGACGCGGCGGGATGCGAATGGAGCGCAATAGCGCGTCTTCTGCGGTCGCTACGGTCGTGTGTTGGGCCGGGAGCCGGGCTGCTGCTGTTGTCATTTTGCTTCGAATGTTGTTCTGCTGGCGGGCACCGCCATTATCGCCTGTTTTTTGGCTGCAACCCGGGGCACGAATGAGTTTTTTTTCATGTCTAAATGGCAGGATTGCTACAATCGGTAGCATGTCTTCCCACATTTTGGCCGGAATCGATTTCAGTGCTCCTGCACAGCAAGTGGCGCGCCGACTGATCGGCGTGACGGTGCTGGTCAATGGCGTGGGCGGCCGTATCGTCGAGGTGGAGGCCTATGACCGGGAAGATCCGGCCTCGCATGCCTTCGTCGGCAAGACGGCGCGCAATTTCGCCATGTTCGGGCCGCCGGCCCATGCCTATGTCTACCTGTCGCACGGCATCCACTGGTGCATGAATTTTGTGTGCCGGGAGGAGGGGCACGGGGCCGGGGTGCTGATCCGTGCCGTCGAGCCACTGGTTGGGATCGCGCAGATGCAGGCGCGCCGCGGCATGCAGGACGTGCGGCTGCTGTGCTCCGGGCCGGGGCGGCTGGCGCAGGCGATGGGCGTGACGCGCGAGCTGAACGCCCTGCCGCTTGGCGCGGCGCCGTTCGAACTGCTGCCGCGCAAGGGACGGGTGCAGGTGGTGGTCGGGCCGCGCATCGGCATTTCAAAGGCGATGGACGTGCCCTGGCGTTTCGGGCTGGCTGGCTCGCCGTTTGTCAGCCGCCCATTCCGATAAGCCCTGCCGCGCGCGCATCGGGCTGCCCGCCGCGCGCCGTTCGCCATCCTGCGGCACGCCGCACCAGTCGTCCAGGCCGCCAGCGCCGCCGCCGGTCGCCCAGCGCGCGCCGCCTGCGCCGCCACCGTTGCCGCCGCCGTTCGCGCTTCCGCCAGCCCCGCCCCGGTGGCCTCGCGCCCGGCGCTCCGCCGCGCCGGGCTCCTCCTCATCGCCCAACTCGAATACCGCAACTGCCTGCGCCAGCCCGGCCGCCTGCTCCTGCAAGCTGGCTGCCGCCGCAGCGGCCTGCTCCACCAGCGCGGCATTCTGCTGGGTGACATCATCAATCTGCCCCACCGCCTGGTTGACCTCCGTAATCCCGCGCGCCTGCTCCGCACTGGCATCGCTGATGCGCTGGATGATGCTGCCAACCTGCTGCACCGAGGCCACGATGTCCCCCATGCTGCCGCCCGCCACGCCAACCGACTCCGCGCCGCGATCAATGGTCGCCACCGAAGCATTGATCAGCGCCTTGATCTCATGCGCCGCAGTTCCGCTGCGCTGCGCCAGCGTCCGCACCTCGGCCGCGACAACGGCAAACCCGCGCCCCTGCTCCCCGGCCCGCGCCGCCTCGACCGCCGCATTCAAAGCCAGGATGTTGGTCTGGAACGCAATCCCGTCAATCACAGCGATAATCTCAACGATCTTGCGCGAGGAAGAACGGATCGCCTGCATGGTCTGCACCGCATCCGACACCGCCGCGCCGCCACGCGCCGCGAGTTCGTTGGCATTCGCAGCGACCTGGCATGCCGCGCGCGCATGTTCAGCATTGCTGCGCACGGCCGCCGCCAGGCTGTCGACCGCGCTGGCTGTCTCCTCCAGCGAGCTTGCCTGCAACTCGGTGCGCGCCGACAGATCCATATTCCCCGAGGCGATTTCGCGCGAGGCCAGGTCGATTTGCTGCACCGCGCCGCGAATCGAGCGGATGGTGCCGTTAAGCTGGGCCACGCTGCCATCCAGCGCGCGCGCCGTGTCGGCGATCTCGTCGCGCCCGCGCGCCGGCGGCCGCGGCGCCAACCGGCCCGACGCCAGCCGGCGCACGCCTTCGCCGATGGAGTGTATGTCGCGCAACAGCGCGCGCCGCACCAGCATCGACACCGCCAGCGACAACGCCACCGACAGCACCAGCAAGCCCGCCATCGTCATGCCCAGCAAGCGGAACTCCTGCCGCGCACTCGCATAGGCCGCCTCGCTCAGCGCCTTTTCCAGCGCCGCCAGTTGCGACAGCTGCAGGTCCAGCGCCGCAAACTGGCGCTCCGCCTTCGCCATCGCGTTGGTCGCAATCGACTGGTCCACTTGCGCCAGCTCGATGGTTTCCTGCACCGCCTTGCGATAGCTGGCCAGCGCCTCCTGGGAACCCGCCAGCAATCCGCGCTCGTCGGCCACTGCCGCGCGGGAAAGCTGCTCCAGCCGCATGCCGACCGCGCCGTGCCGCTTGCGGATCTGCGCCGTCAGCGCGTCCAGCCGCGCCTGCGCAAAACTGCCGTTGATCCAGGCGAGAAGCTGGTAGATATTGGCATGCGCCATGCGCGCCTCGCCTGCCACGTCGGCCACTGCCTGCAGCCGCGCCGCGCGCAGCTGCACCAGGTTTTCCATCGATGCGTTCTGCCGCACCATGCCGAACCAGGCGCATGCCGCTGTCGCCAGCAGCAGCGCCAGTACCACGCCCGGCGCCAGCAGCAGCTTGGGTCCAATCCGCAGTCGGTTCAGCATGGCGGCCTCCTACTTCTTGTAAATGCCTGCTTCCAGCACCGCATCGCCAACGCGCTGGATGTAGGTGGTCTTCGGCTCGATCTTGCCGGTGGTCGGGTTCTTGTACATGTAGTCGACCCAGCCCTTGCCCTTCCTGGCGGCCAGTTCGATGATCTCGCGCCGGTATTTCTTGCCGCTGGCATCCGGCACATCGGTCAGGTCCTTGCCGACAATGGTGGGATTGACCGGGTGCGCCAGCACGATGCCCGACTGCAGGTCGCGGATATCCACGTACAGTGCGCCCTGGATGAATTCAGGATCCTTGGCCGAGACTTTCTCGATGAACTTGTCCTTGCCATGCTGCTTGATGTAGGCGGCGCCTTTTTCCACCATGGCGATGGCGTCTTTCTCGGTCGGTTCGCTGGCGTGGGCCGCTGCCATGGCGAGGAAGAGCAGTGATGCAGTCAGGATGCGTTTCATGCCGGGCTCCTTGGATGGGATGGAAGCCCAACTGTACGTCTGCCCACCTGGCCGGGAATTGCGCAAACGCAAGCTCGTAGGATTTTCCGGCCAGGTATTGAGCTGCGGCAATAGGCCGTTTCTTAATCGGACCATCATGAAGTCCTAGCCCACCCACTCAGGAGTACGCCATGACCGCCGATGCCCTGCCCAAATTCAAGCCATACACCCGCCAGACCATCCGCCAGGCGCTGCAGTGGCAGCTGCTGACGCCCGAGCAGCAGGAGGCGGTGCAGGTCATTTCGCATGTGCTGCCATTTCGCACCAACCAGTATGTGCTGGACCAGTTGATCGACTGGGACAACATCCCGGACGACCCGATCTACCGCCTGGTGTTCCCGCACCGCGACATGCTGCCGGCGCACGAGTACTGGCAACTGCGCGACCTGGTGCTGGTAAAGCAGGATGACGCAGGCGCGCAACAACTGGTGCGGCAGATCCGCCTGCGCATGAATCCCCATCCGGCAGGGCAGATGACGCACAATGTGCCGCGCGTGAACGATGCGCCCTTGCGCGGCCTGCAGCACAAGTACAAGGAGACGGTGCTGTTCTTCCCCAGCGCCGGCCAGACCTGCCACGCTTACTGCACCTTCTGCTTCCGCTGGCCGCAGTTTGTCGGCATGGACGACATGAAGTTCGATGCGCGCGAAACCACGGGGCTGGTCGAGTACCTGAAGGCGCACAAGGACGTGACCGACGTGCTGATCACCGGCGGCGACCCGATGATCATGAATACGCGCTCGATGGAGGAGATCATCACGCCGCTGCTCGGTCCGGGCCTGGAGCATATCCAGAACATCCGCGTCGGCACCAAGTCGGTGTCATACTGGCCGCAGCGCTTTGTCAGCGACCGCGATGCCGACGATCTGCTGCGGCTGTTCGAGCGGGTCGTCGCAGCGGGCAAGAACATGGCGATCATGGGCCATTACAGCCATGCGGTGGAGCTGAGGCAGGAAGTGGCGCAACAGGCCGTCAAAAGGATTGTCGGCACCGGCGCGACCTTGCGCATGCAGGGGCCGTTGATCAGGCATATCAACGAAGACCCGGCCAGTTGGGCGGAGCTGTGGCGCACCGGCGTGAGGCTGGGCGCGATTCCGTACTACATGTTCGTGGAACGCGATACCGGGCCGCGCGAATATTTCCAGTTGCCGCTGGCGCGCGCGCATGAGGTGTTCCAGCAGGCTTACCAGATGGTGTCCGGCCTGGCGCGCACCGTGCGCGGCCCGTCCATGAGCGCCTTCCCCGGCAAGGTGGTGATTGACGGCGTGGCGCAGATCGGCGGCGAGAAGGTGTTTGCGCTGCAGTTCCTGCAGGCGCGCAATGCGGATTGGGTGCGCAAGCCGTTCTATGCGAAGTACGACCCGACTGCGACCTGGTTCGACCAGCTTCGGCCTGCGTTTGGGCGCGATAAATTCTTCTTTGAAGAGGGCGAACAGGGGATCGGGCATGTGCCTGGTGTGGCGACGGTGCCGGTGCTGCCGCGCCGCGTGATTCCGCTGGTTGCATAGGATCATGCGATGCGCGCGCCGGCGGCCGCGGTGGGCGAAGGGACAGCGGCGCCCGTGCACGGCGGGCGATGGAGCTGGCTGGCCGCGCCGGGCCGCTGGTGGCGGGGACGGGAGCGGATACCGGGGACGCTGTCCGGCCCCGCCACGCTGTTCCTGGTCTTCATTCCGTTCGCGCTGGGGCACTATATTTCCTGGCTGCTGCGCAGCGTGAACGCCATGCTGGCGCCGCAGCTGGTAGCGCAGGCCAGCCTGACGCCCGCCCAACTGGGCATGCTGACCAGCACCTACTTCCTGGCCTTTGCCGCCGCGCAGCTCCCGATCGGCATTGCGCTGGACCGCTACGGCCCGCGCCGCGTGCAGTTCGTGCTGCTGCTGGTCGCCGCGGTCGGCACGCTGGCCTTCGCGGGCGGCAGGGATTTCGCCGGGCTGGCGATAGCCCGTGCGCTGATGGGGTTTGGGTTGGGCGCCTGCTTCATGTCCGCCATCAAAGCCCTGACCACCTGGCTGCCCGCGCATAAAGTGCCTTCGGTGCAGGGCTACCTGATCGCAGCAGGCGGACTTGGCGCCGCAACTGCCACCTTGCCGGTGCGGCTGGCACTGCACCATATGAGCTGGCAATGGCTGATGATCGGGCTGGCCGGCGCCTGCATCGTCGTCGCATTGATGATCCTCGTCCTCGCGCCGACGCCGCCGGCCGCGCCGCCGCGCCCATTCACATGCAGCGCGCTGGTGGAGACTTTCACCCACCCGGTGTTCCGCGAAACGGCGCTGCTGGTCCTGCTGCCGCACACCGTTTTCTTCGGCGTGCAAGGATTGTGGATCGCGCGCTGGCTGGCCGACGTTCCGCGCTACGGCGAGCAGGCGATTGCCTGGCTGCTCTACCTGGGCATGGCGGCGGTGATCTTCGGCTCCATCGCGGTCGGCATGTTGACCGAATGGGCTGCAAAGCGCGGCTGGCGCGCGCTCGACGTGGCGGCAGCCGGCATACTGCTTTTCGTGCTGCTGCAATGCGCGTTCGCATCCGGCTGGCGGCCGGCGCACCAGGTGCTTCCAGTGCTGTTCATGCTGGTTGGCTGCGTCACGGGCATGGAATACTCCATCGTCGCGCAAGCCATGCCGCCAGCATTGACGGGACGCGCGTCGACTTGCCTGAACCTGTTGATCTTCGTTGGCGCCTTCATCGTACAGGCCGGCTTCGGCCAGGTGATCGGCTTGTGGCGGCCATCGCCGCTTGGGCACTACCCCATGGTCGCCTACCAATATGCCTTCGCTTTGCTGGTGCTGATCCAGTTGCCGGGCCTGTGCCGCTACCTGCTCCGACGCTTCCGGTAAAATGTCGCCTTCAACACGAAGGAAGATAGTATGAAACTGGTTCGTTACGGCCGTATAGGCAAAGAAAAACCTGGCCTGATCGATGAATTCGGCAAACTGCGCGACTTGTCCGGCGAAATCAGCGACTTCGCTGGCGCCAACCTGTCCGACAAAGTGCTGCGCAAGCTGGCCAGGATCGATCCCGAAACGCTGCCGGTAGTGCGCGGCAACCCGCGCTTCGGCGTACCGGTTGCCAAAGTTGGAAAATTTATCGGCGTGGGTTTGAACTATGCCGACCATGCGAAGGAAGCCGGCCAGCCGATTCCAAGCGAACCGATTATTTTCATGAAGGCGATCACCTGCCTGTCCGGCCCGGATGATCCGATCATGCTGCCAAAAGGCTCGAAGAAGACCGACTGGGAAGTGGAACTGGGCGTGGTGATCGGCACCCGCGCGCGCAATGTGAGCGAAGAGGATGCGGAAAAGCATATCGCCGGCTATTGCGTGGTCAATGACGTGTCGGAACGCGAATTCCAGCTGGAGAGCGGCGGCACCTGGGACAAGGGCAAGGGTTGCGACACCTTCGGCCCGGTCGGCCCGTGGCTGGTGACGCGCGACGAGGTGTGGGACCTGGACAAACTGGACCTCTACCTCGAAGTGAACGACAAGCGCATGCAGACTGGCTGCACTGAGACCATGATTTTCAAGGTGCCGCAACTGGTGGCCTACATCTCGCGCTTCATGACGCTGGAGCCGGGCGACATCATCGCCACCGGCACGCCGCCGGGCGTGGGGCTGGCGCGCAAGCGCTTCCTCAAGAAGGGCGACTTTGTGCGCCTCGGCATCGCCGGCCTGGGCGAGCAGCAGCAGGACGTGATCGGTTATCAGGAATTCTAAACCGGTACCCCGGTGTCTGACCCATAGGGTCAGACACCATGCCCGCGGCCGCCGCGTATCAGTGTCAGACCCTGCGGGTCTGACGGGACGGCCATCCGGCTGGGTTACCGGTTTTAGGCCGGCCGCACCCGAACCAGCGCCCGCTCCAACCCCTCGCTCAACCTTCCCACAATCTGCTGCAAATCCACCTCCGTCGCAATAAACGGCGGCGCCAGCAGCACATGATCCCCCCGCCTGCCATCGATGGTGCCCCCCATCGGATACACCATCAAGCCGCACTCCATGCAGGCATCCTTCACCGCCGCATGCAGCCGCAGGTCCGGATCAAACGGCCGCTTGCCTTCCCGGTCCTGCACCAGCTCCAGGGCCAGCAGCATCCCGCGCCCCCTGATATCTCCCACATTTGGATGCATGGAAAATGTATCCCGCAACATGCGCTTGAACGACGCCCCGCGCACAGTTACGGCCCCCAGCAACGAATCGCGCCGGATCACCTTCTGCACCGCCAGCGCCGCCGCGGCCGCCACCGGATGCCCCACATAGGTATGCCCGTGCTGGAACACCCCGCTGCCTGAACGAAGCCGCTGCACGATATGGTCACGCGCCACCACCGCGCCGATCGGCTGGTAGCCAGCACCCAGCCCCTTGCCCAGCGCAACGATGTCCGGCACCACGCCTTCCTGTTCGATGGCGTACAGCGTGCCGGTGCGCCCCATGCCGCACATCACCTCATCGGCGATCATCAGGATGCCATACTTGTCGCACAGCGCCCGAACGCCCTTGAAATAACCCGGCGTCGGCGGCACCGCACCGCTGGTGGCGCCAACCACGGTCTCGGCGCAGAAGCCGATCACATGCTGCGGCCCCAGGTCGAGGATCTTGGCCTCCAGCTCCTGCAGCAGGTTGGCCGTGTACTCGTGCACGTCCTGCCCCGCGCGGCGCTCGCGGTATTCAAAGCAGGGCGAGACGCGCGCCACGTCCATCAGCATCGGCTCGAAATGGCGCCGGCGATACTCGTTGCCACCCAGGGCCAGCGCCCCAAGCGTGTTGCCGTGATAGCTCTGGCGCCGCGCAATGAACACGCGCCTTTCGGTTTCACCATGCTCGACGAAATACTGGCGCGCCAGCTTCAGCGCAGCCTCGATGGCCTCCGACCCGCCCGATACCAGATAGGCATGATTCAGGTCGCCCGGTGCATCCTGCGCCAGCCGTTCGCCCAACTCTTCCGCAACCTCGGTAGTAAAGAAGGAGGTATGCGCATAAGCCGCCACTTTAAGCTGCGACTGCATTGCCGCCAGCACGTCCGGGTGGCTATGCCCCAGCGAGGAAACAGCGGCGCCGCCACTGGCATCGAGATAGGTTTTGCCCTCGCTGTCGCGCACTTGCATGCCGAAAGCGCAGACGGCAACGGGCGGCGTGCGGCGCAGGTCACGGTGGATCAGGTGGGTCATGGCGGCTCCTCGCAGGGTTGGTGGTCCAAGGACATTAGCGCGCGTGCCGCAGCCGCGTTTTGATTTTTCTCCTGTCCTGTGCGACCATTTGTGGCTATGAGTGAACGACTTGGACCAATTCCCCCATCGGAAATGACAGCCGAGCAGCGCGCCGCCGCGCAGGCAGTCATCGATGGCCCGCGCGGTGCGCTGTACGGACCCTTCGTGCCTTTGCTGCACAGTCCTGAACTGATGGCCTGCACCCAGCGCCTGGGCGAATACCTGCGCTACCGCAGCGCGATCGGCACCCGCTTGACCGAACTGGCCATCCTGGTGACTTCGCGCCAGTGGGACCAGCAAGTGGAATGGGCGATCCACGCGCCCATCGCGGCGCAGGAAGGCATCCCGCAGACCGTGATCGACGCCATCGCAGTCCGGCAGGCGCCGCAGGACCTGAAGCCGGACGAGCAGGCCGTCTATGATTTCTGTCACGAGCTGCACACTACCAGGCAGGTCAGCGACGCTACCTGGGCGGCAGCGATGCTGCAGTTCGGTGAGAAGGGCGTGACAGACCTGATGGGCATCAACGGCTACTACACCTTGTTGGCCATGATCATGAACGGCGCGCGCTCGGCGGCACCGCCTTCGACGGCAGCGCCGCTCGCCATATAGCAGTTGTGTGCGCGGGCTAACGGAAGCCCGGCGCAGCACGCGGCACCATCGATAGCGCTGCATTTTTCCGGGGAGCGAACGATGCCTGACCGCCGAAGTTTCCTGCAATCCGCGCTGGCTATGGTCGGCGCCACGCAAGTGCCCGACGCAACCGGGGCTCCAGCGACCGCCGTACCGGCGGCGCCCGCCGCGCCACCCCGGCCGGTCCACTTGAACATCAATGGCCGCGACTACAGCCTGTCGCTGGAACCGCGCGTGACGCTGCTGGACGCCCTGCGCGAACATATCGGCCTGACAGGCACCAAGAAGGGCTGTGACCGCGGCCAGTGCGGCGCCTGCACCGTGCTGGTCGACGGCCGCCGCATCAATGCCTGCCTGACGCTGGCCGTCATGCATGAAGGACAGCGCATCACGACCATCGAGGGCCTGGCCCATGGCCGCACGCTATCGCCGATGCAGCAAGCTTTCCTCGAGCATGACGCCTTCCAGTGCGGCTACTGCACGCCGGGGCAGATTTGCTCGGCAACCGCACTGCTGGACGAGATACGTGCCGACGGCGCCGGCTTCACGGACGATGAAATCCGCGAGCGCATGAGCGGCAATATCTGCCGCTGCGGCGCCTATCCGAATATCCTCGCCGCCATCCGCGAAGTGGCGCTGCGGCGCAGCTAGGCGGGCGCGCCATGCAATCCATCTACTACGAACGTGCCCGTGACGTGGAGGAAGCCTTGCGCCTGGCGCAGCAGGATGGCGCGCGCTTCATTGGCGGCGGCACCAACCTGCTGGACTTGATGAAGGGCGATGTCGAGCACCCGCTACGGCTGGTCGACATCACCCATGCAGGCCTGGACCGGATCGACGAGCTGCCCGGCGGCGGCCTGCGCATCGGCGCTGGCGTACGGAATGCCGATGCGGCGCGTAATGCTGTCGTTCGCGAGCGCTATCCTTTGCTTGCGCAAGCCATGTTGTCCGGCGCCTCCGCGCAGTTGCGCAATATGGCGACCATGGGCGGCAACCTGATGCAGCGCACGCGCTGCCCGTATTTCACCGATACGGCCTTCAGCCATTGCAATAAACGCCAGCCCGGTTCCGGTTGCGATGCTCTCGGAGGAAACCAGCGCATGCATGCCATCCTCGGCGCGAGCCCGGCCTGCGTGGCGGTAAACCCCTCCGACATGAGCGTCGCATTGGCGGCGCAGGACGCCGTGGTGCTCCTGCGCGGCCCGCAAGGCAATCGCGAGGTAGCGCTGGTCGACTTACACCGGCTGCCCGGCGATGCGCCGCAACGGGACACGGTACTGCAGCCCGGCGAGCTGATTCTCGCGATCGACCTGCCGCCTTCGCGCATGGCGCGCCACAGCCACTATCTCAAGCTGCGCGACCGCGCCAGCTATGCCTTTGCGCTGGTGTCCGTGGCCGCTGCGCTGGAGATGGATGGCGCCACCGTGCGCCAGGCGCGCATCGCGCTGGGCGGCGTTGCGCACAAGCCTTGGCGTCGGCCCGAGGCGGAAGCCATCTTGCAAGGCCGCCAGCTGGACGATGCGCAATGCCGCGCCGCCGCCCAGCGCCTTCTGGAAGGCGCGCAGCCGCTGGCGGGCAATCGCTTCAAGGTGGAACTTGCGCAACGAGCCATCGTGCGAGCGCTGCGCATTGCCGGGGAGGGCGCATGAAACTGACCGGACAAGCCATTCCCCGCACCGATGGCCGCCTGAAGGTTACCGGCGCCGCCACTTTTTCCGCCGAACACGCTGTGCCGCGCGTGGCGCACGCGGTGCTGGTGCTCGGCACCATCGCCAAAGGCCGCATCAGCGTGATCGACATGGCGCGCGCAAGCGGCATGCGCGGCGTGCTGGCGATCATGTCGCACAAGAACGCGCCACGCCTGCCGCGCGAGAAGCCAGGCGGCGAGGAGAAGCCGCCACCGCCCAAACTGAACCTGCTGCAGGATGATGAAATCAAGTACAACGGCCAGCCGATCGCGGTAGTGGTAGCGGAAACGCTGGAACAGGCACAGGACGCGGCACGGGCCATCAAGGTGCGCTATGCGCCGCAGCCGGCGTTGCTGGATTTTCAACAAGCCAAGCGCAAGCTGCGCAAACCGAAGGAGCAGCCTGACCGCCCTATGCAGACGGAGCGAGGCAATGTACAGGCTGGCCTGTCGCAGGCGGCGCAGCGCATCGACGTCCTGTACACCACGCCGATCGAAAACCATAATCCGCTGGAGCCGCACGCCACCATCGCTGCCTGGGAAGGCGATCACCTTACGCTGTATGACGCCACGCAATACGTCTCTGGCGTCAGAAAGAACTGCGCCAGGGCGCTTGGCATCCCGCCGGAAAAGGTGAGGGTGGTATCGCCCTAGGTTGGCGGCGGCTTTGGATGCAAAGGCAATATGTGGTCGCACGTGGTACTGGCCGCGATGGCCGCGCGCATGGTGGGGCGTCCCGTCAAGCTTGCGCTCGAGCGGCCGCAGATGTTCGCGCCGGTCGGTGCGCGGCCCATGACGGAGCAGCGCTTCCGCGTTGGCGCCAGCACCGATGGGCACCTGCTGGCAGTGGCCCACGACACGATTTCCCACACCTCGGTGCAGGACGATTTCACCGAGCCATGCAGTTCGCCGACCCGAATGATGTACACCAGCGACAGCCTGCAGACCACTCAGCAATTGGCGACGCTGAACGTCGGCGTGCCGACCTATATGCGGGCGCCGGGCGAGGCGACAGGCAGCTTTGCCCTTGAATGTGCCATCGACGAAATGGCCTACGCGCTCAACATGGACCCCGTCGCCTTGCGGCTGCAGAATTACGCGGAGCAGGATCCCGAAAAGCACATCCCTTTCTCGGCCAAGCAGCTGCGCGAGTGCTACAAGGTGGCGGCGGAGCGCTTCGGCTGGGCCAAGCGTACGTCGGCGCCGCGCTCGATGAAGGCCGGCCGTACGCTGGTGGGCTGGGGCATGGCCACGGCCACCTATCCCGCCAACCGCATGTCTGCCAAGGCCTGGGCCAGTATCGCACCGGACGGCACGGCGCTGGTACGCTGCGGTTCGCAGGATATCGGCACCGGCACCTACACCATCATGACCCAGGTGGCTGCCGATGCGCTTGGCCTGCCGCTGGAAAAGGTGCGTTTTGAACTGGGCGATACGGAGATGCCGGAAGCGCCCGTGTCCGGCGGCTCGATGACCGCAGCCAGCATCGGCCCCGCCGTGCATCGCGCCTGCGCCGCCGCACGCGACAAGCTGGTGGCGTTGGCGGTGGCCGATAAGGCATCGCCCCTGCACGGCTTCAACGTTGCCGAAGTCGAGGCAGATGGCGGCTGGCTGCGCCTGCGCGCCGCGCCGGAACGCGGCGAGCCAATGGCCGCGGTCATCGCACGCAATGGCGGACAGGCCGTGACCGGTGATGCCGAAGCCAAGCCGGGCGAGGAGAAGAAGCAGTATTCCATGCATTCCTTCGGCGCCGTGTTCGTTGAGGTAAATGTTGACCCTGACCTTGGCACCGTGCGCGTACCCCGTATCGTGGCATGCTACGACGTGGGCACCGTGCTGAATGCCAAGACTGCGCGCAGCCAGTTCATCGGCGGCATCGTGTGGGGCCTGGGCATGGCATTGATGGAACAGACCGAGATGGATTGGCGCTACGGCCGCGCCACCAACGCCAACTTGGCTGACTACCACGTGCCGGTGAATGCCGACATTGGCGAGATCGACGTAGTGGCATTGCCGGGCAACGACACCCGGTTCAATGAACTCGGCGCGCGCGGCATCGGTGAAATCGGCATCGTCGGGGTGGCTGCCGCCGTGGCGAACGCGGTCTATCACGCCACCGGCAAACGGGTACGCGGCCTGCCGATAACCCTCGATAAATTGATTGTTGCTTGAAGCCCTGGTGGTTTTCGTAATTGCTGTAGCATTAGCTCTTCCTTGGAATTGCAGGTCAATCGCAGCCGCACCAGACAGGGGGAGCTCATGACGTTGAAATTTCGTGCGATCATCTTTACTGCATTAGCCCTGGCGTTTGGCGCCAATATCTGTCATGCCGCAAAGTCCCGTCCTGTGAAAGTCACTGGCGGCGAAATCGCTGGTGTAGATGAAGGCACACTGGTGGTCTACAAGGGTATTCCTTTCGCCGCGCCGCCAGTCGGCGAGCTCCGTTGGCAGGCGCCGCAAGCTGTCGTACCCTGGAACGGCGTAAAGCAAGCGCGCAGCTTCTCCGCTGCCTGCGCGCAGACCGCCATCTGGATCACGCTCCCGAAAAGCGAAGACTGCCTTTATCTGAATATCTGGGCGCCGCAACAAGCCACGCAGCTGCCCGTCATCGTGTGGATTCATGGCGGCGGGTTTAATGGCGGTACCGCCGCGCAGCCGGGTTTCGATGGCGCCAACCTGGCTAAACGCGGGGCCGTCGTCGTTACCCTGAACTATCGCCTCGGCATACTGGGTTTCTTCGTGCACCCGGAATTAAGCGCGGAGTCGCCGCACTGGGCGTCCGGTAACCAGGGCCTCCAGGATCAGATCGCCGCATTGCGCTGGGTGAAGAGCAATATCGCGGCCTTTGGTGGCGATGCCGAACGCGTGACGATCGTGGGCGAGTCCGCCGGCGCTATCTCGGTCGCGCTCCTGACCGTATCCCCGCTGGCGAAAGGCTTGTTCCAGCGTGCCATCGCCGAGAGCGGCAGTGCCATCCTGGACAGCCAGCCCGACCGGGAGAGTGCCGAGGCAAAAGGCGTGGCATTCGCCAAGGCCGCCGGTGCTAAAAGTCTCGCGGAGCTGCGCGGAATGAGCGTCGAGGCCTTGCACAAGCTGGCGTGGTCGCCGGCTGCGGTGATCGATCACCATGTGCTGCGCGAAGAGCTGCCCGCCGCATACCGCAATCGCCGTCACAATGACGTGCCTTTGCTGGCTGGGTGGAACGCCGAGGAAGGCAAGGACCTGGCGCCGGAGATCCTGCGCACCAGCGATTTCACGGTGGACAACCATCGCAAACTGGTGGCCCAGATGCTGGGTTATGCGCCTTCCGATGCTTTATTGGCCGCCTATCCCGCCACCACGAATGACCAGGCCAAGGCCTCGGTTCATCAATTCACCAATGACTGGTGGGGCTGGCGCACGATCCATTGGGCCGGACTTCAGGCCAAATACGGTCGATCCAAACCATATGTTTATTTCTTCGCGCACCGGCCGGCGGCGCCGCTGACGCCATGCGCTTATGGCTGTGGCGCCGGCCATGGCGCGGAGATTCCGTTCGTATTCGACAATATCGATCAGGACCGCCGTCCGTGGAGTAAGGCTGATCGGGAACTAGCGGCAAGGCTTGCCGATACCTGGGTCAATTTCGCCCGCACCGGAAGCCCGAACGGCAAGGGCTTGCCTGACTGGCCGGCCTTCGATGGATCGAATGCCTCTATCTTCCGCATCGGCGACCAGGACCGGCTGCCGGATTTCCTGTTGTTTCAACGGGCCGGTAAAGATCAGTAATCGACCTTTCAATTCACTGCCTTGTTACCGCGCGCGATGCCGTCGAGACCGCTTTGAGATGCGAACGATCGTGCTGTAAAAATAGTTTGCACACTAATGATTAGTGCGTTATATTTCAACCCATGCGCTAAGCGCGCTAATCATTAACACACTACACACAAGGAGCTTTGCCATGAAATCGTCCATCAAATCCGCCCTGTTCGCTGCTTCCCTGGTTGCCGGCGCCGCCCTGGTGCCGGCCCACGCTGCCGAAGACACCACTGTCGTGCTGGTGCACGGCGCCTTCGCCGACGGCTCGGCCTGGAACAAAGTGATCCCGATCCTGCAGAAGCAAGGCGTGAAGGTGGTGTCGGTGCAGAACCCGCTGACCTCCCTGGCGGACGACGTGGCCTTTGCCCAGCGCGTGATCGATGCGCAAAGCGGCAAGGTCGTGCTGGTAGGCCACTCCTGGGGCGGCGCCGTGATCACCCAGGCTGGCGCCAGCGACAAAGTGAAATCGCTGGTCTACGTGGCCGCGTTCGCACCGTCGGAAGGCGAAGTGGTTGGTGAACTGGGCAAGGACTTCCCGCTGCCGCCGGGCATCGCGACCCTGAAACCTGACAACAACGGCTTCATCTACCTGTCGGCCGAATCGATGGCCGTCAACTTCGCGCAAGACCTGACCCCGGCCGAGCATCGCCTGATGACCGCGACCCAGGGCCCGATCAAGGCCAGCGCCTTTGGCGACAAGGTGGACGTGGCTGCGTGGAAGACCAAGCCTAGCTACTACATCGTCGCGTCCAAGGACCGCATGATCGATCCGGGCCTGCAGAAGTCCTTCGCTGCCAAGATCAACGCGACCACCACCACGCTGCCGGCCAGCCATGTGCCGATGGCGTCGCAACCGGAAGCCGTGGCCAAGGTGATCCTGGCTGCGGTCAAGCGTTAATCGCGATGGGGGCTGTGCTACAGTACGCGCCATGGAAACACGCACGCCCCCTAAGCTGGACCAGCACCTCTGCTTCAAGCTGTATTCGACTTCGCTGAAGATGACGCAGCTATACAAACCCATCCTGGCTCCGCTCAACCTGACCTATCCGCAGTACCTGGTGATGGTGGTGTTGTGGGAGCAGGAAGGTTTGGGCATCAAGGGACTGGCCGAGCGCCTGCAGCAGGACCCGGGCTCGATCACGCCCCTGGTCAAGCGGCTGGAGGCAGAGGGCTACCTGGTGCGCAACCGTGACCCGAACGATGAGCGCAACCGCGTGCTGACGCTGACCGACAAAGGCCGCAGACTGCGCGCCGACGGCTTGAAAGTGAGCGAACAGATTGCGGAGGCCTGCGCCATTACGGCGGGCGACGTGGAACGGCTGGCATCGGGGCTCGACAAATTAAGCCGCAACCTCGATGGGACGGACGCATGAGGCGGGCTCGTTTTGTGTCGGTAAAGGAGCGCAATCGATGGAAATTGCACACATCTCGCTGGCAACAACGGTTGCAGTAGCGTTCATTGGCTACCTGGCGACCTATGCCAACAACCTGCTGCTGGCTCGCCGGCGGGAGCGCCTGGACCTGGTCTCCAGGCAGCTGAACGAGTTCTACGGACCACTCTATCTTTCAACGCGGGCGAGTGCTATTGCGTATTCAGCGATGACTGCCAAGCTTGGCGCAACATTCAGGCAAGGCTATCCGCTTGACGCGGCGGATGGCGACACGCCTGCCATGCGCGAATGGCGACTTTGGGTATTGGAAGTACTGATGCCAATGAATGCGACCCAGGAAAAGCTCATTCTCAATAGCGCTCATCTGATACGAGAGCATGAAGTTCCCGATTGCCTGCTTCAGCTCATTGCCCATATCGCTGCCTGGAAAGCAGTCATCAAGAATTGGGACGAGGGTAATATCGCCGAACAGTTTGCCCTGATTCCCTATCCGGCCAAGGTCTCGGAGTATGCAGCGGAGGCGTTTCGCAGCCTGAAAGCCGAGCAGCTCGCTCTCATCGGCAAGGCAACTTGACGCCTGCGCAGGCTTATGCGAGGACTTTCTTCAACCAGGCCGAGATGTGCTGCACCTCTTCGGCGCAGGCCGAGTGCTGCATCGGGTAGTCGTGCCACTCGATCTGGTAACCCAGCTTTGCCAGCAGCTCGCGCGATGCTACGGCGCGGGCGATCGGGATGACCGGGTCCATGCGGCCGTGCACCATGAAAATCGGGGTCGCCTGGTTGGCTGCGAGACGCTCGGCGGCCACCTTGTCGGCCAGCGGCACATAGCCGGAAAGGCACATCAGGCCCGCCAGCTTTTGCGGGTAGCGCAAGCCGGCCTGCAGCGTCATCGCGCAGCCTTGCGAGAAACCGCCCAGCACGATGCGGTTGGCAGGAACGCCGCGCGCAATTTCGCGTTCGACCAGCGCGTCGACCAGGATCTGCGATTCGCGCAAGCCTTTTTCATCTTCCTGGCGGCCCAGGTCGGTATGCACGATGTCGTACCACGAGCGCATGACGTAGCCGCCATTGATCGTCACCGGCATCGTATTCGCATGCGGGAAGATGAAGCGGATGCCCGGCAAGCCGGTCAGGTTCAGCTCATTGACGATCGGCGCCCAGCCGTCGCCGCTGTCGCCCAGGCCGTGCATCCAGATCACGGAGGCTTCAGGATTGGGCTTGGTGTCGATGACGATGGAGTCCAGCAGGTGGGTCATGCGTTGTCCTTCTTGCGAATGGCGGATTTGGGGCGGAATGCCTTGCACACGGCGTCGTTGGTTTCGGCGTAGGGGCCGCCGATCAGGTCGATGCAGTAAGGGACGGCTGCGAACACGCCGCCGACCAGCTGCTTGCCGTCGGCATCCTTCAGGCCTTCCAGCGTTTCCTTGATGGCCTTCGGCTGGCCGGGCAGGTTGATCACCAGCGCTGCGTGGTCGGCGGTTTCGCGGATCACGGCCACCTGGCGCGACAGGATGGCGGTCGGCACAAAGGCCAGGCTGACCTGGCGCATCTGCTCGCCGAAGCCCGGCATTTCCTTGCTGCCGATGGCCAGCGTCGCTTCCGGCGTCACGTCGCGCCGCGCCGGACCGGTGCCGCCGGTGGTCAGCACCAGGTGGCAACGGACGTTATCGACCAGGTCCACCAGGGTGGACTCGATCTGTGCGCGCTCATCGGGAATCAGGCGGGTTTCGAAGCGCACCGGGGTCGACAGGGCGCCGCGCAGCCATTCTTCCAGCGCCGGGATGCCCTGGTCCTGGTACACGCCGCCGCTAGCGCGGTCGGAGATCGATACCAGGCCAACCAGCAGGGTTTCGTCACTCATCTTCTTCGCCTTCAGGCGCGTCGAGGTCGGTATCGGCGGCTGGCGACGGGGTGCCGGCCGCTGTCTTGTCCAGGTCCTTCAGGATCTGGAAGATCTCGCGGTAAGCCTTTGGCGGCTTGTTCTCGGCCTGCTCCTTGCGGGCGTTGCGGATCAGGGTGCGCAGGTGCTGCACGTCCAGGTGCGGCGCTTCTTCCAGCAGGGCGGTCAGGGCCTTGTCGTCGGCCAGCAGTTTGTCGCGGCGGCGCTCCAGCGCGTGCAGGGCGGCAGTATCGGCCTTGGAGGCGCCTTTCCAGCCCTCGATGGTGCGCTTGATGACAGCGACTTCCTCTTCAGTCAGGGAGCGCATCTTCTTGCCGATGAACTGCATCTGGCGGCGGCGGCCTTCGTGATTCTTGATGTTTTGGCATTCCAGGATGGCATCGAGCACGTCTTCCGGCATCGGTACGCGTTTGACCCGGTCGCGCGGAGCTTCCACCAGTTCCTGGCCCAGCGCCTGCAGGGCGTCGGACTGGCGTTTCATCTCGGTTTTGGATGGGCGTTCGTATTCTTGTTCGAACTCGTTGGACTGGAAGCCGCACGAGCCACGGTTTGGATTAGGCATGATAGAGGGGCAGGGCTTACACACCCTACCTGTAAAAACGGTAAACGGCTGCTATGATAACTGTTTTAACGCCCAGACCCCCAAAAAGACCCCCATGAGCGAATCCGCCTTCTCCTATTCCCAGGACCAGTTGAAACAGCTTGCCAGCGACGTCCTGAAGTACGCGCGCGAGCAGGGCGGCACCGATGCTGCCGTCGAAATCAGCGAAGGCAGCGGTCTTTCGGTCTCGGTCCGCAAGAGCAAGATCGAAACCATCGAGCAGAACCGCGACAAGGGCATTGGCGTCACGGTGTTCATCGGCCAGAAACGCGGCAATGCCAGCACCTCGGATTTCTCGACGGCTTCGCTGAAAGCGACGGTGGAAGCGGCCTACAACATCGCCCGCTTCACGGCGGAAGACGATTGCGCCGGCCTGGCGGAAGAAGAGCTGCTGGAAAAGAATCCGCAAGACCTGAAACTGTTCTACCCATGGGCGATCTCCACGGAAGAAGCGGTAGCCCTGGCGCAGCGCGCCGAGGCCGCCGCTTTCGCGGTCGACCCGCGCGTGACCAATAGCGAAGGCGCCGGCGTGCACGTGCAGCAGTCGCACTTCGTGTCGGCCAACTCGCGCGGCTTCATCGGCGGTTATCCTTACTCGCGCCATACGCTGTCGGTGACCCCGATCGCTGGCAAGGGCGCCAAGATGCAGCGCGACGACTGGTACACCTCGGTGCGCGATCCAAAGAAGATGGCCAGCGCCGAAGCAGTCGGCCGCTATGCCGCCGAACGCTCGCTGGCCCGCCTGAATGCACGCAAGCTGGCCACCCGCACCTGCCCGGTGCTGTTTGAGGCGCCACTGGCTGCCGGCCTGCTGGGCGCCTTCGTCCAGGCTACTTCGGGCGGCGCGCTGTACCGCAAGTCTTCCTTCCTGGTCGATTCGCTGGGCAAGGATATCTTCCCGTCCCATATCCAGATCAAGGAAGACCCGCACGTGGTGGGCGCCATCGGCTCTGCCCCGTTCGATGAAGAGGGCGTGCGCACCCAGAAGCGCGACGTGGTCAAGAACGGCGTGTTGCAGGGCTACTTCCTGTCGACCTATTCGGCGCGCAAGCTGGGCATGAAAACCACCGGCAATGCCGGCGGCTCGCACAACCTGTCCATTACCTCTTCGCAGACCAAAAAGGACGAGGACTTTGCCGGCATGCTGCGCAAGATGGGCACCGGCCTGCTGGTGACCGAGTTGATGGGCCAGGGCACCAACTATGTAACCGGCGATTACAGCCGCGGCGCCTCCGGTTACTGGGTAGAGAACGGCGTGATCCAGTACCCGGTGGAAGAGATCACCATCGCCGGCAATATGACGGATATGTTCAAGGACATCATCGGCATCGGCACCGATGTGCTGGTGCGTGGCACCAAGCAAACAGGGTCGATACTGATCGAGAAGATGGTGGTTGCCGGAAACTAAATATTTTCATACACTGTCCCGAGATAAAACCCCTTATAAGGAGACAGTACGTATGGAACGTCGTTCCTTTATCAAGAAGGCCGCAGCAGGTGCGGGCGCAGGAGTTATCGCCGCACCGGCTATTGCCGCCGAAATGCCCGCCATCACCTGGCGCCTGGCATCCAGCTTCCCCAAGTCTCTCGACACCATTTACGGCGCTGCCGACACGTTCACCAAACGTGTGTCGCAGCTGACCGGCGGCAAATTCAACATCCGCGTATTCGCCGCCGGCGAAATCGTGCCGGGCCTGCAGGTACTGGATGCAGTACAGGCGGGAACGGTGGAGTGCGGCCATAGCGCGTCGTACTACTACTACGGCAAGGACGCGACGTTCTCCCTCGACTGCGCGGTGCCGTTCGGCCTGACCTCGCGCCAGCACACCGCCTGGTACGACCAGGGCGGCGGCAAGGAGCTGCTGCGCGCGTTCTACAAGGATTACGGCGTGATGAACTTCATCGCCGGTAATTCGGGCACCCAGATGGGCGGCTGGTTCCGCAAGGAAGTCAAATCGGTGGCCGACCTGAAGGGCACCAAGATGCGTATCGCCGGCCTGGCCGGCAAGGTGATGGAGCGCTTGGGCGCGGTGCCGCAGCAGCTGGCAGGCGGCGACATCTACCCTGCGCTGGAAAAGGGCACCATCGACGCGGCGGAATGGGTCGGCCCATACGACGACGAAAAACTGGGCTTCTACAAGGTCGCCCCGTTCTACTATTATCCGGGCTGGTGGGAGCCGGGCGCTTCCTTCACCCTGTACGTGAACATCAAAGAGTGGGAAAAGCTGCCGAAGGAATACCAGGCCGCGCTGGAATGCGCTTCTTATGAAGCCCACGTCGTGATGCAGGCAGAGTACGACTTCAAGAACCCGACCGCGCTGGGCCGCCTGATGAAGAACGGCGTCAAGCTGCGCAACTACTCCAACGACATCATGGAAGCGGCCTACAAGGCTTCCAATGAACTGATGGCGGAGGAGGCTTCCAAGAACGCCAAGTTCGCCAAGATCTACGAACCGTGGAAGCGCTTCCGCAACGACCAGAACCAGTGGGCCTCGGTGGCGGAATCGACCATGCAGAACTTCCTCATCAAGGCTGGCCGAGGAGGCAAGTAATCAAGGCGTGCACCGCAGCAGCCATCCGGCGCTGCGGCGTGCAGACTGGCGTCCGCTATGGTCTTGTAGCGGAGCTCTGGGAAACGGCCAAGCATTGCTCCGCTATTACGAAGTCTTAGACCAATGAAGGATTATCCTCTTGACGCGGGGGAGCTCTTAAAGGTTGACCGTACAGTCCACAAGGAGTACGCCGGAATCGGTTGAAAAATCATTGAGGTCCGCTGTTCCAATGCCCTGTCGAATCAGTTATTGAAATCGGAACTAAGAACAGATCCGATCACCTGTCCTGCCGAGACAACCTTAAACGACGTGATCTGCATGCCGTATCGTGTGAACACGCCATACGCCCGAATTGTCCCACCCCGACGAAGCTGCTCTGTTTCGTTGTCAGACAGGTGACAAAGCCTAGAGGCCCAAATTGCATCTCCGCCCAGTTGAAGGATTGCGTGATTTCGACAACGCCGATGACCATATGGGGTAGCTTCCGTCACCGCAATAGTTCTCACGGTGTCTGTGTCAGCACTGCTCAGATGTAATAGATAACTCAATGGACCCGAAAAGAACTCAAGTGTACTGAGCCAGACGAACGCGCCGGCGGCCGTAAATCTTAGAATCGTGCTTGCAATGGCTTTGCTGTTCCTGTTCTCCAAACCGTCCTTGAGCTCTTCAAAGGGCTTGCGCGCAAAGGAGTGAGCAAGGCCGAGCATCACTGAAAGCGAAGTGACCACCATCGGCCACTCCAGCTCGGACGTAGAAATAAATTCGGGGCCACTCGCGCGGTAAGTAATGACGCCAATCGACATTCCGGCCAAGCAGACAATTGCAGCCGCCGTTGTGAAGCTCACTCGGTACGCGTTCCTCGTGCTGTAATCCATCGCCTGAAATTTATAGTGTTTTCGTTCTTTGAGAATCGATGCGCGCCGGGATTGGGAGAATCTTACCGGAGCTATTGTTCTCTGCCCCACAAGAACTAATTAGGAGAGGCTGCACCTGGCCGGATCGGATCGCTACTGCAAATCCACCGCTAATGTCCGAAGGGCTGCGGTTGACCAGCTAACGATAGAGAAGGTTCTTGTCGTGCTCATCGGCGACAACTGCCGCCTCCGGCTAGATAGTCGAATTTTCCAGTCTCTACATCGACTATAAACCTTCCCCCGAGGCTATCTTCAATCCAGAGTTTGCGAGGAGTGTCGAGAACAGTGGAGAAGCCATCGCACCGCCAGTGAATCGATGAGATTGAAGTACGAATTCGCTTCAAATCGCGGGGCCGGTACAGTTCCTGCAGTGTGTATTGTTTTACGATTCTGCCGTCAGGCGAGTAGATGGCCAAGGCAACACCAATTCCTCGATTGTGCCAATTATCCAAGGTGATCAAATTACCGCCTTCAGTTACTTCAATTTGTTGAGGGGCAATCGGGTTAAGCAGCGTGGTCCGGCTAACCATGGTGTACCCATCGCCGTCGTATTTGTACCATTCAGCAACTGCATACGGGCCTTTTTCCCTGCCAGAATATCCGAAGACATCGCCCATGCTTGTCCCTGGTGTTACGTGCACCACAAACGAGCCATCTTCATTGGCCTTACCGATTGAGCGTGGAGCGCGCGTTGAATCGGCATTGACGCCCGAGGCAAACAATAGCAACGCAATTGTTACAAACAATCTTTTCACGAGCTGTGATCCATCAATTTAGGTGCGTCGTCAACGCGACGCGATATCAATGATAGAGGAGACCGTGCGTGGCTCGCCAGAATCCATCAAGTCGATTGCCGCTCGATTCCTTCGAGAAGCTGCCAAAGTCTGATCACTCCAGGGGGGCAGTGTAAAAAATGCCGTCCAGCGTAGACTGAACGGCATTCTTTCTTGCGTTTGCTGGGATCAGCGGCCTTCCATGGCGGCCACCGCCAACTTCAGCGCGGCATCGGGCGCCTTGCCGGCGCGGACGAATTCATCTTTACGCGCCATGACCCAATCGTACAGTTCCTGTCGATACCAATGAGAAGCAGGATTGAGGGACTGATACTTGGACTGTGCGCGAGACAGCGCGTCCGCATAGCTCCGTTCTGCGGCGCTCAGTTGTACCGCAGGCAGCGAAGCAGGCGTCGTCACCGCCGGCTGCGCCGGCGCGACAACTGGCGCCACGGCCGCTACCGGCAGGACTGCTGGGGCAGTGGCAACCGGCTTGGTTGCGACAGCCGGTGGGACTGCGGCAGCAGCCGGCTTCACGGCTGCCACTGGCTTCACAGTGGCAACTGGCTGAACAGAGGCGGTCGCTGGCTTCACGGCCGCAATTGGTTGCGCAGCTGCCGCCGGTGCTGCCGGCTGGGCGCGCGCGGCCTCCGGCGTGGCAACGCTCGCCCGTGGATTAGCCTTGTTCACTGGCGCCACATCTGCTGCGACGTCGGGAACGGCACCATTACGACCCGTGTATTTCGGCGAACGTGGCCCGTGGAGAATGCCCTGCGGACTGCCGCCCGTCAGCAGGATCGCGTTGGTCCTGGCGGCAACCTCATGGCTGCGATTCAGGGAGGAATTCATGATTTGCGTAACCGCGGCCTTGACCAACATTCCAACAAGACCGCCCCCGTTGTTGCCGCCACTGTTGCCGTCGTCGACGACAGTCGCTTTGCCGTCCCACAGCAGCGCGCTGGTTTTCAGGTCCACCAGCTTGGCACTGGCAGAGACCGTGGTCACGCTGCTGAGAACATTGTAGGTGCTGCCGTATTTGTCCACCGTCATGTACAACGCAGCATCGGCACCGAAAATCTCTCGCAATTTGCCTGTGTCGACGTTGTGAATGTCAGCCGGGGTGGTCAAGCCGTTTTGCTTGAAGGTCTCGCTGACCAGGGAAACAGGCAAGACGTAATAGCCGGCTTCGGCCAACGGGTAGGTCACCGTCGAATACACGCTCTCGGTTGCCCCAACTTCCGGCGAATTATTTAGTGGCGGCAGCACCAGGATCGAACGCGGATCGCTCGCTTCGAACGCGCGGTAGTCGTAGGGTTTCGCTGTGTGGGTCGCGCAACCGACCATCAGGACAGCCGGCGCCAATACCGCCGCCAGTTTCAAAACTTGTTTCACCATCTTAATTACTACCCTTGCTCATGGTTGCCAGCAGGCGGTCCATATAGGTTGTCGATTCCGGGAATAGCCTTTTCTCTTCCTGGAATTCAGCCGCGACCAGGTCGTTTCGGCCGACCATCGAATACAGCATGCCAAGGTGCGCGTGGAACCCCGGCGGCGCCTTCTTGCCGGCGGCGTTCATGCGCTGCAAGTCCTTCTCCAGCGTCGCGATCTGCTCGTTCGGGCTCTCGCCCTTCAAATGTTGATACACCTGTGGCTGGTACGAACCCCACTGGTAAAGATCGGGGTTATTGGTGCGGCAGCCGGCGATTGCGCCGGCAGCGAGCATCGTGATCGATGCTTTGACGAAGATATGTTTCATGCCGGCCGGTCCTTATTTGGCGAGCGTCAGTGCGCCGCTTTCGACGCCAGCCACCAAACGATCTACCGCCTCGCGCATGGCCAGGTCGAGCACCTTGCCGTTCAGCGTGGCGTCGTAGCTGGCGGTGCCGCCAAAGCCGAGCACTTCGCGGTTCGACAGGCTGAATTCGCCGGCGCCGCGCGCCGTATAAACGACTTCGGAAGTCTTGATGTTGACGACATTCAGCGTCACCTTGGCGTACGCTACCTGGGTCTTGCCGCGGCCTGCCAAGCCGAACAACTGTTTGTCGCCCACTTCCTTGCGGCCGAACTCGGTCACATCGCCGGTCACGACGAAGTCGGCGCCCTTGATGGACTGGCCTTCCCGTTTGAAGTCGGCTTCCTGCTTCAGCTGCTCCAGGTTATCGCGGTCCAGCACGTTGAAGCGGTTGGTCTCCTGCAGGTGGGAGATCAGGATGGTCTTGGCCTGGCTGCCGAGGCGGTCAACGCCATCAGAGAAAATACCGCGCTGGAAGCTGGAGCGATTGTCGAAGCGACCCACCGCGATCAGGCTGCGTGGGCCTGCATACGGGCGGCTGGCACTTGCCACAGTTGCGACTTCGAGGCTGCGCGAGCTTTCAGTTGCGCAGCCAAACAGGGCCGAGGTGAGACATGCGCCGATCAGCAGCGTGCGGGTAGGGAATGCAGCCATATGAGCTCCAGGAATGTTGACAAAAACGACAGGTTGGTAAAAGCGGAGCATTATACGTTACTTTCCTGGCAATAAAGAAAATTGCCGACAGGCTACTACGCCTGTCCGAAGAGACAGGTAATGAAAGCGCGGGCCGCCGCCGTCATGCGGCGCTGCGGCGTGTAGATCAGCGAGAAGGGGCGACTGCGGCCCTTCAGTTCAGGCAGCACTTCCACCAGCACACCGCGGTCAAGCCGGTCTTGTGCGATGAAGCGGAAGGTCTGGCATATGCCCAGGCCGGCCTCCGCCAGCGATACCGTTCCGAGGGCATCATCGGTCACCTGCAGCGCCGATTCAGGGGGCCAGTCCAGCTCTTCGCCCGCGCGCATGAATTGCCAGGGGAAGGAGCGTCCTGTGCTGGGCAGCAGGAAGGTCAGGCAGCCATGCGCGGCCAGCGCATTGAGGTCGCGCGGCAAGCCTCGCCGCTGCACGTAGGCGGGCGAGCACACCAGCACAAGCTGCGCATCCTCCAGTTTGCGGGCGATCATGCCGCTGTCTTTCAGCACGCCCTGGCGGATGGCGAAGTCGAAGTTCTCCGCCGCCAGGTCGACGTTGCGGTTGCTGATGTTCAGTTCCACGCGCACTGCCGGATAGCGCTCGGCGAATTGCTGCAGCAGGGCGGGCAGGCGGTAGTGGCCAAAAGTAGTGGGCGCGCTGATGCGCAGGCGCCCGGTAACTTCGCCGCCTTCAGCCTGCACGGCGCGCTCGGCGTCATCGATGAGGGACAGCGCGGTGCGCGTCTGTTCCAGGTACAGGCGGCCGGCGTCGGTCAGGCCCAGGCTGCGCGTGGTGCGGCGCAGCAGCTGGGTGCCGAGACGCGCTTCGAGCCTGGCCAGCGCGCGGCTGATGACCGAGGGCGTGGTGGACATGGCCACGGCAGCTGCCGTCAGCGAGCCGCGTTCGACGACGGTGACGAAGGTTTCGACGTCGCTCAGGTGATCGTATTTACGGCTCATTATTGCCTTTAAGGGAAAAATGGTTTCGCTCGACGGTAGTTTATCGCCGCTTGAGGTTTGAATAAAGTAGCGCCATCAACTTCCACCAGGAGCAAAACCATGATCAAGAAACTCACCGCTATCGCCCTCGCGGCCGCCGCAATGAACGTCCATGCCGGCAATGTGCTGGTCGTACTGTCCGACGAAGCCACGCTGGACCTGAAAGCCGGCAAGACCTTCCAGACCGGCTTTTACCTGAATGAGCTGATGCAGCCGGTGAAGATGCTGCTCGACGCCGGCCACACCATCACCTTCGCCACCCCGAATGGCAAGGCGCCTACGCTGGACAAGGGCTCGGTCAACGCCATGTTCTTTGGCGGCGACCAGGCCGCGCTGGACGCGCATCAAAAGCTGCTGGATCAGCTGCGCCTGACCGACAGCGCCAACTCGCCGGTGGTCAGCCTGGCGCGCGTGGAGCAGCAGGGCTACGGCAAGTACGACGCGGTCTATGTGCCGGGCGGCCACGCGCCGATGCAGGACTTGCTGACCAGCCCCGCACTGGGCGAGGTGCTGGCCGCCTTCCACCGTGATGGCAAGCCGACCGCGCTGGTGTGCCACGGCCCGATCGCGCTGCTGTCGGCGATGCCGGACGCCAAAGGCTTCACCATGAAGCTGGCGCAAGGCGCGGCGCCGACCCAGCCGAAATGGATCTACTCCGGCTACAAGGTCACCGTTTTCACCAACGATGAAGAGGAAGCATCCAAGGCGCAACTGGGCGGCGGCGAAATGAAGTTCTACCCGCAAACCGCGCTGCAAAAGGCCGGCCTGCAGTTTTCCAAGGCCGCCAACTGGCAGGGCAATATGGTGACCGACCGTGAACTGATCACCGGCCAGAATCCCGCCTCGGCGCCGCTGGTGGGCAAGGAATTGCTGGCACGCCTTCAAAAGTAATATGATGGGCGCATGAGCTATGCGCCCAATCCCGAAGGACTGCGCTCCGCCTTTGCCGCGGAGCGCTTTGCGTTTGAAGAGACCTCCATTCAATTCTCGCTGGTCGAAGCCGGCCGGCTGACCGTCATCTCCGGCAAGATCGCCGCCGGCGACCCCGAGGCCGAAGACGAGCCGCAATCCGGGCTGCCGCCCTTCACGCAATGTGTGCCGAACGGCGACTATCCAGTCACGCTGGCGCTTGCCCGCTTCGACAACGGCGACGAGCGTATTGCCTATGCCCGCGTGCAGCTTGCCGAGGCGGCGGTCGCCCACTGGTATCCGGCGCTGCTTGCCAGCCAGGATGCCCGCACGCTCAAGCCTGGCGAAATATTCGGCTACCGCGTGGAGTCGGGCACCGCCTGCTTCATGGACCCGCAAGCGGGGCCGGAAAACGGCATCTCGTTTTCCACCGCAGCGGGCGGGCCGTATGCCTCCTACTTCGGCTACGGCGCAGACGGCCGCGTGGCGAGCCTGGTGACAGACTTCGCCGTGGTTCCCAACATACACCACGCACCGCCGGCCTCCAGAAAATGGTGGAAATGCTTACTGTTCTTGTGGAAGTGACAATCTGCCAGAATTAAAGGCACTCCTGCCGGGTAAGATGGCGGCATGGATAATTTGTCGATCAATGAACGCGTCTTATGGAGCGGCGCCCCACGCCAGGGCCTGATACTGCGCGCTTCCGATTTGCTGATGATTCCTTTCAGCCTGATGTGGGGCGGCTTCGCCGTGTTCTGGGAATACTCCGTCTTCACCTCGGATGCGCCGCTGCTGTTTCGCCTGTGGGGCATTCCCTTTGTGCTGGTCGGGCTGTACATGGTTGCCGGCCGCTTCGTGGTCGAAGCGTGGCAACGCGCTTACACCGACTACGCGGTGACCGATGAACGCATCATCATCCGCTCCGGCATTTTCCGGCGCCAGATGAAAAGCCTGAACCTGCGCGCGATGGGGGAGTTCTCGCTCACCGAAAACGGCAAAGGCGAAGGCACCATTGCCTTCGGCGTCTCGCCGGCCGGGAATCTGTTCAGCGGGCTGGCCTCCTGGCCAGGCGTTGAAGAACTGCCGCGCTTCGACACCATCGCCGAAGCGCGCAAGGTCTACGAGATCATTCGCAGCGCGCACTCCGCGGCTCACCACACGCGACCATTCGGGCAACGTCTGGGTTGAGCAGATAGTTGGTGTGCGCGTGGTCGGGGCGCTCCAGCAAGCCAAACCAGGTCGGCGCGTTCGAGACCAGCACATTCACCACATCCACTCCCAGGCCGGCATAGCGCTCGCGTTCCAGCGTGTAGGTCAGCAGGTCGTTCGGGTCGCTGAACGCGACTACGCTCAACCGCAGGCCGCCGCCCGTGCGCGGCGAGGCGGGCGCACGGCGTTTGAGCAGTAGCGCATGCAGGCTGTCCGGCTGGTGTACGGCCGCTGCCACCGAGCCTTGGGTGGTACCAGGAATCTGCTGGTCGGGCAGGGCGAGCAGGGGAATCTGGTTAGCTGCCATGACCAGGTAAGCCAGGCGGTCGATGGTGCGCTGTGCCGCAACGTCCATGCGCAGCAGCGTGTCGAAGAGGATCTTGCTGCCAAGACTGGACGAGAGCACTAGCAGCGGCGATCCCGGCGCTGCATCCTCGGTCGCGCGCACGATGGCCTGCGCCATGCGGCGCTGGATGGTGTCGCGCGCTACCCCCTGGTAGACCAGGGCATCCGGAATGCAGTCATCGAGAAGCTTGTCCTTGGCCCGTGCGTTCAGCTTTGCGCGCGTAGCAGGCTGGCGAGCGCTGAGGTCATAATCGAGCTGGCGCTTGAGGGGCGTCGTCAGCGGCGACCAGACCAGGGCCTTGATGCGCAATTCGCCTTGGCGCAGTGAGATGGTGCGCTCGACTATTTCGATGCCATCCGCCGCCATGGCGGGCGCCGCGCCACCCGGTCGCACCGCCTGGGCATTCAGCGCGCTTCTTAATTGCGCCACGGTTTCATCTGCCCAGCGCACGTCGTGCGTACACATGCCGTGCACCAGCAGGACATCGACGCTGTGACCCGGCGTTGCGGCGACAAAGTCCACCAGGCCGGGAAAGGCGCCATCCGCCTGCGCCGGGCGATAAGGCAGGGACGTGCAACCGACGAGCAAGGCGCAAGCCAGCAGGGAAATAAATAGCTTCACGTTCGCCTCCATAAAGGCCCATGATCGATGCAGATGGCGGCACCGGCTTTGCGCCGGCGCAAAACTGGCAACTTGCGGGGCCCGGGCCTAACATGAAGCATGACCAGCAAACGACAAATCGAGCGCCTGCCTGCACTGTATTTCGAGCCGGAGGCGTCTTCCCTTGTCCCGCCGCACCTGCGCGCGCCCGGCCAGCCGGGCTACCCGCAAGCGCGCGAGCTTGAACGGCTGCGGCGCAAGCACGTAACGCGCGTTCGACAACTCAGCCGTAAGTAATCATAGTTCGATCACGCGTGCACCGCTGTCGTAGCTGCGCACGAACTTCTCAATCTCATCCACCGTGATGGTTTCAAAGTGGCCGCGGATACGCGGTCCGGTCGGGTGGTCGTCAAATGCGACATTGGCGCGGAACAGGCGCGCGCCTATGCGCGAACCCAGGCCCACGTCGATCCCTGAAGGACGGAAGCCAGCTTCGTTCAGCCATTTCTGCGCCTCGGCGCGGGTTTCCACCTTGCCCGGCGCGGCACTGGCGGCAGCCAGCGTCTCCAGCACCCACTGGTTGGAGTTCTGGTAGCGGGTCGACCAAGCGTAAGAGAGCATGCTGTACTTCCGCTCATGCATGCGCAGCGGCGTGCGCGAAGCCAGTACTTGCGCCAGCCGTTGCTGCACTGCCGGCGAAGGCAGGATCAACTGCGACTTGTATTGATACAGGCCGCTCAGGAAGAAATTACCCAGGCCATCGTTGTACAGCGCCGAATTCGCCGTGCCGCAATCGTTCAGCAACTGCACCACCACCCAGCGGCCTGCCGGATGATCGCGCCACGCCAGGCCGACGTGGGAATAGCGCAAGCGATACTGTGACAGGTCCTGTCCTGCGCGGGCGATGATCGCGACCTGTGCACCGCTCTCATCGAGCTTGAGCATGCTGCGCTGGGCCAGGTCCAGCGAACGTTCCACTTCATCCACCGACAGCGGCTTGTGTTCGCAATGCTGGCCTGCGTGGGCGGTGCCGGCCAGCGCGCAGGCCAGCGAAAAGGCAAGGAGCAAACGCTTCATGGTTTAGCTCACGCGGCTATGGTGCAGCAGGGCCTTGCCCATTTCGTTCGGGACGAAGGCGATCACCTTGCCCGATACCACCAGCGCATGGCCGGCCGACATGGCGACCGCGCTGACCGCGGTGCCGGCCGCCACGGAAACGCCCTCCAGCGCCTTGCCGCTGAATTCCACGGTGGCCTTGCTGCCGTCGCCCACCGCTTTCAATACCACCACGACACCGTCACCGATCACTTCGACGGATTCGACTACCAGCGAACCGCCGGCAAATACGGTCAGCACCGAACCTGCCACCACGACGGCCGACAGGCCGCCAACCCCCTTGCTCAAGGTTTCCGAACCATTCGCCGCCAGGCTGCTGGCGCAAGCGACAGCGATCAGGGCGGCGATCAGGGTGCGTTTCATTTTTCGCTCCACGGGTTAAAGGAGTGGCCAGCTTGCTGCGCAACTTGAGGCCGATCAATCGCGAAGGCGCACTGTAGCGCCAACCCATGCTGGTGGTATCATTATTCGATACTTTTTTGCTAAGGAATTATGCATGTCCAACGTCATCCGCCTGGTCGACGCACTGAAACGCCAGCTCAAGGCGCGCGGCATCACCTACGCCGCCCTCGGGCAGAAAATCGGCCTTTCCGAACCAAGCATCAAGCGCATGTTCGCGGCCCGCAATTTCACGCTCGACCGGCTGGAACAGGTGCTGGCCGTGCTGGAGATGGACTTCGCCGAACTGGCGCAGGCCAGCGCCGACACGCCGCAACTGATCTCGCAGCTCACCTACGCGCAGGAAAAGGAAATCATCAGCGACACCAAGCTGCTGGTGGTGGCCGTGCTGGCGCTGAACCAGGTGCCGATCGAGGAAGTGGTGGCCAACTACAAGATCAGTGCCGCCGAAGCGACAGCCTGCCTGCTCAGGCTCGACAAGATCGGCTTCCTGATGCTGAAGCCGAACAACAAGGTCAAGCTGCTGGTATCGCGCACTTTCAGCTGGCTGCCGAATGGGCCGATCCAGGGCTTCTTCCGCGACGAGGCGTACCAGGATTATTTCGACAGCCGCTTCGACGGCCATCATGAAGTGCAGCGGCTGGTGAGCGTGATGCTGTCGCAGCAATCGACGCGCGCCTTGCTGGATCGTTTGAAGCAGGTGGCAGACGAATTCTCGCTGCAGCACCAGGATGACGCGCGGCTGCCGTGGGAGCAGCGCCGCGCGGTGACCATCATGCTGGCAGCGCGCCCGTGGATACCGAAGGCATTCCGGGCGCTGCTGCGCTGAGTAAGGCTTAGAAGTTGCGCAGGGTGCGCAGGACTGGCTGCAGCACGTCCGCACCCAGCTTGGCGGAACGGGCGCCGTTCCAGCCAACCAGTTCGTCCGGATCGTTGGCGTTGTCCTTGAACGGCAGTTCCAGGGTCAGCGACAGGCAGCCGAACAGGTGGGTGATGTGCGGCGAACCCATGGTCAGCACTTCCGGGGTGTATGGCGAGTCAGGATAGCCATGCTCGGACTGGAAGTCCGGCGATGCCAGCTTGAAGTCGGCGATAAACTTGTCCTGCGCGGCCTTCTGCTCCTTGCTGAAGTTCGGCAGGGCATCGCTGCCGGCCACGAAGACGTACGGCAGGCCTTCATCGCCGTGCACGTCCAGGAACAGGTCGCAGCCGATTTCCTTCATCTTCTGCTTGACCAGGAAGACCTCCGGCGAACGCTCCATGGTTGGCTCGTTCCACTCGCGGTTCAGGTTAGCGCCGGCCGCGTTGGTGCGCAGGTTGCCGCGCACCGAGCCGTCCGGGTTCATGTTCGGCACGATGTAGAAGCAGGCGTCCTGCAGGCACTGGCGGGCGTATGGATTGGCCGCGTCGAGCAGCGCTTCGACCATGCCTTCCACGAACCATTCAGCCATGGTTTCGCCCGGGTGCTGGCGGGCGATGACCCAGACCTTTTTCTCAGCATCCTGGTCGCCGATGACCAGCATGTTCATGTCGCGGCCTTCCACGGTGCTGCCCAGGTCGACCAGTTCGGCCAGCGGGTGCAGCTGGGCGGAGTCCAGCAGGGACAGGTGGCGTTCCCACGAATACGGCTCGAAATAAGCGTAGTAGACCGAATCGTGTTCCGGCGCGTGCTCGATGGTCATCACTTCGCCATCGAAGGAGGTCGGAACGCGGAACCAGTTGTCGCGGTCATACGAAGCGACAGCGTTGTATCCCTTCCAGCCCTCAGCATAGGCAGCCTTGCCGGCGTTCAGGAAACGGATGGTCAGCGGCACGGCTTGCGCGCCCTGAACACGGAAATAGAACCACTGGATGATGTCCGCATGGGAATCCTTGCGGATATTGACGTCGATATCGCCAGCGGATGTAACGCTGACCACATCGATGGCGCCAGCATCGAACTGGCTGCTGATCTTGATAGACATTGTGTGTCCTGTCGGAAAAATAAAGCGCTGCGCGCGAAGCCCGACATGATACACCAGCCCCTACAGCCCCGCTCGTGTCCCACCATGGGGTCACACCCGAATCGGGACACGCTCTCAGCCGTCCTACGGCTGTGGCCGTGTCCCATTTGGGGTGTGACCCCATGGTGGGACACGGGCTCTACTGGAGGCTGCCGAAGCGTTGGTGGAAGCTGGATTCGGGTTGCGGGGCGCTGGGGTCTTCGCGGCGCAGGACGGTGAGGATGTGCTGCTCGGCGGGGGCGCTGAGCTCGCGGTAGAGCTGCCTCGCCAGTTCATAGGCGTGCGCACCGGGCCAGGGTTCGGGCAGCAGTTCAATCGGCAGTTGCGGGTCGTGCAGCTGCACGCGGCGGTAGGCGTGGATCAGCAGGCTGCGCAGCACGAAAGCCTGCTCAGGTTCGATCTCGCCGGCATCGGCCAGCAGGCCGGGCAATGCGCTGAAGGTTGCGACAAACTTCTCGTAGCCAGCCGCCACTTCGCTCAGGTCCCAGCCTTCGGCCACCATCTCGCCCAGCGGCCGCGCGCGCAGGCCGGGCACTTCGCTGGCCTGCACCACATATACCTTTTGCAGCAGGCCAAGGCGCGACAGCAGCGCCTCCAGCGCTTCCATATCCCCGGCGGGATGGCCTGCAATGCCGGGCGCAATCACGCTGTAACCTTCCCACAGCAGCTCCTTGCGCAACTGGCCGCGCGCCGGGGCGTCCAGGCCGTCGGCCGCGAGCACCAGGGTCCATTGGCCGTTCCAGTGCACGTTCAGCGGGGCGTAGATACGGCGGAAGGCGCGGCTGAAGCGGCGCATGGCGTCGGGCGTGATGGCGTAACTGCTGCGGCGGCCGTCGCGCTGGGCGCCCAGCCAGCCTTCCTGCGCCAGGCGGAAGACGGAAGTGCGCAGCAGGCGGTCATTCACGCCGAAGGGCGCCAGCAATTCGATCAGGCTGCCGGTCCACACCATGCCGCCGTGCGGCACGATGGCGTCGCCAAAGATGGTCATCACCAGCGATTTGGAGCGCGGCGGGTCGCTGGCCAGGAATTCTTCTATCCAGCCATTGATTTTCTGGTTTTTTTGCATAGACCGATTTTATACACTGTCATTGATCTAGATACAGAATTTTTAAATGACACACAAAATTCGTTTGCAAAGCAGTTTTTGTATCGTATTATGAAGCTATCCCGAACAAGGAGGCCCTCCTTATGTACGCACAAATGGTGGAAACCGGCCTGAAAAAGGTCCAGGCCGCAGAAGATATGGACGCGCAGGAGCGCGAATTCCAGGCGCGCATCGACGCCGGCGTCAAGATCGAGCCGAAGGATTGGATGCCTGAGGCTTACCGCAAGACCCTGATCCGCCAGATCTCCCAGCACGCCCACTCCGAAATCGTCGGCCAGTTGCCTGAAGGTAACTGGGTGACCCGCGCGCCGACCCTGAAGCGCAAGTCGATCCTGCTGGCCAAGATCCAGGATGAAGCGGGCCATGGCCTCTACCTGTACAGCGCCGCCGAAACCCTGGGCGTGTCGCGCGACGAACTGCTGGCGGCCCTGCATAGCGGCAAAGCCAAATACTCGTCCATCTTCAATTACCCGACCCTGAGCTGGGCTGACATGGGCGCCATCGGCTGGCTGGTCGACGGCTCGGCCATCATCAACCAGATCCCGCTGTGCCGCTGCTCGTACGGGCCATACTCGCGCGCCATGATCCGCGTCTGCAAGGAGGAGTCGTTCCACGCGCGCCAGGGTTACGACATCATGATGTCGCTGGCCAAGGGCACGCCGGAGCAAAAGGCGATGGCGCAGGATGCACTGAACCGCTGGTGGTGGCCGTCGCTGATGATGTTCGGCCCGTCCGACGCCGCATCCGTCAACAGCGCGCAATCCGCGCAGTGGCGCATCAAGCTGTTCTCCAACGACGAACTGCGCCAGCGCATGGTCGACCAGACCGTGCCGCAAGCCGAATTCCTGGGCCTGACCATCCCCGACCCTGACTTGAAGTGGAACGAGGAGCGCGGCTCCTACGATTTCGGCGAAATCGACTGGGAAGAATTCCACCAGGTCCTGAAGGGCAACGGCCCTTGCAACCGCGAGCGCCTGCGCACCCGCGTCAAAGCCTATGAGGACGGCGCATGGTTCCGCGACGCGCTGGTGGCCTACGCCGACAAACACAATAAGGAGCAGGCTGCGGCCTGAGAGGAGACAAGATGAGCAAAGAATGGCCACTGTGGGAAGTCTTCATTCGCAGCCAGCACGGCCTGGCGCACAAGCATGTGGGCAGCCTGCATGCTCCGGATGCGGAGATGGCAATCAACAACGCACGCGACGTCTACACGCGCCGCAATGAAGGCGTGAGCATCTGGGTGGTGCGTGCTGCCGATATCGTCGCCAGCGCACCGGCCGACAAGGGCCCGCTGTTTGAGCCTTCCAACAGCAAGGTGTATCGCCACCCGACCTTCTTCCCGATGCCGGAAGAAGTGAAGAACCTGTAAGGCGATCTCCATGGATAACAAGGTCAATTACCTGCTGCGCCTGGGCGACAACGCCATGGTGCTGAGCCAGCGCCTGTGCGAGTTGTGCGGCAAGGGCCCGGCGCTGGAAGAGGACATGGCGCTGTCCAATGTGTCGCTGGACCTGCTGGGCCAGACCCGCATGTGGTACACCTACGCCGCCGAACTGGAAGGCGCGGGCCGCGACGAGGACAAGCTGGCTTACCTGCGCGATGCGCACGATTACAAGAACGTGCTGCTGGTTGAACAGCCGAACGGGAACTATGCGCACACCCTGGTGCGCCAGTTCTTCTTCGATACCTGGCATTACTTCCTGATCGGTGCTCTGACCAAGAGCAGCGACCAGCGCATTGCGGAAATCGCCGAGAAGTCGCTGAAGGAGGTGACCTATCACCTGCGCCGCAGCGGCGATCTGGTGGTGCGCCTGGGCGATGGCACCGACGTCTCCCACCAGTTCACCCAGACCGCGGTCGATGAGCTGTGGATGTACACGGGCGAAGTGTTCAATTACGACGCGGTCGACGAGGCCATGGTGGCGGAAGGCGTTGCGCCGCCGGCTGCCATGCTGCGCGAGCAGTGGCTGTCGCATGTGTCCGATATTCTTGGCGAGGCGACGCTCACCATGCCGCCGGCCGATGCATGGATGCAGAAGGGCGGCAAGCAAGGCCGCCACACCGAGCACCTGGGCTACCTGTTGGCCGAGATGCAGTTCCTGCAGCGCGCTTATCCGGGTTCGGAGTGGTAATGGACGAGGCGCGTGTCTGGTCGCTGCTGGAGCAGGTCTCCGATCCGGAAATTCCTGTGATCTCCGTGGTGGACCTTGGCATCGTGCGCGATGTGCAGGTCACCGGCGCATCGTCGTGCGCGGTCACCATCACGCCCACTTATTCCGGTTGCCCGGCCATGCAGGTCATTGCCGACGCGGTGCAGGGCGCGCTCCAGGACGCCGGCATCAAGCAAGTCGACATCATCACCCGACTGTCGCCTGCCTGGACCACGGACTGGATGAGCGACTCCGGCAAGGCCAAGCTGAAAGGCTACGGCATTGCCCCGCCGGCGCAGAAGGTGGTCGACATTAGCGGCCTGCGCTCGCCGCGTCCCGCTGCCGCGCCGATGGATTCGCTGAAGGCCGGCATTGCGCGTGGCGCCGTGCCAGCGCCCAAGGTCATCTGCCCGCACTGCGGCTCCAGCCACACCGAAATCACCAGCCAGTTCGGCTCCACGCCATGCAAGGCACTGTACAAGTGCCTCGATTGCCGCGAGCCCTTCGACTACTTCAAGTGCCACTGACAACATGAGCAAATTCTATCCACTGTCCGTCGCCAAGGTGCAGCAGGAAACCCGCGACTGCATCGCCGTCACCTTTGCCGTGCCTGCCGAACTGCAGGAAAGCTTCAAGTACCAGCAAGGCCAGCACCTGACCCTGCGCGCCAACATCAACAACGAAGACCTGCGCCGCTCGTACTCGATCTGCTCCGCGGTACAGGATGGCGCGCTGCGGGTGGCGATCAAGCGCACGCCGGGCGGCATGTTTTCGACCTGGGCCAATGAATCGCTGAAGCCTGGCGCCACCATCGAAGTGATGCCGCCGATGGGCCACTTCAATGTACCGCTGGATGCCGCGCAGTCGAAGAATTACCTGGCTTTTGCAGCAGGCAGCGGTATTACCCCGATCCTGTCGATCATCAAGACCACCTTGATGACGGAGCCTGGCAGCCGCTTTACCCTGTTCTATGGCAATCGCGCCTCTTCGTCGGTGATCTTCAAGACGGAGCTGATGGAGCTGAAGGACACTTACCTGGAACGCCTGAACATCGTCTACGTGATGTCGCGCGAGCAGCAAGATATTGAGCTGTTCAACGGCCGCATCACCAAGGAGAAGACAGAGCAGTTCCTGCAGCACTGGATCGATATCAAGGATTACGACACCGCCTTCATCTGCGGCCCGGAAGACATGATGCTTGGCGTCTCCGCTGCCTTGCAGGAGGCGGGCATGCCGAAAGCGAATATCAAGATCGAGCTGTTCGCGGCCAGCATTCCAAAGCACCAGCACAAGCCACGCGTGCAGGCTGACGCGGCGCCACACCTGACCGAGGTCACTGTGATCATGGACGGCAATGCGGCTTCGTTCACCATGGAGAAGGATAAGGAGTCGATTCTGGACGCCGGCCTGCGCGCGGGGCTCGACATGCGCTATTCGTGCAAAGGCGGCGTATGCTCTACTTGCCGCTGCAAGATGGTGGAAGGCAAAGTGGACATGGACGTCAATTACGCGCTGGAAGACTACGAGATTGCACGTGGCTTTGTATTGAGCTGCCAGGCGTTTCCGGTCACTGATAAAGTGGTTATCGATTTCGATCAGGCTGAATAAAACCGGCACTGCAGTGTCTGACCCGCAGGGTCAGACACTTGGCATGCGACCGCCGCGTATCGGTGTCTGACCCTGCGGGTCAGACACCGGTTTACCGGTTCTAAAGGAGACAAGAATTGAGCTACGAGAACATCAAATTTGAAATCGAAGCAGGCGTCGCCACCCTGACCCTGAACCGTCCCGACAAGCTGAATAGCTTCACCCAGGCCATGCACCTGGAAGTACGCGAAGCGCTGCAACAGCTGCGCGCCGACAAATCCGTCCGCGTGCTGGTACTGACCGGCGCCGGCCGCGGCTTCTGCGCTGGCCAGGACCTGGGTGACCGCGCAGTAGCCCCAGGCGGCGCCGCCGTCGACTTGGGCGAATCCGTCGAAAAATTCTACGCCCCGCTGGTGCTGGCGCTGCGCGAACTGCCAATGCCAGTCATCTGCGCGGTGAACGGCGTCGCTGCCGGCGCCGGCGCCAACCTGGCCCTGGCCTGCGACATCGTACTGGCGGCTAAATCGGCCAGCTTCATCGAAGCCTTCTGCAAACTGGGCCTGATCCCGGACACTGGCGGCACCTGGCACCTGCCACGCCTGATTGGCCACGCCCGTGCCACCGGCCTCGCCATGCTGGGCGAAAAGCTGTCCGCCGAACGCGCCGAACAATGGGGCCTGATCTGGAAAGCTGTCCCGGACGAAGAGCTGATGAACGAAGCCATGGCCATGGCACGGCACTTCGCCACCGCCCCGACCAAGGGCCTGGCCTTCACCAAGCACGCGCTGCAAGCCAGCTACGGCAACACCCTGGCCGACCAGCTCAAGCTGGAAGGCGAAATGATGCGCGAGCTTGGCTATAGCCACGACTACCGCGAAGGCGTGGACGCCTTTATCAACAAGCGCACTCCAAACTTCAAAGGGGAATAAGCATGCCGGCTCTGGCGAAAGGCAGTGTCGTTGCCGTCATCGGCAGCGGGGCAATGGGTTCGGGCATCGCGCAGGTCGCAGCGGCCTCTGGCTACACGGTCAAGCTGTTCGATACCCGCGCGGAAGCGGTCGGGAAGGCGATTGCCGATATCGGCAAGGTGTATGGCAAGCTGGTTGAAAAAGGCAAGATGTCCGGCGCCGACGCGGATGCAGCGCGCAGCCGCCTGCACGGCGTGGCCGGCCTGGCCGAAGTTGCAGACGCTAAGCTGGTGGTCGAAGCCATCGTCGAAAACCTGGACGTCAAGCGCGGCCTGTTCGCCGACCTGGAAGGCATCGTCAGCGATGAGGCCATTCTGGCCACCAATACTTCCTCGATCTCCGTCACCGCCATCGCCGCCAAGCTGCGCAAGCCGCAACGCCTGGTCGGCATGCACTTCTTCAACCCGGTGCCCCTGATGGCGCTGGTGGAAGTGATCAGCGGCCTCGCGACCGATGCTGCCGTTGCCGAATCCGTGTACGACACGGCTATCGCCTGGGGCAAGAGCCCGGTGCACGCCAAGTCCACGCCCGGCTTCATCGTCAACCGCGTCGCACGTCCTTACTACGCTGAAGGTTGGCGCCTGCTGAACGAACAGGCTGCCGATGCTGCCACTATTGATGCCGTCATGCGCGAAGGCGGCGGCTTCCGTATGGGGCCTTTCGAGTTGATGGATTTGATCGGCCACGACGTGAACTACTCCGTCACCGAATCCGTATTCCGTGCCTATTACAACGACCCGCGCTTCACGCCGTCCGTGATGCAGCAGGAGATGGTGAACGCCGACTTCCTGGGCCGCAAGTCGAGCCGCGGCTTCTACGACTACAGCGAAGGCGCCGCTGCACCGCAGCCGCGTTCCGAAGCGCCGCAGCCACTGCCTGAATACATTGGCTACAGCTTCGAGCCGGGCGACCATACCGCCATCGCGACGATGATCATCGAGCGCCTGAAATCGCGCGGCATTGCCGTCACCAGGCGCAACTCAGCTGAGGGCCACCGTTCGTCCGAGGCACCGGCCTTCCACTGCAATGGCGCCGCGATTTACCTGACCGATGGACGTAGCGCCACCCAGCGCGCGCGCGACGACAAGCACGACGACATGGTGGTGTACGACCTGGTGTTCGACTTCAAAACCTCGCCGCGCATCGCCATCGCTTGCAGCGATCAGTGCAACCCACGCGCCATGGCGTCGGCCATCGGCATGTTCCAGGCCGCCGGCTTCGTCGTCACCCGTCTGGACGACGTGCCAGGCCTGGCCGTGATGCGCACCGTCGCGATGCTGGCCAACGAAGCTGCCGATGCGGTCAACCAGGGCGTGTGCAGCGCGCAGGCGGCCGATGTGGCGATGCAGAAGGGCGTCAACTATCCGCGCGGCCCGTTGGCCTGGGCGGACATGGTAGGCGTCAAACACATTGTTTCCGTGTTGGAGAACCTGGCCGCGAGCTACGGCGAGGATCGCTACCGCGTGTCGCCGCTGCTGCGCCGCCGCGAGCAGAGCGGAGCAAAGATCCATGCATAACCCAAAGATGCACCCGCAGGCCCTGGCCGAAGCGGCTGGCGCAGCGATGTTTGCGCGCGACGCCGCCAGCCAGGCCCTCGGTATGAAGTTGGTAGAAATCCGCCCCGGCTATGCGCGCATGACCATGCCGGTGCGGAGCGAAATGCTGAACGGGCACCAGACATGCCACGGCGGCTTTATCTTTGCGTTGGCGGATAGTGCTTTCGCATTTGCGTGCAACAGCCATAACCACACGACGGTTGGCGCGGGCTGCACGATCGACTACCTCGCCCCTGGGCGGATGGATGACTTGCTGACGGCGGAGGCGGTTGAACGCACGCTAGTCGGCAAGACCGGCATCTACGATGTCACGGTCTGCAACCAGCAGGGCAAGATGATCGCCACTTTCCGCGGCAAATCGCACCGCGTAGCCGGAGAGGTGGTTCCAACCCATAGTTAGTTGATGGAGGTAGCACCGTGGTCCAACGCATTCCCGCCCCTTCCGACCTGGAGCCGATCGAGTGCGCCAGCCGTGACGAATTGCAGGCGCTGCAGCTTGAACGCCTGAAATGGTCGCTGATGCACGCTTACGAGAACGTGCCGCATTACCGCAAGGCCTTTGACGAGAAGGGTGTGCACCCGAATGACCTGAAGTCGCTGTCCGACCTGAGCAAATTCCCGTTCACGGACAAGAAGACCCTGCGCGACAACTATCCCTTCGGCTTGTTTGCCGTGCCGCGCGAGAAAGTGGCGCGCGTGCATGCTTCCAGCGGCACCACCGGCAAGCCGACCGTGGTCGGCTACACCCAGCGCGATATCGATATGTGGGCCGATGTGGTAGCGCGTTCCATCCGCGCAGCGGGCG
>DASWTB010000487.1:0-12857 GCA_036402315.1 Pseudoduganella sp. | reverse complement strand
TCGCCAGGGTAAATTTCGAAGCGCAAGCTGTACACGAACGTAGACTTCTGCTCGGGCATCCTACTCTCGGGATAATAAGGGAATAATTCTGGTTGGAGAGAGCCGTCCTGACTCTGAAGATCGCATTTGGTATCGTCAAGTGCTACTCGTGGAAGCGCCACGGTAGCACTGGAAATTAAGTTGAAGATTCTCTTGGAGACGGAAAACCAGACATGCCATGATCCCAATCCCTATTTTTAGCGAGGAGATGAAGGATGTTGAAATGGATTATTCTGGCGATTTCTATGTTGGCGACTGCCGCCTGGGCTGCCGATGGTCAAGAGCTGCAACTGGATGGTATGCGGCTGTCAATTCCATATGCGGAGTTCATTAAGGCGCGGCCCGCAGCGAGAGGAAAAAACAATTGGTATATGTATTCTCCGGCGCCAGAGGGTAAGAAGGAGTTGGGATTCCCTGTGCGCGGATATGTGCGTGGCTTCGAAAGTGGGCGCGGATGTTCGGCCGCAATTGGATTCTCGAGCACCAGCACTGCGGAAACTGAGAGGCTGAGCCAGAATATCGAGGCTCTGCTTACGGCACAGAAGATGGCGAAAACTACCGTGACCAAACAAGGAGGAGTGAGTTTCAGTTATTGGGAGGGGCCGGGCTTATACGCTTCGATCGATAGATTTTCCAAAGGTAGCGATTCCTTTGGCATTTCCTTGCAGATGACTCTGAAGAGTTGCCCAGACAGTGCTGACCAATTTCAAACGCGTCCACCAGTGAAATAGCTTGAAAGCCTACATGCCAATAGCTGGCGTGTTCACGCAGAAATTTGGTTCGGAAAGATTGAATTCTCCAAGCAAGCACGTGTTCTGTTATCGTTGAGCCCGTTACTGCTGCAGCCCAAGTACTTTCTCATCTCATGGAGGCTTGCTTGTTCACCAGTCGTTTCTTTGTGCTCGCCACAGCGTTGGCACTCCCGATAGCGGCCCAAGCCGTTCCAAATACCTCTGATACCCGCCTGCTATCCGAGCCGGCAATTTCAAAAGATCACATCGCGTTTATCTATGCCGGGGATGTCTGGCTGGCCGACCAGAATGGCCGCGACGTCAGGCGCTTGACTTCGGATATCGGCGAAAAATCGAATCCCTTCTTTTCGCCGGATGGCAAATCGATCGCCTACAGTGCGAATATTGACGGCAATACCGACGTCTTTATTGTGCATATTGCAGGTGGGATTCCGCGCCGCCTGACCTGGCACCCTGGACAAGACCTGGTTCAGGGATTTACGCCGGACGGCTCTCAGGTGCTATTCACTTCGCCGCGTGTGGCCTTCAATAACCGCTACCGGAATTTATTTACGGTGCCAGTAGGTGGTGGCGTCGAAACAAAACTGGAAATTCCTAATGCTGCGAAAGCCACGTTTTCTCCAAATGGCCGGGGCATCGCATATAACCCGACTTCTCCTGCTTTCCTGCAATGGAAGCGCTATCGTGGCGGCTTGAATTCGATTATCTGGCTGTTTAATCGCGACACACTGGCCGTGGAGCGGATACCGCAACCCGCCAGCCGTGTGAATGACGTCGACCCGATGTGGGCCGGGGATAAGGTTTATTTTCGCTCCGACCGCGATGGTGAATTCAACCTTTATGTTTATGACACCCGCAGCAAGAGTATTAGCCAGCTGACCCGCCATACAGATTTTCCAGTATTGAACGCGGCATTATCCGGTAGCCGCATCTTGTATGAGCAGGCGGGTTATCTCCATCTGCTTGACCTCGAATCCGGTGCGGCTGCGGGGCGCCGGCTGGCAATTGGCGTAAGCACCGACTTGGGACTGTCGCGCGAGCGCTGGGTGCGCGGGGCGAAATATATTCGCAATTCGTCGATTTCTCCGTCCGGCGCGCGCGTGGCGTTTGAATTCCGCGGCGATATCGTCACGCTTCCCGCCGAGAAGGGTGATATTCGCCACCTGACCCAAACGCCAGGCGCGCATGAGCGCGGCCCAGCCTGGTCGCCAGATGGCCGTCAGGTTGCCTATTTTTCCGATGAAAGCGGTGAGTATGCCTTGCACGTCAGGCAGCAGGACGGCAAGGGCGAACTGCGCAAGTTCAAGCTGAACGGTTCCGGATTCTTCGAGCGCGCGGTGTGGTCGCCGGATAGCAAGAAGATTGCCTTCATTGACAACTCCTGGACGCTGTATTACATCGACCTGGCGACGGGCGCGCAGAAGAAAGTCGCCACAGAGCCAATGTACGGCGTTGATAAATCGCTGCGCGGCGCCTGGTCGCCGGATTCGCGCTTCATCGCCTATACGCTCAATTCGCTGAGCTATACGCGCACGGCCTACATCTACGCGCTGGACGAGGACAAGTCGCACGCAGTCACGGACGGACTGTCCGATGTTGCCAACCCGGTCTTCGACCGCAACGGCAAGTACCTGTACTTCTTCGCCTCCACCGACGCGGGTCCAAGCAACAACTGGTTCTCGCTGCAGAACCAGGACAACCGCCCGACGCGTTCCCTCTGGCTGATGGTCTTGCGCAATGACTTGCCGTCGCCACTTGTGCGCGAGAGCGACGAAGAGAAGGGCGCTGCTGCCGCGCCGCCTGCCCCGAAAGAACCGCCCAAGGATGGCGCAGCCGGGGACAAGAGCGATGAGCGCGTGCTGGCTGATACCACGACCAGCCGCGGCGCGGACGCCAAGGCGAAAGCCACGGCTGCGACGGCTAAGCCACCAGCGCCGATGCGCATCGACTGGGAAGGCATTTCGACCCGCGTAATCGACATGCCGCCACCCGTTTCCCAATACTTCGACCTGGAGGCCGGTGCGGAAGGGCAGATCTTCTTCCTGCGCGAAGTGGACGGCAAGCGCCAGGTACAGCGCTTTGACCTGAAGGACCGCAAGACCGAAACCATCGTCGCCGATGCGGACGATTTCGAAATCAGCGCAGATGGCAAGAAGGTCGCCTGGCGCCTGAAAGAGCAGTGGAACCTGGGCTCTGCCATTGGCAAGCTGCTGCCGCCGACGGAAGGCAAGTTGCGCGTGGAATCGATTGAAACCAAGGCAGATCCGCGTGCGGAGTGGAAGCAGATATACGAGGAAGTCTGGCGCATCAACCGCGACTACTTCTACGACCCGCATATGCATGGCGTGAACTGGAAAGCCATGCACGACAAGTACGCCCAGTTCCTGCCGGACGTCGCCACGCGCAGTGACTTGAACCGCGTGATCCAGTGGCTGTGCAGTGAACTGGCGGTCGGTCACCACCGCGGTGGCGGCGGTGACAATTTCATTGACGCCAAGCCGGTGCCGGGCGGCCTGCTGGGCGCCGACTATGAAATCACCAATGGCCGCTACCGCTTCAAGAAAATCTACGGTGGCCTGAACTGGAATCCGACGCTGCGTGCACCGTTGACCGAGCCGGGGCTGAATGTAAAGGTGGACGAATATCTGCTGGCAGTCGATGGACGTCCACTGGCGCCGCCGACCAACCTGTATAGCGCGTTCGAAAATACTGCCAACCGCTCCATCGAAATCACGGTCGGCCCGAACGCCGACGGCAAGGGGGCGCGCCACATCACGGTGGTGCCGGTGGCGAGCGAAGATGCGCTGCGCAACCGCGACTGGGTGGAAGGGAATCTGCGCAAGGTGAATGCTGCAACTGACGGCCGCGTTGCCTACGTCTACGTGCCGAATACGGCGAGCCTGGGCCACACCTATTTCAAGCGCTACTTCTATCCGCAAGCATACAAGGACGCGATCATCATCGATGAAAGGTTCAATGGCGGCGGCAGCCTGGCCGATTACTACATCGAACTGCTGCAGAAGCAGGAGATTGCGTGGTGGGCCATGCGCTATGGGGCGGACATGAAGACACCTTCGGCTTCGATCCAGGGCCCGCGTGCGATGCTGATCGATGAAACGGCCGGCTCGGGCGGCGACTTGCTGCCGTGGATGTTCCGCAAGAATAAGCTTGGCCCGTTGATCGGCAAGCGCACCTGGGGCGGGCTGGTGGGCATCCTCGGCTTCCCTGTGCTGCTGGATGGCGGCACGATTACGGCGCCGAACCTGGCGTTCTGGACGCGCGAGGGTGGCTGGGGCGTCGAGAATGAAGGCGTGCCGCCGGATATCGAGGTCGACCAGAACCCGGCCGATGTGATTGCGGGCCGCGACCCTCAGCTTGAAAAGGCGATTGAAGTGATCAAAGCCGAATTGGCGAAGTCACCGCCAAGCCGTCCGGCGCGTCCGGCTTATCCGGACAAGAGCCGCTGACGCGAGGCGTTGTTGGCGGCGGCTGGCTGTGTCAGGCCACCGCTGCCAGTCGCGCGACGACTTCGGCAAACTGGGGGCGCACGTCGGGCGCCGGCTGCAGGCAATCACCGGCAAGCGCCTGCACTGCTGGAAGCTCTTCCGGGCAGCGTTCCAGCAACTCCTCCAACAGGCAGCCGAAAGCCCGGACCTCGAGCCGCTGCAAGGCGAGTGCGGATTCCGTCCCCGGTGCGAATCGTGAAGCCCCGCCGAAATCCCCAAGCACAGCGCTGCCTTTATCGCAGTGAAGAATATTGTGGGCGTACAGGTCCCCATGCATGATGCCCAGCGCATGCAGATGCGCGGCGGCGGAAGCAATGCCGCGCGCGATGCCGAGCAGCGTGCCGGTGGTGAATTGCTGGCCTTCTGCGTAGACGTCGCGCGTGCAGCTCGCGAAGCTGGGCGGGCCGGCGAGGTTGCGCAAGGCGGGATCCATCAGTTGCATCACCAGCGCAGGCAAGCGATCGGGATGATCGGGGATGGCGCCCAGCACGGGAATCAGGTTGGGATGGTTGCCGGCGCCGATGCAGGCGGCCATTTCCTGGGCAGGCAGGCCATCGCTGGTCATTGCGCCCTTGAATACTTTGACCGCGACCGGCTTGCCGTTGAGGGTGGCCTGGTGAATGATGCCGGATGCGCCTTCGCCCAGCTTGTGCTGGATGTCCAGCTCTTGCCAGTGGATGCTGGCGACTGGCGGCAATGCGGATTCACTGAATGGATTGCCGGCGAAGGCCAGCCAGGTCAGGCGCGGCATCGAGGTAAGCCAGTCTGGCAGGGCAGGCAGGCGGTTGGCAGAAATGCGCAGCAGTTCGAGCTTGCTGCAATTTGCCAGTTCCGGCGGTAAGGCGCTTAGCTGGTTCCCGGACAGCATCAGCTTTTGCATCTCCGTGCAGCGGCCGATTTCGCCGGGGAGCTTTTCGATGCAGTTGTCGGTCAGGATCAGCCAGCGCAGGCGGGGCGGCAGCGCCGAGGCGGGGACGCTTGCGATGCGGTTCGCCTTGAAACCGATCATGGTCAGCGAAGGGCAGCGGCCCAGCACCGCGGGCAGTTCGGTGAACTGGTTTTCGGAGCAGAAAATGATGCGCAAGCGGTGCAGGCACGGCAGGTCCTCCGGCAGGGAAGACAAGGCGTTGCCGGTGAGGTCGAGGATTTCCAGCGTATCGGCGAGGTCGAAGATCTCGCGCGGGAAGTCAGTCAAGCCGCCGCGCAATTGCAGCCGCACTGCCCCGGCCAGTTGGCCGCAGCGCAGTTGTTGAAGCGTGTGCATCAAATTACATGAAGAGTTTGGGCGGCACAGTATAGCTTGCGCTTAACTTTCCTCGTCCAGCATTTTCTGGATTTCCGCGCGCTCCTTGGCCGAAACGTGGCCACCGCGCAGCGCAGCCATGACCAGGGCCTTGCCGGAGCCCGCGAAAGCTTTGTGGATCAGGTCCTTCAGCAGGGAGGTCTGGATCGAATCCTGCTGCTCGACAGGGGAGTAGACGTGGGCGCGCTGGCTCTCATCGCGGGTCAGCAAACCCTTGGTGTGCATGACCTGCAGCAGGCGCAGGACGGTGGCGTATTGCATATCCGGCCGCGTTTCGATGGCTGCCTCATGCACCTGCCGTGCAGTGGCAGGCCCCAGCGCAAACAACAGGCGCAGCATTTCCAGTTCGCTAGGGGTAGGTTTTGGCAGGCTCATGGCAGATCCAGGAAAAACTTCGTTGGATCTAGAATAAATGATCTAGAAAGAAAAGTCTACACGGGCACGGTTGAGCTCGTGTCCCACCATGGGGTCACACCCGAATCGGGACACGAGCTCAAGTGCATTGCGGTCGAGCTCGTGTCCCATTTGGGGTGTGACCCCAGGGTGGGACACGGGCTGGGCTGTGGCGGGATTACCAGGCGAGCTCGCCATTGGCGACTTTGGCGCTCAACTGCAGGGCGCTTTCGAGGCCGGCTTGGGGATAGGCGGATTTCATGGCGGCGACCAGGGCGGCGCTGATGGCGGCTGGGGGGGCAGCTTCGAAGCGGCGCAGGTAGTCGGCGGTGTAGCTGATGGCGTCCGGGGGCAGTGCGGAGCCGGGGCGAAGTGCCGCTTGGTGCAGGCCTTGCCGGAGTGGCAACCCCAGGCGTTGGGGATTCATGCTATTTATGCATCGCGCCAGCACATGCCGCCTGCGCTGCGGGCTTTGCTCGATTACCTGGCCGGCTGGTTCGCCCGCCGCGGAGCCGAGTTTTAGTTGTTTCAGTTCAATGACAGTGCTATGCTAGGCGACCGTTTTTGGAAAATCTGGAAACAACAGAGCCCTTCCCCACAACTTGATGTGCAATCCGCTAACCGGTCAGGCCGTGTCGCGGAAGGTTTGAACAACCCGCTAATTCCTCGCGAAGCGCGAAGAAAGGTGAGCAAAGAAATGATGCAACAACAGACGTCCAATTCCTACCTGTTTGGTGGGAACGCGCCGTACGTAGAAGAACTGTACGAGGCGTATCTTGAAAATCCTGGCTCCGTGCCAGACAACTGGCGCCAGTACTTCGACGCCATGCAGAACGTGCCTGCAGTCGACGGCACCAGCAAGCCTGACGTCGTTCACTCTTCCGTGATCGCCTCCTTCGCCGAGCGCGCGAAACAAGGTCCAATCCGCACCATCGTCGCTTCGTCCGACGCCGAAATGGGCCGCAAGCGCGTGGCCGCTACCCAGCTGATCGCAGCCTACCGTTACCTGGGCTCTCGCTGGGCCAACCTGGACCCGCTGCAGCGCCAGGAACGTCCGAGCATCCCTGAACTCGAGCCTTCCTTCTACGGCTTCACCGATGCCGACCAGGACACCGTTTTCAACATCAGCAACACCTACTTCGGCCCAGAGACCGCGACCCTGCGCGACCTGACCAACCTGCTGAAGGACACCTACACCCGCTCCGTCGGCGCGGAATACATGTACATCTCCGATCCAGCCGAAAAGCGCTGGCTGCAGGAGCGCCTGGAGTCGATCCGTTCGACGCCCAACTTCACCGCCGAAAAGAAAAAGCACATCCTGGAGCGCCTGACCGCTGCCGAAGGCCTGGAACGCTACCTCCACACCAAGTACGTCGGCCAGAAGCGCTTCTCGCTGGAAGGCGGCGAGACCTTCATCGCTTCGATCGACGAAATCATCCAGCGCGCCGGTGAAAAAGGCGTGCAGGAAATCGTGATCGGCATGGCCCACCGCGGCCGCCTGAACGTGCTGGTGAACACCCTGGGCAAGGCGCCTAAGGACCTGTTCGAAGAATTCGAAGGCAAGCACGCCGACGACCTGCCGGCCGGCGACGTGAAATACCACCAGGGCTTCTCGTCCGACATCTCCACCGCGGGCGGCCCTGTGCACCTGTCGCTGGCGTTCAACCCGTCCCACCTGGAAATCGTCAACCCTGTGGTTGAAGGTTCCGTGAAGGCCCGTATGGACCGCCGCGGCGACAAGGAAGGCGCGCAAGTGCTGCCGATCCTGGTGCACGGCGATGCGGCATTCGCCGGCCAGGGCGTTGTGATGGAAACCCTGAACCTGGCGCAGACCCGCGGCTACGGCACCGGCGGTACTGTGCACATCGTGATCAACAACCAGATCGGCTTCACCACTTCCGATCCGCGCGATGCACGTTCCACCATCTACTGCTCCGACGTCGTGAAGATGATCGAAGCGCCTGTGCTGCACGTGAACGCCGACGATCCTGAAGCCGTGGTTCTGGCTTCCCAGATCGCGCTGGACTACCGCCTGCAGTTCAAAAAAGACATCGTTGTCGACATCATCTGCTACCGCAAACTGGGCCACAACGAGCAGGACACCCCGGCTCTGACCCAGCCGCTGATGTACAAGAAGATCGCCAAGCACCCAGGCACCCGCAAGCTGTACGCGGACAAGCTGGCAACCCAGGGCGTGATCCCGGCCGACGGCGGCGACGCCATGGTGGCCGAGTACCGCGCTGCGATGGACCAGGGCAAGCACACCGTCGACCCAGTGATCTCCAACTTCAAGAACAAGTACGCCGTCGACTGGCTGCCGTTCCTGAACCGCAAGTGGACCGACGCGGCCGATACCGCCGTGCCAATGACTGAGCTGAAGCGCCTGGCCGCTGCCATCACCACCGTGCCTGAGAGCTTCAAAGTGCACTCGCTGGTGGAGAAGGTCCTGGCCGACCGCGCTGCCATGGGCAAGGGCGAGATGAACCTGGACTGGGGCATGGGCGAACACCTGGCCTTCGCATCCCTGGTTTCCTCCGGCTACGCTGTGCGCCTGACCGGCCAGGACGCCGGCCGCGGCACCTTCACCCACCGTCACGCCGTGCTGCACGACCAGAACCGCGAACGTTGGGACGCTGGCACCTACATCCCGCTGCAGAACATCGCAGAAGGCCAGGCTCCGTTCACCGTGATCGACTCCGTGCTGTCCGAAGAGGCGGTGCTGGGCTTCGAATACGGCTACTCGACCGCCGAGCCGAACACCCTGACCATCTGGGAAGCCCAGTTCGGCGACTTCGTCAACGGCGCCCAGGTTGTGATCGACCAGTTCATCAGCTCCGGCGAAGTGAAGTGGGGCCGCGCTTCCGGCCTGGTCATGATGCTGCCGCACGGCTACGAAGGCCAGGGCCCTGAGCACTCGTCGTGCCGCCCAGAGCGCTTCCTGCAGCTGTGCGCCGACAACAATATGCAGGTTGTGCAGCCGACCACCGCATCGCAGATCTTCCACGTGCTGCGTCGCCAGATGGTGCGCCAGTTCCGTAAGCCACTGGTAATCCTGACTCCTAAGTCGCTGCTGCGTAACAAGGATGCCGGTTCCCCGCTGGAGCAACTGGCCAAGGGCGCCTTCCAGACCGTGATCGGCGAAGTGGACGAGTCGATCGACGCCAAGAAGGTCAAGCGCGTGATCGCCTGCTCCGGCAAGGTGTACTACGACCTGGTCAACACCCGCAAGACCCGCGGCGTGACCGATACCGCCATCGTGCGTATCGAGCAGCTGTACCCATTCCCGCACAAGGCCTTCGCTGCTGAACTGAAGAAGTTCCCGAACCTGGCCGAAGTGGTGTGGGCGCAGGACGAGCCGCAGAACCAGGGTCCTTGGTTCCAGATCCAGCACAACATCTTCGAGGCCATGGAAGCTGGCCAGAAGCTGGCATACGCCGGCCGCCCAGCCTCCGCATCGCCTGCCGTGGGTTACTACGACAAGCACTACGCGCAGCAGAAAGACCTGCTGGAAACCGCGTTCTCGAAGCTGAAGGGCTTCATTCTGACCAAGTAATCGCATCGCATTAGCGGGTGAGCCCCCTGCCACGAGCAGGGGGCGCTAAAAATACACAAAATTCGGAGTAATACACATGGCACAAATCGAAGTTAAAGTTCCTCAACTGTCGGAGTCCGTCGCTGAAGCGACCCTGCTGTCCTGGCACAAGAAAGTCGGCGAGGCAGTGGCCCGCGACGAAAACATGATCGACATCGAGACCGACAAGGTTGTCCTGGAACTGCCAGCACCAGCCGCAGGCGTGGTTGTGCAAGTGATCAAGAACGACGGCGCCACCGTGGTTGCCGGCGAAGTGATCGCCATCATCGATACCGACGCTGCGCCTGGCGCCGCTCCTTCGGCTCCTGCTGCTTCCGCTGCACCGGCTGCTGCCGCTCCTGCCGCTGCCGCCGACAAGTCCGGCGTTGCCATGCCAGCCGCTGCCAAGATCCTGTCCGAAGCCGGCATCGCCGCTTCCGACGTTGCCGGTTCCGGCAAAGACGGCCGCGTGACCAAGGGCGACGCCCTGGCCGCTGCTGCCGCACCAAAACCAGCTGCTCCAGCACCGCTGGCGCCAGCCGCTCCTAAGGCACAGCTGCAGAAGGTTGCTGCGCCAGCCGCTCCTGCCAACCTGGGCGACCGTCCGGAAGAGCGCGTGCCAATGAGCCGCCTGCGCGCACGTATCGCCGAGCGCCTGGTTGAGTCCCAGTCCACCAACGCCATCCTGACCACCTTCAATGAAGTCGACATGAAGCCAGTCATGGACCTGCGTAACAAGTACAAGGACAAGTTCGAGAAAGAGCACGGCGTGAAGCTGGGCTTCATGTCCTTCTTCGTGAAGGCCGCTGTGCACGCACTGAAGAAGTACCCGATCCTGAACGCTTCGGTTGACGGCAACGACATCGTCTACCACGGCTACTTCGACATCGGTATCGCCGTGGGTTCCCCACGCGGCCTGGTGGTGCCTATCCTGCGCAATGCAGACCAGATGAGCATCGCCGAGATCGAGAAGAAGATCGGCGAGTTCGGCGCGAAAGCCAAGGAAGGCAAGCTGACCCTGGAAGACCTGACCGGCGGTACCTTCTCCATCTCGAACGGCGGTACCTTCGGCTCCATGCTGTCGACCCCGATCATCAACCCACCACAATCCGCAATCCTGGGCGTGCACGCCACCAAGGACCGCGCAGTTGTCGTTGACGGTCAGATCGTGATTCGCCCTATGAACTACCTGGCGATGTCCTACGACCACCGTATCATCGACGGCCGCGAAGCTGTCCTGGGCCTGGTGGCAATGAAGGAAGCCCTGGAAGATCCGGCACGCCTGCTGCTGGACCTGTAAAAACCGGTAAAGCAGTGTCTGACCCGCAGGGTCAGGCACTGGGCCCGCGACTGCCGCGTAAAGACGGTGTCTGACCCTGCGGGTCAGACACCGGTTTACCGGTTTAAAAATTCGAAGGGAGTCACATGAGCGTCTCCGAAGAACTGAAGCGCCTGCACGAACTGCACCAGGCCGGTGCCCTGAGCGATGAAGAATTCGCCCGTGCCAAGGAAAAGCTGCTGAACCAGGGTTCGCAGGCAAACGGCGATTTCGCCACCGAAGTCGGCAAGCTGCGCCGCTCCACCACCGACCGCTGGCTGGGCGGCGTGTGCGGCGGCATCGCCAAACAAACCGGCATCGAATCCTGGATCTGGCGCCTGATCTTCGTTCTGGTCGCAACATGCCTCGGCTTCGGCGGGCTGATTTACATCCTTATGTGGATTTTCGTCCCTGCGGACGACCAATGATTGGGAAAAGACATGAGCAACAAACAATTTGACGTAGTAGTTATCGGCGCCGGTCCTGGCGGTTACATCGCCGCCATCCGCGCAGCGCAGCTGGGCTTCTCGGTAGCCTGTATCGACGAATGGAGCAACGAAGCAGGCAAGCCAGCCCCAGGCGGCACCTGCACCAACGTAGGCTGCATCCCATCGAAAGCGCTGCTGCAATCGTCGGAACACTTCGAACACGCATCGCACGGCTTCAAAGAGCACGGCATCAACGTGGAAGGCCTGTCCTTCGACGTGGCCCAGATGCTGAAGCGTAAGAACACCGTTGTTAAGCAAAACAACGACGGCATCCTGTTCCTGTTCAAGAAGAACAAGGTCACCTTCTTCCACGGCCGCGGCGCATTCGCCGGCGCCGCTGGCGCTGAAGGCTACCCGATCGCCATTTCGGGCCAGACCACCGACACCATCACCGGCAAGCAGGTCATCGTCGCTACCGGCTCCAACCCACGCGCACTGCCAGGCGCACCATTCGACGAGAAATTGATCCTGTCGAACACCGGCGCCCTGAACATCGAGACCGTACCGGCCAAGCTGGGCGTGATCGGCGCCGGCGTGATCGGCCTGGAACTGGGTTCCGTATGGCGCCGCCTGGGCTCCGAAGTGACCGTGCTGGAAGGCCTGCCGACCTTCCTGGGCGCAGTCGACGAGCAGATCGCCAAGGAAGCGCACAAGCTGCTGACCAAACAGGGCCTGTCGATCAACCTGTCCTGCAAGATCACCAAGGTCGAAGCAGGCAAGGACAACGTCACCGTTGAATACACCGACGCCAAGGGCGAAGCGCAGAAGTCCGTGTTCGACAAGCTGATCGTATCGATCGGCCGTACCGCCAACACCATCGGCCTGGGCGCCGACAAAGTGGGCCTGGCTGTGGACGAGCGCGGCATGATCACCGTGGATGGCGACTGCAAGACCAACCTGCCGAACGTCTGGGCAATCGGCGACGTGGTGCGCGGCCCGATGCTGGCGCACAAGGCGGAAGAAGAGGGCGTTGCCGTGGCTGAGCGCATCGCCGGCCAGCATGGCCACACCAACTTCAACACCCTGCCATCCGTCATCTACACCCATCCGGAAATCGCTTCCGTGGGCAAGACCGAGCAGCAGCTGAAGGCTGAAGGCGTGGCGTACAAAGCCGGCACCTTCCCATTCCTGGCCAACGGCCGCGCACGCGCGTTGGGCGATACCAACGGCATGGTGAAGTTCCTGGCCGATGCGACCACCGACGAGATCCTGGGCGTGCACATTGTGGGCCCGATGGCTTCCGAGCTGATCTCCGAAGCGGTGGTGGCGATGGAGTTCAAGGCCTCGGCCGAAGACATCGCCCGCATCTGCCACGCCCACCCGTCGCTGTCGGAAGCGACCAAGGAAGCGGCACTGGCTGTCGACAAGCGTGCGTTGAACTTCTAAGCCGCTTTTCATTTCGTTAGCAGCAAATTCGTCATCCCCGCGTAGGCGGGGATCCATACCACCTCATCTCAGTGGGAGCGCATGCCACTGAATGAGCGTGA
>DASWTB010000486.1:0-4276 GCA_036402315.1 Pseudoduganella sp. | reverse complement strand
AGCGCTCGCGCGTCCGCCTCCATTCGCCGCGCCGGCCCGTGCCGTCCCGGCCTTTGCCGCCCTGGTTCGCGTCCCTGCGGCGGACGCGGCCGACGTTGCCGAAGCGTCCGCCACATCCGCGACTTCCGCCTCCACGATGTCGCTCGCCGCAGCATCCCCCGCCGATTCCTCCTTGCTGGCCGCGGTTGCCCTGCGCGCCGCCCGCCCGGCGCTGCCGCTTGCCGCGCCGCGAGCGGGCCTTAACGCCGGCACAGTAGCCCGCACCGGCACGCTGACCGCAGTGGAAGCACTTGCATCAGGCGCCCGCGCAGCCCCAAACTCCGCTGCCGAACCCTCCATCCGGAATACCGACACTGCTTCCACCAGCCGCTCCGACTGTTCCTGCATGCTGCGCGCCGCAGCTGCCGCCTGCTCGACCAGCGCGGCATTCTGCTGTGTTGCGTTATCCATCTCCACGATGGCCTTATTCACCTGTTCGATGCCGGAGGACTGTTCCTGGCTGGCCGAAGTAATTTCGTTCATGATGTCCGCCACCTGCTGCACGGAAGCCACGATCTGTTGCATGGTCGCCCCTGCGCGATCCACCAGTGCACCGCCTGCATCAACCTTGGAGATCGAGTCGTCGATCAGCTCCTTGATCTCCTTGGCTGCCGCCGCGCTGCGCTGCGCAAGGTTGCGCACCTCGGATGCCACCACGGCAAAGCCGCGCCCCTGTTCGCCGGCCCGTGCCGCTTCGACCGCGGCATTCAGCGCCAGGATATTGGTCTGGAACGCAATGCCATCGATCGCGCTGATGATATCCGCCATGCGCGCCGAACTGGCCTTGATCGCCCCCATGGTATCGACCACCTCGCCCACCACCTGCCCGCCTTCGCTGGCATGGCCGGCCGCCGACACCACCAGCTGGTTGGCCTGGCGCGCATTGTCCGCATTCTGCCTGACCGTCGACGTCAATTCCTCCATCGACGAGGCGGTCTCCTCCAGGCTGGCAGCCTGCTGTTCGGTGCGGCGCGACAGGTCGAGATTGCCCGCTGCGATTTCCGCCGCCGCGGTATTGATCGTATCGGTGGACGTGCGCACCGAGCCCACGGTGCGCTTCAACGCTGCCACCATGTCTTTCAGCGCGTGCAGCAGGCGCCCGGTTTCATCCTTGCGGTCGACCTCGATGTCGGCGGTCAGGTCGCCCTGCGCCACGGTTTCCGCCACTGCCACGGCCTGCAGCAGCGGACCTGTCACCGAACGGGTAATCATGAAGCCCGCCGCAATCGACACCACTGTCGCCAGTACCAGCAGTCCAATCATGAGCATGGTCGCATTCGATGCGGACTTGGCCGCATCCTCGCCATCCTGGGACATCAGCTTGCTCTGCTGCTCCAGGATGGCATCGAGCTTGCCGAAGTAAGCGTTCTGCAGCGGAATCGCCTGCTTGAACAGCGTTTGCACCGCGCTATCCTGGTCGCCTTCCTTGAACAGCTGGAGCACCGTGTCGCGCTTGGCGCGGAAGGCTTCGAAGGCCTGGGTTTCTTCGGCGAAGAGCTTCTTCGCCTCATCCGTTACCAGGATCTTCTGCAGCTTTTCCGCAGCGGCGGCACCGGCCTTGTCGGCCTCGGCCATGCTGGCCAGGAAGCCATCGCTGCTGATCTTGTCCGGCGCCAGCATGGCATTGCGCAAGGCCTGCGCCGAACGGTTGGAGTAGCTGCGCATATCGTTGGTCAACTGCACCTTCAGGTAGCGGTCGCTGACAAGCTGCTCCGTCAGGTTCGCATTGTGACTCAGGCGACTGATCCCCGTCAGCGACATTGCAAGCTGGATCACAATGGCCAGTGCAAAGCCCATCGCCAGCCGCATACCGATATTCATGTTCGAAAAGCTCATGCCAGCCTCGCCAGAAAGTGGTTCTTGTTCGATGATCGCATAGGCATGGTAACGCGGCGCAGCGATCAATGCCACAGCTACGTCAGGGGACTGGCTGGTAGGCTGAAACGATGCCGCGTCCGTGGTCGGGCACCAGGGCGCGGCCATTGGCCTCGCCCACGTACCTGCCGTAAATGCGCGCCACAGTACCGTCGGTCACCATGCGAAGCAAGACCTCCGCGAAACTCCTGCGGGCGACCGGCGCGAGCTCCTGGCGCGAAAGATAGGCCCCGGCCAGCGCCGGCGGTGATTCGGCCACCGGCAGCACGCTGACGTGCTCCTTCAGGCCGGCGCTTTGCAGGTAGCGCGAGTAAATTGTCATTGGCGCCAGTATTGCTTCGACGCGCCTGGAAGCCATTTTCCTGAACGCGATGTCAAAGTCGTTGACCACTTCCACCCGGCCCTGCGCGCGTAGGCGCTCGACCTGGGCCAATACTTCAGGCGTGTAGAGAATGCCGCGTACCAGGTTCAGGCGCGCGCTGCCCTGTTCAACGAATTCAGCCAGCGACTTGAAGCTGCCCTGCACGCTGCGCGACAAGACCAGGTCGAAGCGCGTGGTGACAAAGGGCACGAACTGGCCAAGACGGTCGCGTTCGGCGCTGCGAACGGAACTGGCGGTCAGGTTGATGCGGCCGCTGGCATATTCGGCCCACAGGCGCGCGCGCGGGTACCAGCTGATGCTGAGCGGGCAATTGGTGCGGCGCGCCAGTTCGCGCAGTACATCGATGGCGGCCCCGCTGACTCTGTCTTCTTCGCGGAAAGATGCCAGGCCAAGGTCGCTGGCGCCGGCATGCAAGGGAGCCGGGCAGGCGGGGGCGGCAAGGGCCGGGGTGGCGGCCAGGGCGAACAGCAGGGGCAGGATGTACATGGCCAGCAGTATATCCGCCGGGCACTTTGCTCAAAATGCTGTATATAATTACAGTATCACAGCGAACTCGACTATTGATCATGGACTGGCCCCGCCGCATTGCCCACCTCGACATGGACGCCTTTTACGCGTCCGTGGAGTTGTTGCGCTATCCGGAATTGCGCGGCCTGCCGGTGGTGATCGGTGGCGGCGGGCGGCATCAGCCGCGCGAACTGCCGGACGGCACCCGTGAGTTCTCCCGCCTGCGCGATTACGTGGGGCGCGGCGTGATCACCACCTCCACCTATGAAGCGCGGGCATTGGGGGTGTTTTCCGCGATGGGCACCATGAAGGCGGCCGCCCTGGCGCCCGACGCCATCCTGCTGCCGGTGGATTTCGATTCCTACCGCAAGTATTCGCGCCTGTTCAAGGCGGCCGTGGCCAGCATCGCCCCGCAGATCGAAGACCGCGGCATTGATGAAATCTACATTGACCTGACCGAAGTGGAAGGCGAAACGCGCGAGCTGGCCCAGCGCATCAAGGATGCGGTGCGGGCTGCCACCGGGCTGTCGTGCTCGATCGGCGTGGCGCCCAACAAACTGCTGGCCAAGATCTGCTCCGACCTGGAAAAGCCGAATGGCCTGACCGTGGTGGGCTATGACGACGTGCCGGCCCGCATCTGGCCGCTGCCGGTGCGCAAGGTAAATGGCATCGGCCCCAAGGCGGAGAAAAAGCTGGTGACGCTCGGTATCGATACGGTCGGCCAGCTGGCCGCGGCCGACCCCGCGCTGCTGCAGGAGCATTTCGGCCTCAATTACGCCGAATGGCTGCAGCGCATTTCCCATGGCCGCGACGAGCGCGCCGTCGCCACGCGCAGCGAGCCGAAGGGCGTGAGCCGCGAAACCACCTTCTCGCGCGACCTGCACGTCAAGCGCGACCGCGCCGAGCTGTCCGAAATCTTCACCCGCCTGTGCCAGAAGGTGGCGGACGACCTGGCGCGCAAGCGCTATGCCGGCCGCACCGTCGGCATCAAGCTGCGCTATGCCGACTTCCGCACGGTCACGCGCGACCTGACTTTGCCCTCGCCGACTGCCGATGCCGCCGCCATCCGCCGCGCCGCCGGCGAATGCCTGCGCCGCGTGCCGCTGGACGACCGGCTGCGCCTGCTCGGGGTACGCATGTCAGCCCTGTGCACGCTGGAAGAGGCCGCCAAAGCCCAGCCCGCACAGGGTGATCTTTTTGCTAATTTATGATACCTTTCCGGCGCGAGCTGGCAAGCTGAGTCCGGCTGCAAACCCGGATTACCTATGCAAGCCAATGCTGATTTCCATCCTGCCCGGTGCGCCTGGCTGGTGGCTATCGCGCTGGGCCACCTGGCAATATTGATGGCCTGGCGCCCAATGGCGCGGCATGCACGCGAGACTGCCGCGCAGCAGCATGGCGAGCTCGTCTTGTTAACCTTGCCGCAAACCCTGCAGCCCAATCCTGCCGGGTTGCCCCCGCTAGCGCCGCGTC
>DASWTB010000485.1:0-4212 GCA_036402315.1 Pseudoduganella sp. | reverse complement strand
TGACCCTGCGGGTCAGACACCGGTTTACCGGTTCGCCGAATAATTCACCGGGAAGAACTTAAACCCCTTCCCTTCACTCCGCAAATGCCCCACCCCCGGGAACGGCAAATGCGCCGCTCCCATCCAGTATCCCTGCTTCGCCGCCTCGGCAAACGCCGCCTTGCGCTGCGCCAGCGCCGCCTTCGAATCGCTGTCGAACTGGATCGTCACACCCGGATCAGGGAACTGCACTGACGCGTTGTGCATCAAGTCGCCAATCAGCACCAGCTTCTGCCCCTTGCTCTCCACCACATAAGTCGTGTGGCCCGGCGTATGCCCATAGCTGGAAGTTGCACGGACACCCGGCACCAGCTCGGTATTTCCTTCAAACGGCTTCACCTTACCGGCATAGCCAGAGACCGCGCTGATCGGTCCCTGGAAATTGCCCTTGGCTTCAGTGCTGGCCTTGTCCAGGTTCTCCTTGCTCAGGAAGAAATCCGCATCACGCTTGTCCATGCGCACCACGGCATTCGGGAACGCCGGCTTATCCTGCGCGCCCAGGCCGCCGACGTGGTCACCGTGCAGGTGGGTGATATAAATTTCGTCAACCTGTTCCGGCTGATAGCCGGCTGCTTTCAGGCTGGTCACGATATTGCCCAGGGTCGGGCCGAACAGGCCGCCGGCGCCGGTATCGATCAGCACCAGCTTCGAGCCAGTATTGACCAGGAATGCATTGACCGAAGTTTCGGTAGGCGTCTTCAGGAAGTTGTGCTCCAGCGCCTTGACAGTCTTCTCCGGCTTCTGGTGCAGCAGCTTGTCCATCGGCAGGTCAATCGTGCCGTCGTTCAGCACGGTCACTTCGAAGTCGCCGACATTCATGCGGTAGAAACCGGGGGCCTGGGTCTTGGCCATTGGCGCCGCAGCGTGGGCGGCGCCTGCGATGGCGGCGAATGCAAACGGTACGGCGAGCTTTTTCAGGATCATGCGATCTCCCTCTTGTTAGTTGCCAAAACGCTAGATTAGCGTAAACAGCAACTACATGCTCGTCGGTACACGCAGCATAACGGACACATCCGGCGTGTCGCGCGTCAGCCCCGCTCCCACTGACACATTGACCGTCCGCTTGGGGTTCAGGCGGTAGGAAAAACCGACCAGCAAGGTGCCCAGTTGCGTGCGTACCGAACCTGGCGCCGGCACGCCATTCTGCCGGGTGCGCGCGATCGAACTGTGGTCATAACCGAAGCTGATGGAAGCCTTTTCGTTCAGCGCCAGGCCGACGCCGAAGTTAAAGCCGATCACAGCGCCCGGCTTGACCGTGCCGAGCGGCTCGCGCTCGCCATCGAGCACCAGGCGGCTCACGTTCTTGCGCTGGAAGTTGTGCAGGTAGCTGACGCTGCCAAACAGCACGGCCGGGTCGCTTGGGTAAAGCCAGGTCAGGCTTGGTTGCAGGGCGTAGAAGCCGGAACCGGTCGGCAGCTCCAGCGGCAAGCCGGTACCGGTCGCGTTTTCGCCTATGCAGCGCCGCACGCAGTCCGTCACGACTTCGAAGGGGTCGCGGCCGGTGCGGGTCTTGAAGCGCAGGCCAGCCACGTAATACGGCTTGTCGGCGCCGCCGTCGTTGAGCTGGTGCCGCAGCGACAGCTCAACGTCCCCGATTGCGCGGCCGCTGACATCGAACACCCGTTCCACCGCCGAGCCGGTGAACACTTCGCGGCTTACGGTCGAATCGGAGCGGTAGATGTACGGCAGGCGCAATTCAAGCTCGGTACGGTTGCTCAAGCCATAGCGGCCGCTCAGGGTCGCGGTGCTTGTGTTGCGCTTCACCTCGCGCACGTCGATCAGGCCGATCAGCAAGGCGGGAATGATGGTGTAACCCACCAGGGCAACGCGGTTGCTGGACGAATAGCCGAACTGGAAGGCGGGTTCGAGCACCAGCTTGCCGCGCGCGGTCAGCACGCCGGGGCTTTCGAAGATCGGCGCCACTTCCGGTGGTTTGGTGTCGCGCTTTGGCGGCTGGCCAACCGCCAAAGCCGGCTGTTGCTGCCCGCCGGGTGGAGACGGTGACGGCGCTGGCGTCGGTACCTGCCCGGGCGGCGGGACGTTGGGCTGCGGCTGGCTTTGCGCCGCCGCCTCGCCGCTGCCGGCGCCCGTAGCTGCACCGCCGGTGCCTCGCGCGGATGCCAGGCGCTCCTCCGCCACCTGGCGCCGCAGGTCCTCCAGCAAGGCACGCTGTTCGGCCAGCGCCTTTTTCAACTCCGTCAGTTCGGCCGCCAGCTCGGCATTGCTGCGCTGCTCCGCCGGCACTTGCGCCAGCGCTGCCTGGCTCGCAAGGACCAGCATCCCGGCCGCGAATTTCTTTGAAAGCATCGCTCCCTCCCTAGCGGGGCACAATGACGTTCGATAACGCCTGGCGCAGGCTGCCTTCCAGGTTCAGGCTTTTCAGCGTCGACAGCGCATTGACCGTCAGGTCGATGGTTGTCAGGCTGCGGATCAACTGTCCGTTTGTATTATTCTGTACCAGCATTGGCGCCAGCGCCGCACCGGCATCCGGTGAATTCGCCAGGCGCGCCACGTCGGCCAGCTCAACCCGGTTGCGCGCCACCACCACGCCATTTACTTCGACCATGCGCTCAACGCCCAGCGCCAACAGCAAACCGCTGCCGTTCTCGAAGCCGCCGCGAGTTTCCTCCAGCCGCGCATCCGGCGCCGGCGCCCAGCCTTCGGGCGGTCCCTGTGCCATGGCAGGCATCGCCAGCACCAGCAAGACTGCTGCAGCAGCGGCGATTCTTTGCTTCATGCTGCCCTCCCTTAAAAATCGCTGACGCCCAGTTTCGGCACCGTGACGTCGCGCAGGCTGTCGCGCATGATGCCCTCAGACAGCATCGCCTGCGGCGCCACGCGCCAGTCCGCCGTTTCATTGAAGCGCGGCTTGCCGGGCCGGCCATGGATTACGAACAGCAAGCGGTTCTGCCAGATTGCTTCAAAACCCTGGCGCGACAAGGCGCGCGTGCCGCCGGCCGGATCGCCAAGCAGCACCCGTCCGCCCTGCACGCCCTTGATCACGACGAAGTGTCGATAGCCGTTGTCGGCCACCAGCACGATCGCCGGCAATCCGGCGTGCGCCAGCTTGTCCAGCGGCTGCTCGAAACCGTCCGCCGTAAAGCCGCGCGTGGCCAGGTAGCGCTTCATGTCCAGCAGCGAAAAGCCTTCGCGCCGGATGCGCGGCTGGTCGCCGCGCACAAACATGTCACGGAAGATTTCCTGCTCCGTGACCGGAAATTCGTAGTGATGGCTAAGCAAGGTCGCCAACGCCGCCGAGCCACAACTGAAATCGTATTGCTGGCGCACCGTGGTGCGGAAGCGCGCCTCCTTCAGGCTGGTCACCGGCAGTACAAAACTGGCGCCGCCGGCTGAAAAGTCGGCGGCCTGCGCGGCAAGTGCCGGCAGCAATGCCAGAACGCTGATGAGGCCTCTCATTTGATCTGCACGTTGACGATGGTTGCATTCTGGATCAGCACGTTGGCGCCCGAATTCTGGATCACCATCGGCATACCCGAAGCGTTGCTGAACGCACCGTCAGTCACGATATTGGTGCCGGTAACGACGTTCACCGCGCTGTTGTTAGCCACAGTACCGGCCAGCTTCATATCGCTCCACGGCGCATCGCTGCCGCCGCGCATCTGTTCGAGGCGCTCATCCTGCGCGGGGCGCGCGTTGTCGGCCACCGTTGGCGCCGGTTGCAGCGCGGGCTGCGGCCCTGGCGGGGATGGTCCCGCCGCAGCAGCCAGCGGGCCAAGCGGCAGCGCACCCACCCACGGGGACGCCGCCGCCCTACCCGGCACCATAGCGGCGCACAGGGCCAGGACTAGCACTGGCCTGCCTAAGCTTCGCATGATGCCGCGCGGGCTATTTGCCCACTGCCAGGTTGGCCTGCACGTTCACGCTTTGCTGCACCAGCGAAGACATGCCGTTGTTCTGGCTGACCACCATGATGCCGGCGGCCGACTGGCCAACGCCGCTCATGGTGTTCGACATGTCGAAGGTGCCGGCAGTGACGTTATTGGTGCCGCCAGCCCCGCCGTTGCCGCCGGTGGCGTTGCCGCCGGTCGCAGCACCCGCGGTATTGGTACCGCCATCTCCGCCTGCGCCGGCTACGTTGCCGCCGCCGCCGGCGCCGCCGGCGCCGCCGTCACCGGCAGTGGCACTGCCATTGGTCGCAGCGCCACCGGTGCC
>DASWTB010000484.1:0-13924 GCA_036402315.1 Pseudoduganella sp. | reverse complement strand
CTGATTATCCGCCCATAACCGCGGCGCATCGGCCAGCGCCGGCCAAATGAAAAGAGCAGCAGGTTTTCCCTTTCGCTATTACACTAGCAACTATAGGAGAAATGCAATGAGCCTCGCCGGCGCTGAATTCAAACCAGATCTGCAAGACAATTCGCCGCTGTACATGCAGATTGCACGCAAGTTGAGCGACGATGTACGTAATGGGCGTTACCAGGTCGACCAGGCGCTGCCCTCCGAGCGCACGCTGTCGGAACTGCTGAACGTGTCGCGCGTCACCGCGCGCAAGGCAATCGACCAATTGGTGGACCAGGGCCTTGTGGTGCGCCGCCGCGGCTCGGGCAACTACATCGCGCCGCGCATCGAACAACCGCTGTCGAACCTGACCAGTTTCTCGGAACAGCTGGCCCAGCGCGGCTACAAGCCGGGCTCGCGCTGGCTCAAGCGTGGCCTGGTGGCGGCCACGGCCGATGAACAGCTGAGCCTGGGGCTGTCGCCCAACACCCGCGTGGCGCGCCTGGAACGCCTGCGCCTGGCCGACGACGTGGTCATGGCGTATGAAGTGTCGATCCTGCCGCAGACCATCGTCGCCAACCCCGAGCTGATCGGCGATTCGCTCTATCAATATCTGGATTCAGTCGGCAAAGGGCCGGCGCGCGCGCTGCAGCACATTCGCGCCATGAATGCTTCGGCCGAACTGGCGCGCCAGCTTGAAGTGCCGGAAGGCCAGGCCGTATTGTTTATCACCCGCATCGCCTATCTTGAGTCGGGGCAGGCGATCGAGCTGACGCATTCCTACTGCCGCAGCGATCATTACGACTTCGTGGCGGAGATGCGCCGGGCGGCATAAGCCGCAGGCATAACTTGGGTGCATAAGCTCCGCAAGTCCTGTCATGGGCAGGCCTGGCGATTTGGCATTACACTCGTTTTATGCTGAAGACCGAAACGCCCAGTTCCCAACATCGCGAGCTGGACCAGTACCCCATCGAGAAGCTGGTCGCCGCCTTTGCCGATGACCAGCTCAACGCGGTGCAAGCCGTACGCGCCGCCGTCCCCGCTATTGCCAAAGCAGTCGAAGCAGCCGTGCCGCGCATCGAAGCAGGCGGGCGGCTGCTGTACGTCGGCGCCGGTACGTCCGGCCGGCTGGGCGTGCTCGACAGCGTCGAACTCTATCCCACCTTCTCCTGGCCGCACGAACGCGCGGTAGCCGTCCTCGCCGGCGGCACGGAAGCCATGTTCCGGGCGGTGGAAGGCGCGGAAGATGACCGCGAACAGGGCGCGCGCGACCTGCTGGCGCTAAGCCCCGGCCCGGACGACGTGGTGCTGGCGCTGGCCGCCTCCGGCACCACGCCCTACGTGCTGGGTGCCGTTGACGCGGCGCGCAAGGCCGGTGCGCTGACCATCGGCATCGCCAACAATCCTGGTTCTCCCGTCACGCAGGAAGCGGAAATCGGCATCACTCTCGACACCGGCCACGAGATCATTTCCGGCAGCACGCGCCTGAAAGCAGGAACCTCGCAGAAGATCGTGCTGAACACGATATCCAGCGCAATCATGGTTCGCCTGAACAAGGTTTATGGAAACTTGATGGTAGACTTGAAGCCGACCAATGCGAAGCTGTTTGCGCGCACGGTGCGGCTCACCATGCACGCCACCGGCGCCGACGAAGCGGCAGCCCGCACAGCGCTGGAGCAGTGCGGCTTCCACGTCAAAGTGGCGGTGGTCGCCCTGTTAAAGAAAACCACGGTGCAGCAAGCGGGAGACTTGCTGGACCAGGCCAGGGGCAGCGTGCGCGGCGCACTTTCTATTTGACCCGTCCTGCGCTCGTCCCGGCCGATCAGAAAGGACGTAATGGATCGAGCGCAGCAACGCAGCCCCTGGGGCTGGGTCCCGACCCTGTATTTCAACCAGGGCATTCCCTACTTTGTGGTGATGGCGCTGTCCACCGCCATGTACAAGGACCTTGGCATCTCCAACACGGAGATGGCGTTCTACACCGGCTGGCTGTACCTGCCCTGGGTGATCAAGCCGCTGTGGTCTCCGCTGATCGAGATGTTCGGCACCAAGCGTTCCTGGGTCGCCATCCTGCAGATGGTCCTGGGCGTTTCTCTGGCCGCCGTCGCATTCACGCTGCCGCTGTCGAACTTCTTCCAGCTTAGCCTGGGCGTGATGTGGCTGATGGCGTTCAGCTCCGCCACCCACGATATCGCGGCCGACGGCTTCTACATGCTCGGCCTGCGCCAGAAGCAGCAGGCGGAGTTCGTCGGCGTGCGCAGTACTTTCTATCGCGCTGCGAACGTGGCCTGCAATGGCGGCCTGCTGTTCCTGGCCGGCGAAATCATCAAGTACCACGGCAACCCGCACATGGCCTGGGCCATCACCTTCGGCGTGACGGCAGCGGTATTCCTGGCGCTGGCGGTCTATCACTTCTTCGCGCTGCCCAAGCCGGTGGAAGACACACCTGCCGCGCATTCGTCGGCGCCGATGCAGGAGTTCTTTTCGACCTTTGCCGCCTTCTTCCGCAAGGACGGCATTGTGGTCATCCTGCTGTTCCTGCTGCTGTTCCGCCTGGGCGAGTCGCAGCTGCTGAAGATGGTGGTGCCGTTCCTGAAAGACCCGCTGGAAAAAGGCGGCCTTGGCCTGAGCACGGCCGACGTTGGCATCGCCTACGGCACGATCGGTATCATTGGCCTGATCCTCGGCGGCCTGGTGGGGGGCTGGCTGATCGGGCGCTTTGGCCTCAAGCGCTGCCTGTGGCCGTTCGCGATTGCGATCCATATTCCGGACCTGATTTTCGTCTACCTGTCGCAGGCCCAGCCCCAGAACTTCGCCTGGATCTCGGCGTGCCTGGCGGTGGAGCAGTTCGGCTATGGCCTCGGCTTCACTTCCTTCATGATGTACATGATCATGGTCAGCCAGGGCGAGCATAAGACTGCGCACTATTCGATCTGCACCGGCTTCATGGCGCTTGGCATGATGATTCCGCAGATGGCCAGCGGTGCGATCCAGGAGTTCCTGGGCTACCAGCACTTCTTCATTTATGTCTGCACGGCAACCATCCCGGCCTTCATCATGACGGCACTGATCAAGATAGATCCGGAGTTTGGCCGGGAATAGGTAGAATACGGCTCCTGCTGACGTGAGGATTAGGTTTTGGCTTTTAATGCGAAAAGGCGGCTGACCATAGCCGCCGCCGCGGCCGGCGTGGCCGCATTAATGGGGGCGTGCTCTTCGGCGCCAACCGTGCCAGCCGCCGGCGAAGCCGCGGCGCCGCCCTCCGGTGGCGGGAGCGGCAATACGCCGGGCCCAGTCACGGGCGCGGCCCCGGCCCCGGCCCCGGCGCAGCCGCGCGTTACCGGCGAGCAGCCCCCTGCCGCGCCGCGCGAATTCCGTGCTGCCTGGGTGTCGACGGTCGCCAATATCGACTGGCCAAGCCGCAGCAACCTGCCGCCGGCGCGCCAGCAGGCGGAAGCCCTCGCGATCCTCGACCGCGCCAAATCTCTGCACCTGAACGCCATCGTGCTGCAGGTGCGGCCCAGCGCCGATGCCATCTATCCATCCAGGCTGGAACCCTGGTCCGAGTTCCTGACCGGCCAGCAAGGCAAGGCTCCCGAGCCGGCCTGGGACCCACTGGCTTTCTGGATCACTCAGGCCCACGCCCGCGGGCTGGAACTGCACGCCTGGTTCAACCCGTACCGCGCCCGCCACTCCGCTGCCCGCACGCCCAACGCGCGTGACCATATCGCCAACACCAGGCCGCAAGTGGTGCGCCAGTACGGCAAGTTCCTGTGGATGGACCCGGGCGAAGAGGCCGCCGCCCAGCAAACGCTGGAAGTGATCCTGGACGTGGTGCGCCGCTACGATATCGACGGTGTCCACATCGACGATTATTTCTACCCCTACCCGATCGAAGCCCCCGGTGCCAATGGCGGCGAGGCGGCGCTGGATGCGCCATCGAACGGAAGCAAGCCTGAACTGGACTTTCCCGACAGCGCTCCTTACCAGCGCTACCTGCAAGGCGGCGGCACCCTGGACCGCGCCAACTGGCGCCGCCAGAACGTCAACCAGCTGATCGAGGCCATCTACACCGGCATCCACAAGGAAAAATCGTGGGTGCGCTTCGGCATCAGCCCCTTCGGCATTGGCCGCCCGGACCGCCGCCCGCCGGGCATCCAGGGCTTCAGCCAGTATGACAAACTGTACGCGGACGCCGAACTGTGGCTGCAGAACGGCTGGCTCGACTACCTGGCGCCGCAGCTGTACTGGCCGATTGCCCAGCAGCCGCAAGCCTTCCCCGTGCTGCTCGACTACTGGCTGGGGCAGAACAAGCGCGGCCGCCATATCTGGCCGGGCCTGTACACCAGCCGCATCGACGACAGCAGCAAGTCGTTCACGGCAGACGAAATCGTGCAGCAGGTCGACGTCATGCGCAGCCGGGCCAATGCCAATGGCCACATCCATTTCAGCATCGCCGCCCTGATGCAAAACCGCAAAGGCGTGAGTGACCACCTGAAAGCCACCAGCTACCAGGGACCGGCGCTGGTGCCGGCTTCCCCCTGGCTGGGCAGCGAAGCGCCGCCGGCGCCGACGGTGGCAGTCAAGCGCCATGCCAGCGGGCTGGCGGTCACCCTGGGCAATGCAGCCCGCGCCGCGCGCCTCGCCATCTGGGCCCGTTATGGCGAGGAATGGCGTTTCAACGTGGTGCCAGCCGGCCGCAGCGAAGTCGTGTTGACCGACGACAATGGCGTGTCTGCCCGCAGCGTGGTGGTGTCGGCGGTCGACCGCTTAGGAAACGAAAGCCCACGAGTTTCCGCCGCCTTATAACTTTTTGGAATGAGTGCTGCACACGCTTTCATGTAAAGATGACAGCGTTTCAACGTACACTCGACAGATCATGGGCAAACCTGACACCGATCGTACCTTAGGGCTGGGAATCGATGCTGGCGGTACCGAAACGCGATGGGCGCTTGCCGAGCCGGCAGGCGGGATCGTGGCCGAAGGCACTGTTGCCGGACTTTCCGCCTTGATGATGGCCAAGCCGGCCGGCCGCGAGCTGGTCCATACCACTTTCAGCCAGTTGTCGAGGGAGGTGCTGGAGGCCGGCCAGCCGTTGCGCATCTGCGCCGGGCTGACTGGCTTCGGCGGCGATGGCAATGTGCTGCTGGACTGGTTATCCACCCTGCTCGGCGTGAGCCTGGATGCAGTCACCCTCTGCAACGATATCGAAGTCGCCTATCTCGACGCTTTTGAACCGGGCCAGGGCTACCTGGTCTACGCCGGTACCGGCTCGATTGCCGCATTCATTGACGAGCAAGGCGAATTCCACCGCGCCGGCGGCCGCGGCGTCATGCTGGACGATGCCGGCGGCGGCTTCTGGATCGCGCGCGAAGCGATGCGCCGCATCTGGCGCGGCGAGGACGAGCAGCCCGGCGCCTGGGAAGATTCGCCGATGGCCCACGCCGTATTCGACCATGTCGGCGGCAGCGACTGGACCTTCTCTCGCAATTTCATGTACAGCCAGGAACGCGGCGACATCGGCAAGCTGGCGCTGGCCGTCGCCATGAGCGCGGGCGCCGATCCGGCCGCCCGCCACATCCTGTTGCAGGCCGGGCGTGAACTGGCCCGCCTGGCGCTGGCGCTGGTGACGCGCTTCGGCGAGCGCCCGATAGCCTTGTCCGGCCGCGCCGCCGAATTGCATCCGCTGATTTTCGAAGCCATGCGCGCAGACTTGCCGCCTGGATTCCATTTACAAAAACACACGGCGAGGCCGCATCATGCGGCGGCCAGGATGGCCGCCCGGCCCCGCAACTGATACGACAAAACCCATGAAAAAACTGCTGCTTGCTTCCCTGATCGCCTTGCTGACCGGTTGCGCCACCCGGTTGCCCAACATCGACCATTCGCTGACGGCCAAGGGGCAGAGCAGCCGGGTGCGCTTCGTGGTGATCCATTACACCGTGTCGGACTTGCCGCTGTCGATCAAGCTGCTGACCGAGAAGGAGGTAAGCGCCCACTACCTCATCACCGATGAGAATGAGCCGCGCGTCTACGCCCTGGTCGACGAAAACCGGGCCGCCTGGCACGCCGGCCTGAGCAGCTGGAAGAACTATACGGCGCTGAACCACAGCTCGATCGGCATCGAAATCGTCAATCCCGGCTTCAAGGACATGCCCGACGGCCGTCACTGGTACGGTTTCAGCGACCGCCAGATCGACCAGCTGGTGGCCCTGCTCAAGCAGATCAAGGAGCGCCACCAGATCGCCCCGGAGAACTTCCTCGGCCACGCCGACGTGGCGCCGCAGCGCAAGCAGGACCCCGGCCCGATGTTCCCGTGGAAGCGCCTGGCCGACGAAGGCCTGATCGCCTGGCCGGACGCCAATGCCGTGGCCGCGGTGCGCCCGCAATACGAAGCCCAGCTGCCCGACATCGCCTGGTTCCAGCAAAAGCTGGCCCTGCACGGCTACGCCACGCCGCAGACCGGCATGCTGGACCCGGAAACCCAAAACGTGCTGGTGACCTTCCAGGCCAAGTACCGCAACAGCAAATGGGACGGCGTGCCTGACGCCGAATCCGCCGCCATCCTCGACGTGCTGACCGCGCCCAAGCCAAATCAGTAAGGCGGTTTGCGCGGGCGCCGGCTTTCCCCTATCCTGCCAACATGCCGCAGGGGGTGCGGCGCCGGGGAAGAGGAACCAGGACAATGCGGTTGCGCCACATCGAAGTATTCCACGCCATCATGCAGGTCGGCACCATCAGCGGCGCGGCCCAGGTGCTGCATATTTCGCAACCCGCCGTGACCAAGGTGCTGCAGCACGCCGAACTGCAACTGGGCATGCCGCTGTTCGAGCGCGTGCGCGGCAAGCTGTACCCGAAACCGGAAGCGCACCGCCTCTTTGCCGAAACCGAAAAACTGCACCGCGACCTGCAAGGCATCCGCCGCCTGGCCGCCAGCCTGAAAGGCCGCGCCGTCGAAACCGTGCGCCTGGTGTCGACGCCAACCATCGCCATCAGCGTGCTGCCGCAAGCGATGAGCGAGTGGCGCAAGAAATTCCCCGACACCCGCTGCGAACTGGCCACCCACCACACCTCCGAGATCGTCAACACGCTGCGCCTGGGCGAAGCCGACATGGCGCTGTCGCTGCAGGATCCGCGCCACCCCGGCATCATCGCCGAGCCGATTGCACAAGGCGTGATGACGGTGATCGCACCGGCCGGCACCTGGCGCGGCGATCAAGCTGGCCTGCCGCTGACGGCGGAAGGCCTGACCGGTGAACTGATCGGCCATGCCGACAACGACCCGCTGGGCGAGATGATCGTGGCTTCCTGCGAAGCGCAGGGCATCCAGCCCAATTTCCGCACCACGGTGCAGACTTACCAGATTGCCCGCTCGCTGGTGGAAGCCGGCGCCGGCCTGGCCGTGGTCGACCCGTTCACGGCAGCGTCGGCCGACCCGGCCAAGGTACAGCAGCGCCAGTGGGCGCCGGCCATTCCGATCCAGCTTTTCCTGCTGACGAACAGCCACGCTCCCCTGTCGCACGGCGCTCGCCAACTGGCCGATTCCATCGCCGGCATGGCGCGCGCCTGCCTGGAACAAGGAAAGCAATGAGCAACACCATCCGCAGCGAAGACGTTCCCGGCAGCCCCGATTTCCGCCACCTGCGCACCATCGCCGGAATCGCGGTGGACCTGCGCTATGCCGGGCCGGACAATTTTGTCGGCCGCGACTTGTATTCGCCGCTTGATTGCGCCTGGCTGCACCGCGATGCGGCCGCCGCCGTCGAACGCGTGGTCAGCTACCTGGCGCAGCGCGCCCCCGGCTACAAGGTGCTGCTGCTGGACGCCATGCGCCCGCACCGCGTGCAGGAAGAGCTGTGGGATGCGCTAGCCGGCACCAATCTGCAAATGTATCTGGCGCCGCCGGAGCGCGGTTCGATCCACTCCTTTGGCATGGCGGTCGACATCACCCTCCTCGATCCGTCCGGCCAGGAACTCGACATGGGCACCGGCTTCGACGACATGACGGAATTGTCCCACCCTGCACTCGAGGCGCGGCACCTCGCCAGCGGTGAATTGAGCGCCGCGCAAATCGCCAACCGCCAGTTGCTGCGCGATGCCATGTTCCAGGCGGGCTTCTCAGGCATCAACAGCGAATGGTGGCATTTCGACTGCGGCGACCGCGTAGTAGTGCGCCGCGATTACACCAAGGTCCTATAAGGAGGCACCCGCCATGCAGCAGCCCTGGTCCACTACACGAGCAATCCTGACTGGCGGCGCGCTGGGCGGCTTGCTGGACATCCTGTTCGCAATCAGCTTCGCCGGCTATAACGGCCTGCCGCCGGAACGGCTGCTGCAAGTGGTCGCCAGCGGCGCCTTGGGTAAGGCGGCCTTCACCGGCGGCGCGGCCGCTGCGGCATTCGGCCTGGCCTGTCATTTCGCACTGAGCTTTGTCTGGATGGCGCTCTTCTTCTTTGCTGCGCGCCGCGTTCCGGCGCTGGCGGGCAAGCCGCTGCTGGCTGCGGTCGGCTATGGTTTGCTGGTGTTCCTCACGATGCGCCTCGTGGTGCTGCCGCTGTCGGCTTTCCCGCGCCCGGTGACGTTCAATGCCTTCTCATGGGGCATGGACATCCTGTCGCACATCTTCCTGTTCAGCCTTCCGATCGTGTGGGCGACGCGCAAGGTGCTGCGCTCATAGCCGCAGTTCGGACAGCTTCCAGTCCGCAAAGCCGTGGCGGACGAAGACCAGCGCGATCTTGTCGTTGCGGACGATGTAGCGGTTGACGCCATCACGCTCGGTCGCCCATTTCGGTTTCGCCTCGCCGGAGGCCGGCTCTTCGTTCCGCTCGCGCTCGCGTGTGTCGCGGTCCTCATGCCGCTCGCTGCGCTTCTTCGCAAAGTCGCCATGCTCCAGCACAAACATCACCGCTTCCGGCCGGACCAAAGCGTCGACGACAACGCCGCCGAGCAGGCGACCAAATCCGCTGAGCACATCGTCACTTGGCTTGCCGGCGATGTTGTCCTTCATGTTTTCCCGCAGCGCTGGAAAATCAACGTGGCTGTTGAATGCCTCCACGTCGTGCACCCGCACCGCTTCCTTCATCTGGCGCACCACGAGCAAAGGCGACCAGTACCAATACGCCGCCACCGCGACAACGACCGCCAGCGCCGCTGCCGGGATGCCTTTACTTTTCCTTGCCATTACTTCCCCAACGCCAGCTCGGTGGTTCGCCAGTCAGGTAGCAAACCAGGATGAAAACCGCAGTGGCGGCCGTGGTCAGGACCAGGAACCCCAAAGGCGAACGCGCAGGATTCAGCACCAGCGCACCGGCCACCATTGCGACCATATAGGTGACCAGCACCAGCCTGCCCTGCCAAGTGGAGGGCACACCCCATCCCCAGCCATAGCGTTTGGCGGGGAACCAATAATGTTTCGCTTCACTCATCATCAACTCCTCAACGGGTGCCTGGAAGTGCGGGCGCCGGTTCCGGTGCGGCAATGCGCGCGACCCAATCGATCACGCCATCTGTCAAAGCGCGGCCATTGCCGTTGCCGGCGCGGTCGTGGTTGACCATGACCACCACGATGCATTGCTGGCCGTTGGCGTCGGGGACGTAGCCGGCGACAGCGATAACGTTCTTCAGCGAACCCGTCTTGACGCGGGCGCGCATCGCGGCGGGGCTTTCTTTCAGGCGGCGCTTCATCGTGCCGTCGATGGCTGCAATTGGCAGGCTGGCCAGGAATTCCGGCGCCCACAGCGACTGCTGTGCGGCTTTCAAGAGCCCGGCCATCTGCTCGGGGCTGAAGCGCTCGATGCGCGACAGCCCGGAGCCGTTGTCGAACACCATGCCGCTATCGTCGATGCCGTGGGCGCGCAGCCAATTGCGGATCACCATTTCCGAGCGAGCGTTGGTGGTCATCGGCGCTGGCGCTGCTTCGGCGCCGCCGGGGATTTCCATCGGCGCTGCATCGGGCAAGGGGCGGCTGCCCAGCACGGGATCGGCTTGCAGGCTGCCCAGGCTCAGGAAAATGGTGCGTGCCAGGCCGTTGTCCGACAGTTTGTTGGTATCGCGCACCATCTCGGGCAGGGAACGGCTCACGTGCTCGGCCAGCAGCGTTGACGCGCCGCTGTTGAAAGCACGCGACTGGTCGGCGGACACCTCGAAAGCCTGGCCGTTGAAATGGCCGCCAAGGCGCCGCCACGTTGCGCGGAACAGGCCCTCAGCGTAATCCGTGCGGTCCAGCACGTTGATCACATTGGTCTTGCTGCAGTTGCGCGGGAAAGTACCTTTCAACACCACGGTCAGGTGCGAACCATTGCGCACGTACTCGGGAATCTTCCAGCCATCTTCCCATTTGGCGCAATCGCGGTCCACCAGCGTCAGTTCCGAGCGCACGCGCACATTGTCCAGTTCAGGCAGCACGCTGGCCTTGATCGACTTCGCGTCGGAAGTGATGTCCAGCGTCTGCAGGTTCATGTTCAGCAGCAGCGCATCCGGGATCAGGTTGTAGTAAGCCTCAGGCGACTCATCGAACGGCGGAGCGCCGGCGTCGGCACGCGCGGGCTGCCAAAGCTGGCGGTCCAGCAGCAGGTTGCCGTCGATCTTGTGGATGCCCCTGGTGCGCAGCTTTTCCAGCATATGCGTGAAGGCGTCGGCAGTGAAGTCGCCATCGGCGCCTCCGCGCAGCACCAGGTCGCCGTGCAACACCCCGCCCACCACGACGCCGGTCGTGCGCAACTCGGTACGGCCACGGAATTGAGGGCCGAGCACGTCCAGGCCGACCATGGTGGTGAACAGCTTCATGATCGATGCCGGCGTGAACGTACGCGTGGCCTCATGCGACACCAGTACCTGGTCGCCGCGCAGCACCATCGCACCGATCGCTTCTTCCGGGATGCCTTTTTCAGCAGCCAGCTTCGCAATCGGCTCCGGCAGCGCCGCGTGCGCGGCAGCGCCGATAGCGGCAAACAAAGTGGCGAGAAGCAGGCGGCGCATCATTCAATCCTTAACCGAAAAACACGTAGGCTACAGCAATTGCGGTCAACACCCCCGCGAGATCCGCAATCAGGCCGGCGGAAATTGCGTAGCGCGTCTTGCGGATGCCGACCGAGCCGAAATACAGCGCCACGATATAGAAGGTAGTATCCGCCGAGCCCTGGAAGATACAAGCCAGGCGGCCGACGAAGGAATCCGGGCCGTAAGTCTTCATCGCATCGATCATCATGGCGCGCGAGCCGGAACCGCTGAAAGGCTTCATCAGCGCGGTCGGCAGCGAAGGAACGAAGTCGGTGCGCAGGCCCAGCGCATTGAACACCCAGTTGAAGCCGTCCATCACCAGCCCGAACACCCCCGCATTACGCAGCACGCTGATCGCCACCAGCATGCCGACCAGGTACGGAATCACCGTCAGCGACGTCTGGATGCCGCCTTTTGCACCCTCGATGAAGGCGTCGTACACGTTCACTTTCTTGAGCAGGGCGCCGATGATGAAGGCGGCAATGATCGAGATCAGGATCAGGTTGGAGGCGACTTTCGACACCACCTCGATCTGGTCGCGCGTCAGGAAGGCGGTGAAATACCAGATCAGGCCGGCAATGGCCGCCGTCATGCCGCCGATCCAGGCCAGCAGCACCGGATCGAACAGGTTCAGGCGCTGGCGGATGCCGACCGCGATGATGCCGGTCATGGTGGCCGCGTACGTCGCGATCATGCAGGGAATGAAGATATCGGACGGATCGGCCGCGCCGAGGATGGCGCGCTGCGCCATGATCGCCAGCGGAATCAGGGTCAGGCCCGAGGTGTGCAGCACCAGGAACATGATCTGGGCGTTGCTGGCGGTGTCCTTGTTCGGGTTCAGCGTTTGCAGGCTTTCCATCGCTTTCAGGCCGAATGGGGTAGCGGCGTTGTCGAGGCCCAGCAGGTTGGCCGAGAAGTTCATCACCATGTGGCCGGTGGCCGGGTGGTCCTTTGGCACTTCCGGGAAGATGCGCGAGAAGAAGGGCGAAATGATCTTGGCCAGCCAGCCGATGGCGCCGGCTTTTTCGCCGATGTTCATGATCCCCAGCCACAGCGTCATCACCCCGGCCAGCGGCAGCGCAATGTCCATCACACCCAGCTTGGCTGACTCGAATGTGCCATCGATGATCTTCTTGAAGATATCCGTATCGCCCATGAACAGCCATTGGATAATGGCGGCGGCAAAGCCTACGAGGAAGAACCCGGACCAGATGTAATTAAGGGACATGGATGTACTTCTTTTAGTGGAATGACCAATTTTGCAGCGAAAGTATAGAGCCAGCAGATGAAAGTATGCGCTGCGCTCATGTAAAAAAGTTATAAGCTGGCGTATCGCCAAGCACTGGCTTATGCTCCGCTGCATGAAAAAACTTCGCGTTCTCGCCGCCGCCCTTGCCGTTTCGCTGGCCACCGCCGCTCCAGCAGCCCTGGCCGCGGACAAAGTCCTGCACGCTTTTCTTTCGACTGGCGAAACCGGGCTTGATCCCGCCGTCGCCTCCGACCTTGCCAGTCTGAGCCTGCTGGAAAACCTGTTCGAGCCCATGCTGCGCTACGACTACGAGGCGCGCCCCGTCAAACTGGCGCCAGGCAGCTTGCGCGAAATGCCCACCAGCGACGCCAGCGGCACGGTCTGGACCTTCCACCTGAAACCGGGCATGTATTTCAGCGACGATCCCGTGTTTAACGGAAAAAAGCGCGAAGTTGTGGCTGCGGATTACAAATTCGCCATCGAACGCCTGCTCGACCCGGCGCTCAAATCGCCCTGGTCCTTCATGTTCGAGGGCAAACTGGCCGACCTGCGTACACTGGATAAATACACCCTGCGCCTGACCCTAAAAGAGCCCGATCCGAGCCTGCTGTTCTACCTCGCCCTGCCAGCCACCGGCGCCGTGGCGAAGGAAGTGACCGAGACCTACGGCAGCCAGGTGGGCAACCATCCGGTCGGCAGCGGCCCCTTCGTCATCGAGGAATGGAAGCGCAGCGACAAGATCACGCTGGCCGCCAACAAGGGCTACCACCAGGTCTGGCAAGGCAAGCACCTGCCTATCGTCGACAAGGTTGAAGTCAAGGTCATGGAGGAATACCAGTCCCGCGTGCTGGGCTTCCTGAACGGCGAGTTCGACTACATCGAGCAGGTGCCGGAATCGATGCGCGACATGGTGCTCGACCCCTCGTCGCCCAAGCCGATGCTGAAAAAGGAGCTGGCTGAGCGTGGCATGGTGCTGTCGCCCTTCCCGGTGCTGCAGACCTACTACATGTGGATGAACATGGACGACCCGGTGATCGGCGGCTACAGCAAGGAGAAGGTCGCCCTGCGCCGTGCCATAGCACTGGGTTATAACAGCCCCGAGGACATCGCCCTGCTGAAAAAAGGCCTGGCGATCCCGGCCCAAAGCCCGCTGCCGCCAAACGTGCTGGGCTACGACCCGGCCTACCGCAGCCCGATCAGCTACAACCCCAAGCTGGCCAAAGCCCTGCTGGACCGCTTCGGCTACAGGGTCGGCAAGGACGGTTTCCGCACCCTGCCCAATGGCCAGCCGCTGGAGCTGGTGATGCACAGCGAGCCGACAATGGTGGGCCGCCTGCGCGACGAGCTGTGGCGCAAGAACCTGAATGCCCTCGGCATCCGCGTCAGCTTCAAGACCGACAAGAAGACCGAGATCATCAAGGCCAGCCGGCTTGGCAAGGTGCAGATGTTCGAAACCAACTGGATCGCCGACTTCCCGGACGGCGACAACTTCTTCCAGCTGCTGTGGGGCTCCAACAGCGGCCGCGCCAATTACGCCCGCTTCAACCTGCCCGACTACAACAGCCGCTATGAGAAGGCCCGCCGGCTCAGCGATGGGCCGGAACGCAACGCCCTGTACCGCGAGCTGAACCAGCTGATCCACGCCTATAACCCCTGGGTATTGCT
>DASWTB010000483.1:0-3061 GCA_036402315.1 Pseudoduganella sp. | reverse complement strand
GCGGGCCGTCGCAGGAGGCTAGCGAGTGCGGCGTCGCGGCGGTGGGGGCGGCGGTGAGGGCGGTGGTGGGTGCTGCGGCGGCGGAAAGCGCCGCGAAGACCGCCGGGAGGGCCGCCACGAGGGTGCGCTGCTTCATTTTGTCTCCGTAGTAGTGGTGCTACAGAAATCTTACCGCAAAGTGTGTAGCTTTACTACATTTCAGTCGCGCTGGATCTGGTGCTTTTTCAGCTTGTCATAGAGCGTTTTACGGGGCAGCAGCAAGCGGTCTGCCGCCAGGGCCACGTTGTTGTCGGCGGCGGCCAGGGCACGCAGGATCAGGTCGCGCTCGAAGGCGTCGACTTGCTGCGGCAGGGAAGGCTGCTCGGCATCCAAATGGGCCGTGCCAGCGCTTGGCGCGCCAGCGGCCATCGCGACGCCGGCAGCCGATGCGGCTCCGGCAGTCATGGCGGCGCTGTTCGTGGCGCCAGCGCCGGCGGCCCACTCCATTCCCGCGCCGGTGGCCGCACTCGCAGGCGACGAGATGCCCGCGCCAGTTGCAAATGCCCCGCCATTGGCAGCGCCCGCCAGCGACGAAATGCCGGCGCCTCCGGAGGTCGCGCCTGCCGTCGTCGGGGTTGTGTGCTTTGCCGCGGCAGGAACCAGTCCAAGTGTCAGGCGCTCGGCGAAGTTGCGCAGTTCGCGCACATTGCCGGGCCAATCCGCCGCCTGCCACGCTGCCATTTGTTCCGGCGTCCACATCGGCATCGGCCGCTGGTAGCGCTGGGCTGCCTCGGCAACAAAGTGCGCCAGCAGCAGCGGAATATCCTCGCGCCGGTCGCGCAGGCGCGGTAAATCGATGCTGATGACGCCAATCCGGTAATACAGGTCTTCGCGGAACAGCCCCTGCGCCGACAGTGCCAGCAAGTCGGCCTTGCTGGCCGCGACAACCCTGCAATCCAGCGCCACCGATTCGTTCCCGCCAAGCCGTTCAAGGCGCCGCTCCTGCAATACGCGCAGCAGCTTCACCTGCAAAGCCATCGGCATGCTTTCGATCTCATCGAGGAACACGGTTCCACCGTTGGCAAATTCCAGCTTGCCGATGCGCCGCTTCTGCGCGCCGGTGAAGGCGCCCGCCTCATGGCCAAAGATTTCGCTCTCGAACACCGACTCCGGCAGCGCGCCGCAGTTGATGGCAACGAAATTTCCCTTGCGTCCGCTGGCTGCATGAATCAGCCGCGCCATCACTTCCTTGCCGGTGCCAGTCTGGCCATTGATCAGGATATCCACGCCGGTCGGCGCCACATTGCGCACAACGACCTTCAGATGCTCAATGGCTTCGGAACGCCCGATAAGATCAGGCATGTCGGGATGCTGCGCGCGCTCGGAACGCAAGCGCCGGTTCTCCAGCACCAGGTTGCGGCGCTCCTGTGCGCGCTTGACCGCATCCATCAAGCGTTCGGAGGAGAAAGGCTTTTCGATGAAGTCGTATGCGCCGGCGCGCATGGCTTCCACCGCCATGGTGACGTCGCCGTGGCCGGTGACCACGATAACGGGCAGTTCGGCATCCAGCGCGGCCACGCGCGCCAGCAGCTCCAGGCCGGAGAGCCCTGGCAGCCGCACGTCGGTCACCACCACGCCTGCGAAATTCGCCAGCAATAACGGCAGCGCTTCCTCGGCACTTGAGCAGGCCTGCACCGCAAAACCGCCCAGCTCCAGCGTTTGCGAGGTAGCCAGCCGCAGTGCGGCCTCGTCTTCAACCAATAGCGCCTTCATCGGGCAGCTCCTTCCTTAATAAGCGGTAAGCGTAACTCAAACTGCGCACCGCCGCCGTCCAGGTTGCGGGCCGTCAGGCGGCCATTCATTGCTTGCACGATCGACGAGGAGATCGCCAGCCCCAGGCCGAGTCCTTTCCCCGCTGGCTTGGTCGTGAAGAATGGCTCGAACAGGTGGGCGGCCACCTCCTGGGGAATGCCAGGGCCGCTGTCGCTGATGCGGGCCACGCCATCAGCGCCCTCGCGCGACAGCACGACAGAGACGCGCGGCTCGGACCGGCCCTCGACCGCATCCAGCGCATTGCGCAGCAGGTTAATCAGTACCTGTTCGATGCGGACCGTATCGCCCGCCACCATCAATGGCTCGGGACCGGTGTCGATCTCCATGGCCACGTTGCGGCGTTTGCTCTCGCTTTCCAGCAGGAAGGCCGAGCTTCGCACGGCGCGGCCCAGGTCGACCGGGCCGATAGATTCATCCTTGCGCGCGAAGCCTTTCAACTGGCTGATGATGGCCCCCATGCGCGCACTGGCATCGCCGATATGGCCAAGATTGCTGGCCGCCTGCTCCGGCTGGCCGCGCTCCAGAAAAGTGCGGGCGTTGTCCGCAAAGGCGCGGATTGCCGCTAGCGGCTGGTTCAGTTCATGCGTCATGCCGGCCGCCATCTGGCCCAGCATGGCCAGTTTGCCGGCCTGCACCATCTCGTTTTGCGTGGTGCGCAGGATACGGTTGGTTTCGCTCAGTTGCTGCGTGCGCTGGGCGATGCGCGATTCCAGCTCGCGGTCGAAGGCCAGCCGTTCTTCGCGCCTGCGGCGGCGCTGGTGCATGGCCCAGTACGACACGGCGCCACAGGCCAGCAGCAGTGCGGTTGCGAGTGCCCAGTTGATGCCGCTGCGGACCACACGCAACTGGCTGGGGAAGATCATGAGCTGCCAGCCAAGCCGTCCGACCTCCTGCGTGACGCGCGGGCCAGGGTTGCGTGCCAGCGGCGTGACTTCACGGCCGATGTATTGCTGCGTGCTGGCCAGTTCCGCCACTGCGTCGGGCGGCAATGGCGTCAGGCTGTGGTAGCGCCAGTTCGGCCGGTTGCTGAGGAAAATCACGCCGTGGCGGTCGGCCAGCACGATCGGGTCTTCGCTGCTGCTCCAGTTGCGTTCCAGTTCCACGAGGCTGATCTTGACCGCGATCACGCCTTCGATCTTGCCAAGGCGCTGCACTGGCTGAGCGATGAAGTAGCCAGCTTCGCTGGTGCTGGTGCCGATACCGTAGAAACGGCCTGCCTTGCCATGCAGGGCAGCCTGGAAATAAGGAC
>DASWTB010000482.1:0-4840 GCA_036402315.1 Pseudoduganella sp. | reverse complement strand
CAACCGGACGGCTTACGCGCTGCGCGCTCCAGCCGCCGGTTATTGGCCAGCATCGCTCGCGCCGCAAGAGTCAGCAGTGTGCGTAAGTATCGATCGCCAGCCTTTGTGATGTGCCCAAGTTTGACCTTGCCGCCGGAACTGTATTGGCCTGGCAGCAGGCCAAGCCACGCCGCGAGCTGGCAGCCATTTTGAAGTCATGGCCGTTGCCAATCGATACTTTTATTCCCGAAGTAGATGCGTTGGGGAGGGGCGACCGACGTCGGTATCTCACAAGACATTCCAGAATCGAACTACTGGAAGCGGTTTGCAGTTTTCCTTTATTGTGGCAAGCTCTATGAGTGATAACTAATCAGTGTTCGAGTCCGACATCTCGGCCCACTACACGTTAATCTTACTATGGCCCAGTACCTGATCTCCTTTCCCAGCGCGGCGATGGTCGTGCCCGACGACGAGTTTGAGGCGGTGGGGCGCGCCGCGCACGCCGTGATCGATGAGGCGAAAGCCGCTGGTGTTTATCTCTTCGCCGGCGGCATCGACGAAAGCGTGGCGCCAGTGCTGGTTTCGGCCGACGGATCTGTCTCCGATGGCGGCTATCCTTGGGCGCCTCCGCTTAACGGTGGTTTCACCGTGCTTGAATTGCCTTCGCGCGAGGAGGCGGTGGCGTGGGCCGCTCGCATCGCGAAGGCCTGCCGATGCCAGCAAGAGCTGCGCGTGTTCGGGCTTGACCCGCATTCCTGAACGATGCCCGAAACCATGAACCCAGCAAAAGTAGTGCGGGAAAAAATCCTGAGATTCACCGACCTTCCTAACATTGGTCCAGCCGCAGCTCAGGACTTTGTGCGCCTGGGTTACCAGCATCCCAGCGAACTGGCAGGCGCTGATCCGCTGGAGTTGTACAACGCTTTGTGCCATGTCACCGCCTCACGCCACGATCCATGCGTGCTGGACGTCTTCATGTCTGTAACGGATTTCCTCCAAGGGAATGCCCCTCAGCCATGGTGGCATTTCACTGAGCGGCGCAAACAGCTGTACGGGGATCTTCTTCAGGAGCAGTAGTGTCTGGCAATTTTGCCAGGTGAGGGAGGCATCATGGCAATCAAGCGCATGGACAACGTCGGCATTGTGGTTAAGGACCTTGATGTGGCGATTGGGTTCTTCACCGAACTTGGTCTTGAGCTTGAGGGAAGGGCGCCAGTTGAGGGAGATTGGGCCGATGGTGTGACGGGCTTGCGCGGCATGCGCGTCGAGATTGCGATGATGCGTACGCCGGATGGCCACAGCCGGCTCGAACTATCCCGCTTTCTTGCGCCGAAGGTGGTTGCCGATCACCGCGCCGCTCCAGTGAATTCGCTTGGCTACCTGCGTGTCATGTTTGCCGTGGACGATATCGACGATACCCTGGCGCGGCTAGGCAGACTGGGGGCGACGGTTGTTGGTGACGTGGTCCAGTATGGAGACGTTTACCGGCTTTGTTACATCCGGGGGCCGGAAGGAATCCTCATCGGGCTGGCGCAGGAACTCGGGCAGAAGTGATGCCTCTTGGCGGGTGCGCGTGCTAGAATTTGCCAAAAAACCAACATCACGTACATGCCCCGCCGAAGCAACTTTGCGACCTTATTGTTCTTTCCCTGCCTTGCGCTGTTCTCCGCCTGCGGCCAGAAGACTACTGGCGTATCCGAGGATGACATCAGGGTGTCCAGGCTGGAACCGCTGCCGAATATTTCAAACCAGTTGATCGGCAAAGAGCGCCAGGTCAAGCCGAGCGAGCCGGATTACGTTCCCGAGCCGATAGCGCAGTCCCTGAAAACACAGCTTGCGAAGTGGCCGAAGGGGGCGGAGCTGGCTGGCGCGCTTTCGTACTGTTCCGGCGAACTGGTTTCAACCCGGCTGGGCGAGAAGTCGGCATGCAATGACGGCTTCTCGGACAAACCAGAACCTGCATGTCTTGAGCAGCACGGCTATGGCAAGAAATCCATCGGCCAGGCGCTGACCGCCGATCGCCACGACTTGAATGGCGATGGCATCAACGACTACATTATTTCCGACCGATACTATTGCCAGAATCTTTCCGCAAACCAGTCCAACGTGTATTTCGTCATGCTGTCGAAGTCGAACAAGGACTTCAAGCTGGCATATGCTGACTGGGCGTCGATTGGCTTGCAGGTGGTCGACGATAAGGTCAGCGGCAAGCTTGTGTTGATCGAATCGGCTGGCAAGTCGTACGGGACTTACTCGACGATCTACCAGCTGCGAGATTCGAAGTACATTCCGAAGGCTTGCATTTTCCAGGACCAGAAGGGCTATAGCCCCTGCGAGCTTCCGAAGCCGCAAAGCTAAAAAATGGTTCGAGGATGGCGCGGTGCTCTATACTCGCCACGATTTTCCCATTCGCGCGGCGTATAGAGCACCAGAAATGACCAACTTCACTGCTAATCAAGTCCCTCCAAGAATCCTTCAAAGGCAAGCCCTGGCGTTGGTGCTGCTGGTGGCCACCGGTGTCATTAATTACCTGGACCGCGCCACCCTGGCCGTGGCGAACGAGTATATCCGTGCGGACCTTGGCCTGTCGCTGGGCGAAATGGGTTTGCTGCTGTCAGCGTTCTCGTGGAGCTACGCCCTCTGCCAGTTGCCGGTTGGTGCGCTGGTCGACAAGATCGGTCCGCGCTGGCTGCTTGGCAGTGGCCTGGTGCTGTGGTCTGTGGCGCAGGCGGCGGGCGGCCTGGCTTCGACTTTCGGCTACTTCGTGCTCGCGCGGATTGCGCTCGGGATCGGGGAGGCGCCGCAGTTCCCCTCGGCAGCGCGGGTAGTGAGCAACTGGTTCCCATTGCGTTCGCGCGGAACGCCGACGGGCATCTACAACTCGGCGTCGCCATTGGGTGTAGCCCTGGCGCCGCTGCTGCTGCCGCCATTGATTGCCGCGACCAGCTGGCATTGGGCGTTTTACGTTACCGGAGCGCTTGGCCTGGTCGCTGCAATCGTATGGGTGAGTGTTTATCGCGACCCGGTACGCGAGGAACTGAGCGCGGAGGAGCGCGCCTACCTGGAGGCAGGGGAGGCCGCGGAAGCCGCGCCGAAGACCAGCTTTGCCGCCTGGCGGGCGCTGTTCCGCCACCGTGTGACCTGGGGCATGATGTTCGGATTCTTCGGTTCGGTGTACCTGAACTGGGTTTACCTGACCTGGCTGCCCGGCTACCTGCGCACCGAGCGCCATATGGAGCTGGCGAGTGCCGGTCTTGCATCGGCGATTCCTTTCCTGTGCGGCTTCGCCGGCGCGCTGATCGCGGGCTGGGCTTCCGACCGAATCGTGCGATTTGCGAGCACTCCGATTTCGGGCCGCCGCAATGCGGTGGTGCTGGCTACGCTTGGCATGGTGGCGTTTACCGTTCCCGCTGCGCTGGTGGAGAGTAATGTCGTGGCGGTGGCGTGCATTTCCATGGTTATCTTCCTTGCCAACGCTTCGTCGGCCTGCGCGTGGTCGCTTGTCACGGTGGCGGCGCCGCGCAGCCGCATCGCGTCGCTTGGTGCGATCCAGAATTTCGGCGGCTTCCTGGGCGGCGCGCTGGCGCCTGTGCTCACCGGGTATATTGCGCAAAACTGGTCCTTTGTGCCGGCACTGCTGGCCGGTGCTGGTATGGCCTTCCTTGGCGCGATGTCCTACCTGTTCCTGGTTGCGCGCCCCATTCCAGAAGAGGAGACAAATAATTAATTGGTTCAAACAGCACTGTGGCGTCCATCTCGCCCCTATCAATGCTGTGCGCGAGCTGATGCACGAAGTCGGGAAGCAGGAGCATCTGCCCCTGTAGCTGTGGGTAAGCGGGCCGCCGCTCACGCAGTTCGGGGAAGGCTATTTGCCGCAATCGCTTCCTGGCGGCTCGGCCGGAGCCGCTGCGGGGTGGCTGGTTGCGCATCTTCGAAAGAGATGACGTTCGAGCGCAATTATTCGAGAGAATCACAGGTTCTCCATTCGCGTAAAATCTTGCGCCTAGTTCACGTGAACGCGGCATCGCAACAAGTTAAATGAAGACTCAATTTTTTACCGCCACCAGCCTTGATGGCTTTATCGCCACGGAAGACGATTCGCTGGACTGGCTGTTCCCGCTCGGCGACGTCAACGACAGCAGCTATCCTGAATTCATCGCCCGGGTCGGCGCGATTGCAATGGGCTCCTCCACTTACGAGTGGATGTTGCGCAATGCCGATACGGTGGCGGCCGAAGTGGGCGCGCCCTGGCCTTACACGCAGCCGACGTGGATCTTTTCTTCGCGTACCTTGCCGTCGATTCCCGGCGCGGACCTGCGCTTCGTGCAAGGCGACGTGCGTCCGGTCCACAGCGCTATGCGCCAGGCGGCGGGCGACAAGAATATCTGGATCGTCGGAGGCGGCGACCTGGCAGGGCAATTCCATGACGCCGGGTTGCTGGACGAATTGATCGTCCAGGTAGGTTCGGTCACGCTGGGGCAGGGCAAGCCGCTATTCCCGCGGCGCCTGACCAATCCGCCGCTGCTGCTGCAGTCCGCTCGGCAGATTGGTACTGGCATGGCGGAACTGCGCTACCTGGTGCCGGGGCGCTGAACCGCATGCATATCCGGCCTTGCCAAACTTCCGATTGGCAGCGCATTTGCGCGGTGCACGATGTTGCGCGCAGGTTCGAAGCTGCTGCCGGTGCTGGCCTGGCAATCGATATCGTTTTCAAAGAGTGTTAATCGCTAACCCGGCCGCAGGATCACCTTGCGGCACTCTTCTTCCTTCCTGTCGAAGATGCGGTAGCCGTCGGCCGCCTGCTCCAGCGGCAGGCGGTGCGTGATGATGGTTTCGGGATGCAGCTTGCCTTGGCCGATAA
>DASWTB010000481.1:0-6901 GCA_036402315.1 Pseudoduganella sp. | reverse complement strand
GAGAAGTTCTTGCCGGCGAAGCCGAGCGGCTGGTCCCAGTTGCTGGCGCCCAGCGTCAGGCCATTGCGGTCCATCAGGTAAAGCGCACCGACCTTGGCCTGCTGCTGGATGGTTTGCAGCGTCTGGTTCAGGCGGGCGATGGCCTCTGAATCCTTCGGGTGGGCGAGGGCGTTGGTCAGGTCCGGCTGCTGCGCCAGGACGAAGGGGAGGGTTTCAAAGCGTTCCAGCACCGACTGCAGTTCCGGCGCCATGAGCTGGAGCTGGCGCTGGCCTTGCGCCAGCTGCTCATTGCCGGCGCGATGCGCGCCAAGCATGTAGGCGGCCACGATAATCGCGGCCGCCGGGGACAACAGCAGGAGAAATGGTTTGCGCATAAGCGCAATTTTAGTCCACCGCAGCCATGCGCAGTTCGTCGCTGTGGTGACGTTGCTGTTCTTCCATTACCAGGGCGCCCAGTTCGCGCTTGAGGGCGTTGAAGTCGGCCGAAGCAGGATCGCGCATGCGCGGCAGTTCAACGATCATGTCGCGCTTGACGGTGCCGGGACGGTAGGTCATGACTACGATGCGGTCGGCCAGGTAGATCGCCTCTTCGATACTGTGGGTCACGAAGATGATGGTCTTTTTCAGCTCCGACCAGATGCGCAGCAGTTCGTCCTGCAGGTTGCGGCGGGTCAGTGCATCCAGCGCGCCGAACGGTTCGTCCATCAGCATGATTGGCGAATCCAGTGCCAGCACGCGCGCAATCGCCACGCGCTGGCGCATGCCGCCCGACAGGTCTTTCGGATAGCGGTTGCGGAAGTCGGACAACGACAGCATGCCCAGCAACTGGTCAACGCGCTGCTTGATCTCGGCCTGCGCCATGCCTTTGATCTCCAGGCCGAAGGCGATGTTTTTTTCCACGGTCATCCATGGGAACAGCGCGTACTCCTGGAACACCATGCCGCGCTCCGGGCCCGGGCCGGTGATCAGCTGGCCATCGGCCGTGATCTCGCCGCGGGAAGGCAGCGAGAAGCCGGCGATGGCGTTCAGCAGGGTCGACTTGCCGCAGCCCGATGGGCCCAGCAGGCAGACGAACTGGCCTTGCGGGATCTGCAGGTTGATGTCGCGCAGCGCCACCACTTCGCGGTTGTCGGTCTTGAATACCTTGTTGACGTGCTTGACGTCGATATGGGTTGCGCTCATCTTAATTCTCCAGGCCGCGGTGCCAGCGCAGCAGATGGTTATTCAGTTTGTTCATGCCAATGTCGATCGCCAGGCCAAGCAGGCCAATGCTGATCATGCCGGCGATGATCTTGTCAGACCAGAAGTACTCGCGTGCTTCCAGGATGCGGAAGCCGAGGCCGTTGTTCACAGCGATCATCTCGGAGACGATCACCACGATGAAGGCGGTACCGATGCCGATGCGTACGCCCGACAGGATGTAAGGCACGGCTGCCGGCAGCATGACGCGGACAAACATGGTGCGCTGGCTGACGCCCAGGTTGCGGGCGGCGCGCACGTAGATGCCGTCCACCTGGCGCACACCGGCGATGGTGTTCATCAGCACCGGGAAGAAGGCGCCCAGCGCAATCAGGAACACGGCTGGCGCGTTGCCCAGGCCGAACCACAGGATCGCCAGCGGGATGTAGGCGATAGGCGGGATCGGGCGCAGCACCTGCAGCAGGGGATTGAGCCAGTCGTACATGCGCTTGCTCGAACCCATCACCAGGCCGAAAGGCAGGGCCAGGCCGGCGCCGACTGCAAAGCCCACCAGCACGCGGTACATGCTGCTGATGGTGTCGCCAATCAGTTCACCGGACAGCGCCCAGGACAGCCAGGAGCTGGCTGCCGGGTCGTAGGCCTGCAATGGCAGCAGGTACTCGACCCACTTGGTAACCACTGCCCAAGGGGAGGGCAGCACTTGCGGGTTGATCCACTCCAGCGCAGCGCTGGCCTGCCACAACGCGATGACCAGCACGGGCACCACGGAGCCCGCTGCGATCTGGCGCAAATTCAGTTTTGCCATGATATGCCTCGCTTACTTGATGTTCAGGCTTTTCTTGGCTTCGTCCAGCAGGTCGGTCTTGACCCACTCGGTTGCCACCGGCACCTTGCGCATCTTGCCCACGCCGGTCTTGTTCATCACGTCGGTGGTGACCTGGATGTGCTGCGGGGAGATGTCGTAGGTGTACGGCGAGTTGGCGATCGCGTCCTGGAAATCGTCGGAAGTGATCTGGCCTTTGAAGATTACGTCGCGCACGTATTTTTCGGCAGTCGGCTTGTTGTCGATGAAGGTCTTGGTCGCCTGCACGAAGCAGTTCATGAACTTGGCGGCGGTGGCGCGGCGGGTGGAATAGAACTTCTCGCTCATCACCATGGTGCGCACTGGTTCGCCGATCGGGGTGTCATACGGCTTCATGACTTCCACGCCGAAGCCCTTGTTGATGGCTTGCGAGGATTGCGGCTCCGATTGCATGATAGCGTCCAGGTTCTTGCCGAGTAGCGCCTGGTTCAGGTCTGCAAAGGCCAGGAACACCAGCTGCACGTCCTTGCCCGGCTGGTCGGAGAAGGTCAGGCCGGCTTGCGACAGTTCGGCCGCCAGCAGCACTTCATGGATGCCGCCGCGGGTCACGCCGACTTTCTTGCCTTTCAAATCCTTGATGGCCTTGATGCCGCTGTCGGGGCGCGCGACCAGGCGCGCGCCACCTTTGGCGAAGCCTGCGACCACATAAATCGGGGCGCCGTTGGCGCGGCCCTGGATGGCGGCTTCCGAGGCGGTAGCGCCGACATCGAGCTCGCCTGCCAGGATGGCCTGCATCACGTCGGGGCCCTTGGCGAAGATATGTTCTTCGACCTTGATGCCGCATTTCGGCGCGATTTCCTTGATATACGAGACGGCGCCGTAGTGCGCGAACTTCAGGTTGCCGAGGCGGACAACTTCCTGGGCGTTGGCGGCGGAAGCGAATGCTGCGGCCGCGAAGAGCGATGCGAGTTTAAGCTTGGTCATGCTGGTCTCCTGTGTAAGGGGTGTTTTGACCAGTCAATAGCAGCTTTCATGCCAGAAAATTGGAATGTGGCAAGTACTTGATTCTATTGGGGGCGCCGTCCGGCAAGCGGGGTGTTCCGGACGCGCGGTGGCGGAATTCCGGAATTCCAGCCGCGGCTTGTGCGGATTTTCGCCGCTGCCGATCGGCAGCGGCAGGAACAAAAAAGCCCGCCGGAGCGGGCTGGATAGGCTTAGGCCTTTTGCGGTTCCGGCGTGGTGCCGTAGCAGACCTGGGGTTCGGGTTCCTTGCGGTAGAAGTCCACCATCTTGTAGCGCATGGCGTACAGCGCGAAGCAGCCTGCCACCAGCGCCGCGAAGGCGGCGAAGAAGTACATCTGGAACGCCATCACCGAGAAGCCGGTGGTCTTGATATAGGCCGACACGGCATCGTTCTTCACGCCGGCGTTGACAATCAATACCCACAGGTTGCCGACCGTGATCGCCAGGTACCACAGCGCCATGATGACGCCCTTCATCGATATAGGGGCTTGCGAGTACGCGAATTCGAGGCCGGTAGCGGAAACCATCACTTCGCCGAAAGTCAGCAGTGCATAAGGCAGGATCTGCCAGGCCATTGATACAGGCGTGCCGGCATCCATCGTCACTTGGAGCGTACCGATCACCACCCACGCCAGGGCGGAGAAGAGGATGCCAGTGCCCATGCGGCGCAGCGGAGTGGGCTCAATACCCAGCTTGCGCAGCAGCGGGAACAGCGCGATGTTATTGAATGGGATCAGCAGCATCACCAACAGCGGGTTCAGTGCCTGCATCTGTGCCGGTACGAAAGAGAACGACCAGCCCAGGATTTCATAAGTCGGATGCACCATATCGTTCGCCTGAACGATCCAGGTTGAGGCCTTCTGGTCAAACAGGGAGTGGAACGGGGTGACCAGGGCAAATACAATGAAAATGCGCAGCACGGCGCGCACGCCATCCACCGCTTCGTCGCTATGCTTGCCGCGTGCGCGCTCAAGCTGCATCGAAGTTCCGATACCGCCGAAAGCGATCGCCAGCACCAGTGCCGTGCATGCCGCGATCACGAAGCCCCAGGACGGCGTCATTGCCAGCGAAACCAGCGCAGCCGCCACGCCAATGAGCGCGACGGTCAGGCCTGGGCGGGGCTGGCCCGGGGCGGCCGACATCAGTGCCGTCTTTGCGACGCGCGTGAAGGAATCATGGCTAGGCTCCGATGGCGGAATGTGCACATACTTCTTGCGGCCCGACCAGAACACCAGGGTGGCGATGAACATCAGGATGCCCGGGATGCCGAATGCGACGGAGGGACCATAGCTCTTCAGGAAGATCGGCATCAGCAGCGACGCAAAGAAGGAGCCGAAGTTAATGCTCCAGTAGAAGGCATCGAACACCACCTTGGCCTTCTTCTTGTTGGTCTGGTCGAACTGGTCGCCCACGAAGGAAACCACCAGCGGCTTGATGCCGCCCGAACCAAACGCAATCAGGAACAGGCCAAAGTAGAAGCCATTCAGGTTGCTCTCAAACAGGGCCAGGCAGGCGTGTCCCGCGCAATAGATCAGCGAGAACCAGAACACCGTGTTGTATTTGCCGAAGTAGCGGTCCGACAGCCAGCCTCCCAGCAGCGGGAAGAAATACACACCAATCACAAAGGTGTGAAACACGTGCTTCGCTTCGCTGGCGCGGTGTTCGGACGGGATAAACAGCAGCAGGGTGCTGATCAGGAATGGCACCAGGATGTTGCGCATGCCGTAAAAACTGAAACGTTCGCAGGCTTCATTGATGATGATGTATGGGATTTGCCGGGGCATCGGCCCGTTACCCTTTTCCAGTTCTTGCGTCGACATGAGGTCTCCCGATTCAAATAATGGGCGCGATGCTATGCGAACCCACCTGTATTGGCAACTGCCGGTTTCTCTTGCATGTAGTTTGGCTACATCAAAATTACTAACTCATTGATTTTTAAGGAATCATAGTATTTGAACTTCCCTCATTCATCATGTATATTATCTACATAACAGTTTTTTATCGGGATCGGGAATTATGAGCACACCTTGGTGGAAAGAAGCAATCATTTATCAGGTTTATCCGCGCAGTTATCTGGACACCAACGGTGACGGCATCGGCGACCTGAATGGCATTACCGATCGCCTCGACTACATCGCCAAGCTGGGCGTGGACATCATCTGGATCTCGCCGTTCTTCAAATCGCCGATGCGCGATTTCGGCTACGACGTGGCCGATTACTGCGATGTCGACCCGATGTTCGGCACTTTGGCCGACTTCGACCGCATGATCGCCAAGGCGCACAGCCTGGGCCTGAAAATCATGATCGACCAGGTCATGTCGCACACCTCCGAGGACCACCCGTGGTTCAAGGAGAGCCGATCTTCGCGCGACAATCCCAAGTCCGACTGGTACGTCTGGGCCGATCCGCTGCCGGACGGGAACCCGCCCAACAACTGGCTGTCCGTATTCGGCGGCTCTTCCTGGCAATGGGATTCGCGCCGCAAGCAGTACTACCTGCACAACTTCCTGGTCAGCCAGCCGGACCTGAACTTCCACAACCCGGAAGTGCAGCAGGCGCACCTCGACGCGCTGCGCTTCTGGCTGAAGCGCGGCGTCGATGGCGTACGCATGGATGCCTGCAACTTCCATTTCCACGACCGCCAGTTGCGCAGCAATCCCCCGGCGCTGGTGCGCGACACCTCCACGGTGAGCGACGCCAATCCCTACGGCATGCAGGCCCACATTCACGACAAGACGCAGCCGGAAAACGTCGCCTTCCTGGAAAAGGTGCGCAAGCTGCTGGACGAATACGGCGCCGTGGCCATCGGCGAAGTGGGCGCCGACGATTCGCTGGGCGTGATGGCTGAATATATGGCCGGCGGCAACAAGTTGCACATGGCCTACAGTTTCAACCTGCTGACTGCCGACAGCAGCGCGGGCCACATCCGCAAGCAGGTGGAAGACTTCCAGGCGCGCGTCAAGGAGGGCCAGCCTTCCTGGTCGGTCGGCAACCATGATGCCGCCCGCGTGGTCACGCGCTGGAAAGGCATGAGCAACCAGGCGGCCTTCGCCAAGCTGGTGCTGGCCATGCAGCTGTCGCTGAAAGGCACGCCTTGCCTGTACCAGGGCGACGAACTGGCCTTCAGCGAGGCCGACGTGCCTTATGAGCTGATCCAGGACCCGTACGGCAAGACCTTCTGGCCTGAATTCAAGGGCCGCGACGGCTGCCGCACGCCCATTGCCTGGACCACGGGCGCGCACGGCGGCTTCACTTCCGGCACGCCGTGGCTGCCGGTGGCGGAAGAGCACAAGGCTATCGCCGCATCGGTGCAGGAAGAAGATCCGAATTCGCCGCTGAACTTCGCGCGACGCATGATCGCCTGGCGTAAAACCACTCCGCAGCTGACGCGCGGCGACATCGTGTTTTACGACGCGCCGGAGCCGGTACTGGCGCTGCGACGCGACCTGGAAGGGGAGCGCAGCGTGATCGCGCTGTTCAACCTGGGCGCGGCGCCGGTCAATTTCGCGCTGCCGGCAGCCAAAGGGGCGCAGAAGCTGGAGCAGCCTGGCCTGCCGGGCGAGGTGGTCGACGGCGAGGTCCAGCTGCCAGGTTATGGCGCCTGGTTTGGCTACGCAGTATAAATATAAGAGGCCCCGTCTGCGCACGGGGCCTTGTTTTTCGGGTATCCTCCCGCCTTTAAGGCGTTATCTAATACTTAAAAGACAATGAAACAGATAGAGGCAGACCCAAAAGCTAACCGATCCGCTTTTGCGGACGGCCCCCGCCTGCTGGCTGACATCGGCGCCACCCACGCGCGTCTCGCGCTGCAAACCGCCCCAGGCGATTTCCAGGCCGTGCGCGTGCTGCAGTGCGACGACTTCACCGGCATCGTT
>DASWTB010000480.1:0-4678 GCA_036402315.1 Pseudoduganella sp. | reverse complement strand
GGATATCCAGGTCGCCGCCCTGCGCCGCGGAGCCCGGGTCATCCGACTTGACCTTGGCAATCTTGGCGAAGTCGGCCGGGTTCTTGCGCACTTCGGCCAGTACTGCTTCAGCCTTGGCTTTAGCGGCGGCTTTGTCGCCTTCGCTCTTGATCAGGATGTGCGACGAGCGGCGCGCTTCTTCGGTGGTGAAGCGCTTTTCGTTCGACTTGTAGTAGCTGGCGACTTCTTCATCGCTCACGGTGGCTTGCGAAGCGACCGCTTCCGCGTTCAGCACCACGTATTCGATCTTGGCCGATTCAGGGATCTCGAACAGCTTGGCATTCTTGTCGTAGAAGGCCTTCACCATGTCGTCGGTGACCTTCACGTTCGGCAGGAATTGGGAAACCGGCAGCGCCAGTTCCTGCACTTCGCGCTCTTGCGAGCCGAAATCGGAAATGGCCTTGGCGACAGTGCGTGGTACGAAGCCGCTCAGTTCCACGCCGCTTGCCACTTGCTGCAGCGCCAGTTCCTGGCGAACCTGTTCCTGGTGCATGCCGGCGTTCATGCCTTGCGCCGCCAGGATCTGCAGGTATTGTTCTTTGTCGAAGGTCCCGTCGGCTTTAAACAGCGGCAGCTGGGTGGTGATGGCCTCCTGCACCTTTTGCTCGCTGGCGGTCAGGTGGGCGCTGCGGATTTCCGCGTTCACCGCGCGCTGGGCGATCAGCTGCTCCAGAATGTTCTGCTTGAACTCCGGCGTATCGAACATCTTCTGGTCGAACTGTGGACCCATGCGCTGGCGCAGCTGGTCCAGCTGACGGCGCTGGGCGCTTTCCCATTCCTGCTGGGTCAGCGGATAGCCGGCCACTTTGGCGATGGTGTTCGCGTCTTCGCCAAACAGCTTGACGCCGCCGACGCCGACCAGCACAAACGAAGGCACAATCAGGAGCGCCAGGATAATCTGCATCAGTTTTTGATGCGTGCGTACAAAATCAAACATGTCAGCTATTTTTTTCCGTATAGAGGAGGCGTGAAAACTGCTCGCGCGATTTTACAGTGCAGTTGCTGATGTTGCAAATGAAAAAGCCCCACAGTCTTGCGGACTTGTGGGGCTTTCTCGGGATTCTGGCGGAGCGGACGGGGCTCGAACCCGCGACCCCCGGCGTGACAGGCCGGTATTCTAACCAACTGAACTACCGCTCCAGGTAGTGTGTATGCGTCTGCTGGCGGAGCGGACGGGGCTCGAACCCGCGACCCCCGGCGTGACAGGCCGGTATTCTAACCAACTGAACTACCGCTCCAGCATTCACAACACTTCTATTTAAGCTTGGTGGGCGTTGAGAGGGTCGAACTCCCGACCTAATCCTTGTAAGGGATCCGCTCTACCAACTGAGCTAAACGCCCGCTTAAACTGCCCGGTAAGCATCACTGCTTACCGAAGGCCATTATTGTACAGCGTCTTTCAAAGCTTTACCAGCTTTAAATTTAGGAACTTTTGCTGCGTCGATTTTGATCTCTTCCTTGGTGCGCGGATTGCGGCCGGTACGGGCTGCGCGCTCGCTCACGGAGAAGGTGCCAAAGCCAACCAGGGTGACGCTGTCGTTCTTGGCCAGGGTGGTGGTTACGCCATCGATCACAGCATCCAGGGCGCGTGCAGCTGCAGCCTTGGAGATGTCAGCGGAAGTCGCGATGTGGTCGATCAGTTCGGTCTTGTTCATTACAGTCCCCGTCACAAAGGTTTATATCGTTTATACCGTTTTTTATGCCGCGTTGTAGTGCGTATAAAAATCTCAGGGCCGTATTAAACAGGTCGGGGTTGCACTGTGTCAAGGGTAAATCAAGGTATGAAACAAAAAGGGCGCCATTTCTGGCGCCCTCTTTACCGTTTAAACCGGCAAACCGGTGTCAGACCCGCAGGGTCTGACACCCACCTCGCGACCGTCGCGTATCAGTGTCTGACCCTGTGGGTCAGACACTGGGGTACCGGTTTAGTGTTTAACTACTTCACTGCTCCCGTCAGCCGCCGCAACTGCCGGCACCTCCACCGGAGCCACCGGCTCGGTAATCGGTTCCGGCTGGCGTTCCAGTGCGACCTCCAGCACTTTGTCGATCCAGCGCACCGGCACGATTTCCAGCTTGTTCTTCACATTGTCCGGAATCTCGGCCAGGTCCTTCACGTTCTGCTCAGGAATCAGTACGGTCTTGATGCCGCCGCGATGCGCTGCCAGCAGCTTCTCCTTCAAGCCGCCGATCGGCAGCACTTCGCCGCGCAGCGTGATCTCGCCGGTCATCGCCACGTCCGCACGGACTGGAATGCCGGTGAAGGTCGACACCATCGCCGTGGTCATCGCAATACCTGCCGATGGCCCGTCTTTCGGCGTCGCGCCTTCCGGCACGTGGATGTGGATGTCCTTCTTCTCAAAGGCTTCGTTCTTGATGCCAAGGCGCGAGGCGCGGCTGCGCACCACGGTGCGAGCGGCTTCGATCGATTCCTTCATCACATCGCCCAAGGTACCGGTGCGGATGACGTTGCCCTTGCCCGGCATGCTGACCGATTCGATGGTCAGCAGGTCGCCGCCCACTTCAGTCCACGCCAAGCCGACCACCTGGCCGATCTGGTTGGTCTTCTCGGCCACGCCGAAATCGTAGCGGCGCACGCCCAGGAACTTGTCCAGGTTTTTCGGCGTGACGCTGACCTTCTTGTCCGACTTCTTCAGCAGCAGCATCTTCACGACCTTGCGGCAGATCTTGGAGATTTCACGCTCCAGCGAACGCACGCCCGCTTCACGGGTGTAGTAGCGGATGATGTCGCGCACCGCCGCTTCGCTGACGGAGATTTCCTCTTCCTTCAAGCCGTTGTTCTTGACCTGTTTCGGCAACAGATAGCGCAAGGAGATGTTGGTCTTCTCGTCTTCCGTGTAGCCGGACAGGCGGATCACTTCCATACGGTCCAGCAGTGCCGGCGGGATGTTGTACGAGTTCGAAGTCGCCACGAACATCACATCGGACAGGTCGAAGTCCACTTCGATGTAGTGGTCCGAGAAGGTATGGTTCTGTTCAGGGTCCAGCACCTCCAGCAGGGCCGACGAAGGATCGCCGCGGAAGTCCGCGCCCATCTTGTCGATCTCGTCCAGCAGGAACAGCGGGTTGCGCACGCCGACTTTCGCCAGCGATTGCAGCACCTTGCCAGGCATCGAACCGATATATGTACGACGGTGGCCGCGGATCTCGGCTTCGTCGCGCACGCCGCCCAGGGCCATGCGCACGTACTTGCGGTTGGTCGCTTTCGCGATCGACTGGCCAAGCGAGGTCTTACCAACACCTGGAGGACCGACGAAGCACAGGATCGGCGCCTTCAGCTTGTCCACGCGCTGCTGCACTGCCAGGTACTCGACGATGCGTTCCTTGATCTTTTCCAGGCCGTAGTGGTCGTGGTCGAGCACTTTTTCGGCGTTGGCCAGGTCGTTGTTGACCTTGGATTTCTTCTTCCATGGCAGCGACACCAGGGTGTCGATATAGTTGCGCACCACGGTCGCTTCGGCCGACATCGGCGACATCAGCTTCAGCTTCTTCAGTTCGGCCTGGGCCTTTTCCAAGGCTTCCTTCGGCATCTTGGCGGCGGCGACCTTCTTCTCGAGTTCGTCGATATCGGCGCCCTCTTCGCCCTCGCCCAGTTCTTTCTGGATGGCTTTGACTTGTTCGTTCAGGTAGTACTCGCGCTGCGACTTTTCCATCTGGCGCTTGACGCGGCCACGGATGCGCTTTTCCACCTGCAGGATATCGAGCTCGCCTTCCAACTGGCCGAGCAGGTGCTCCAGGCGCTTCGAGACTTCAATGATTTCCAGGATGACCTGCTTCTGTTCGAGCTTGAGCGGCAGGTGCGCCGCTACGGTGTCGGCCAGGCGGCCGGCATCGTCGATCCCCGACAGCGAAGCCAGGATCTCAGGCGGGATCTTCTTGTTCAGTTTGACGTACTGGTCGAACTGCTGGACGATCGCACGGCGCATGGCCTCGATCTCCGACTCATCGCCCTGCTCGGATTCGAGCGGCATCAGGTCGGCAATGAAATGGGTTGGGCTATCGGTGATCTTCTTGATGCGTGCACGCTGTGCACCCTCGACCAACACCTTTACGGTGCCGTCAGGCAGCTTCAACATCTGCAGGATGTTGGCCACGCAGCCGATTTCATAGATATCCGAAGGCGAAGGTTCGTCCTTGGCGGCGGCTTTCTGCGCTGCCAGCATGATGCTCTTGCCCTGCTCCATGGCAGCTTCGAGCGCCTTGATGGACTTTGGTCGGCCAACGAACAACGGAATTACCATGTGCGGGAAGACAACGACATCACGCAGTGGCAACAGAGGCAGTTGAGTTTGCTCAGTTAATTTGGTAGTTGTCATGGCGTACCTTATTTTAAAAGCTTGGTTCTGATATAGGCCCCAGCGGCCGATTCACAAGCCCTATGCTGCAATTATATTTGCTTTGAGAAAATGCAGTTTTACTCTAACTAAATGCCAATTCGGAACAAAAAAAGCCACGCGCGACGGGTGATCGCGAGTGGCTTTTCGACTGAAGCCGGCGTTATGGTTATTGAGACCGATTGTAACGCCTTGCCTCAGGGATTCAAAACCCTATTTAGTTTTCCCCTGCTGCTTTTGGGGATTCCTGGTAAATCAGGAGGGGTTTTGCGCCACTGGTGATCGTA
>DASWTB010000479.1:0-28366 GCA_036402315.1 Pseudoduganella sp. | reverse complement strand
GGCCGTGTCCGATTGCCGGAGCTGACCCCGACTTTCTTAAGGCAAGCCTCAGATCAGGTTGAACAGCGACAAGCCTGCCAGCGCCTTGTAGGACTTCTGCGCTGCTTCCAGAGTGGTCTGCTGCTGCGTGAAGCGGGAGATGGCTTCCACCGGGTCCAGGTCGACCAGGTCGGAAATCTGGCTCGAATACTGCAAGTTGAGGTCATCGCCTGCGCTGTCGAGGTGATCCAGTTCGCTCAGGCGGGCGCCGACCGACGCGCGCACCGACAATACGTTGTCGAGCGAATTGGTGATGTTCTGGTTGGCCAGGTTCAGCGCATTGGTCAGGGCGGCTCCCGCCGCCGGCGTACCCGAAGGGCCGCGCAGCGCGCCAATCAGGGTAGTCATGGTCTCGAACACCGACTGGTTCTTGCTTGGGTCGACATTGAACACGTCGCCGTTGGCCGGCGCGCCGGTGATGTCCATCTGGATGCCGTCGAAAGCAATCGGCTGGCCCGACACATAAGGCGCGCCAGTCACCACGGCAGTGCCGAGCGTGACGTCGTTCACGGTATAGGTGGTCACGGCCGGCGTGCCGGTCACGGTGAAGTTCAGCGTGTAGTTGTGACCCGTCACAGCCGAAGGGGTCTTGACCACACCCGGCGAAATGATGCCGGTGCCGCCGCGCGTGACGTTGGCCGGATCGACGCTGGTCTGGAAGGTGCCGTTACCGGTGATATTGCTTTCAAAGATGGCCGAGCCAGTCTCGCTGGTGGCAAGCTTGCGCGACGCCGCCACCTGCAGTTCGCGCTGGCCCTGGTCGCCGTTGTAGGTGGCGCCGGTGGCGGAACGGGTGAATGGCTGGATGTCGCTCTTGTAGCCGGAGAACAGGTAGGCGCCGGTGCCGTCGGTGGCGTTGGCCTGGCCCAGCAAGTCTTCCAGGCGCCCTTCCAGTTCCTTGGCCAGCGCTTCACGGTCGGCAAGCGTAAAGCCAGGATTGCCGGCGGCGACGATCTTGCTCTTCACTTCCTGCAGCAGGTCGTCGGTGCTTGCCAGCGTGTTGTCCACCAGCGACAGCGAGGCATTGGCGTTGCTGCGGTTGGTGGCGAACTGGGTATTCATGTTCTTGGATTGCGACACTTCCAGCGCGCGCGCCGACGCGACCGGGTCGTCCGAAGGAGTCACGACGCGCCGCATGGTCGACAATTGCAGCTGTGTCTTCTGCAGCTGCGCCTGCAATGTGTTCAGCTGGCTGACGCCGTTCTCATAAATCGTCCGGGTGGCAATACGCATGACCATGATGCTATTCCTTCAAAAATCTTACCTGCCCAAGGACAGCAGGGTATCAAACAGTTCGCTCGCCACCTGGATCACTTTGCCGGAGGCCTGGTAGGCCTGCTGGTAGCGCAGCAGGTTGGAAGCTTCTTCGTCAAGGTTCACGCCGGACACCGAATCGCGCGCGGCCTGGGCCTGCTCCACAGTGGTATCGGCCGCTGCGCCGGCGATCTGCGCTTCACGCGTCTTGTTGCCGACGAAGTTGACCATTTGCGCGTAGCTGGCCTGGAAGGTGGCATGGCCATCGTCCAGGATGTTCTTCGTCTGCAGGCCTGCCAGCAGCACGCCGTTGCGCGCGTCGCCAACGCCGCTGCCCGGCGAAATGGTGAACTTGTCGTTATTGGCCGGGTTGCCGGTGATCTCGATCTCAATGCCCTGGAAGGTCATCTTGGCGCCAGCGGTGTATGGCACTGGCGTCCCAGCCGGATAGTTTGTCGTGACGCCGTTAACGGTGACGTCCACTGCCGATGGGAAGCCGCTCAGCTCATTGGTCGCGCTGTTGTAGGTCAGCGTGACCGGCGCGATCAGCTGGTTGCCCGGCAACAGGTAGTTCGAGTTCACCGCGCCGGCGCTGATCTTGCCGGAGCCGGTATTGGCGGTCGGCACCGAAGTGCTGATCGGCGCACCCAGCGCGATCTTGTTGCGGTCTTTCAGCTCGACGCCGAAATCCTGCGCCGCGTTATAGGTCGGGCGCACCAGGAAGTGGTCGGGGCCGCCTGCCGCACCGGTTATCGAGAAGGCCACGCCATCGATCACTTGCGGCTGGGTCTGCGGATACGGTGCAATGGTCGTGGTCGCGCCATCGCTGGCGCGCGTCACGATGAAGTCGGTGCCGTTGTAGTTGATGTCGTAATCGGACGTGGTCAGCTTGGCCGCATCGACCACCACCGCATCGATTTTCACCGTGCTGGAGGGCGAGTTGCGGGTATCGTAGCCAACGTAGGCGTGGATGTCCTTGAAGAAGTTGCCGCCCAGGTTGCCGTCCAGGTCGATGCCGAGCTTGTGCTGGTCGTTGAAGGCATCGGCCAGGCCGGCTGCGATCTTGCCGAGGTTGGCGTTTGCCACGTCCAGGCCGCTATTGCGGAAGTCGATCAGGCCGCCCAGTTGGCCGCCGGTCAGTACGCTGTCCGGCAATTGCGAGAAGGTGCCGCCCTGGGTGCGGTAGCCGACCACAATGCGTTCCGGGTCGAAGGTCGAAGGGGCCGTTGCCAGTTCCTGGCTGCGGTTGCCGATCACCAGCGGCTGGCCGGTGCCGAACGAGACGTTCAGCATATTGTTCTCGGCCGGCCTCACGGTCACCTGGATCTGCTTGTTCATCTCTGCGATCAGGGCGTCGCGCTGGTCCATCAGGTCGTTTGGGAGGGCCGAAGGGTCGACCGACAGGCCGGCAATCGTGTTGTTCAGCTCGGCGATGCGGCGGGCAAAGGAATTGATTTCGTTGACGCTGGCGGTGACGCCCGTGTTGACGCCCTCGTTCAACTCCTTCATGCGGCTCGCCAGGCCATTGAAGCGCGAAGCCAGCGATTCAGCCGCCGACAGCATGGCCTGGCGCGCCGCAGTCGATTGCGGGTTCGAGTTGGCGTTCTGAACGCCGCTGAAGAAGCCCTGCAGTGCCGGGCCGAGGCCGACCGTGGTATCGGCCAGCAGGTTGTCGATCTGGCTGACCTGGTTCAGATAGGTATCGAAATGGGCCTGGTTGGTCTGGGCGCCCAGCAATTGACGGTTCAGGAAGTCGTCATAAATGCGCTTGATCTGCGCCACTTCAGTACCGGTGCCGACGAAACCGTCGCCGGTCTGGATCGGCTGGGTGGTGCTCTGCACCACGACCTGCCGGTTATAGCCGAGCACATTGGCGTTGGTAATGTTGTGCCCAGTGGTGGCCAGGCCCGCCTGGGCAGCCAACAAACCACTTCTACCGATGCTGAGTAAGGACATTTTGATAATTACCTTCGCTAGATATTCAGTTTACGGCACATCCCGGCAAAACTTGATGTTCGTCAGGCAAGAGTGCGCTTGATAATGCTGGCCAGCTTGGTGGCATAGTTGGGATCGGTGGCGTAGCCGGCGCGCTGCAAGCTGCGGGCAAAGCCGGCGGCATCGGTACTGCCGGCCGCTGCCAGCGCTTTTTCATAGCGCGGATTGCTGCTCAGCAGGCGGGCGTAATCCTTGAAGCTGTCCGCATAGCTGTCATAGGCGCGGAACTTCTCGACACGGGTCTGCGGTTTGCCATTGACGTATTCGGTTGTAGCCGTTTCGACAACACGGCCCTTCCAGTCCGGACCGGCCTTGATGCCGAACAGGTTATGGCTGTTGCTGCCGTCGCGGCCTTTGATTTCGCGGCGGCCCCAGCCGGTTTCCAGCGCAGCCTGGCCCAGCATGAACTTGGCCGGGATACCGGAAGCGCGGCTGGCTTCTTCCGCGTGGCTGGACAGCTTGTCCTGGAAGCTGCGCACATGGGCTGGCTTGTCGGCTGCGGCCAGCGGGTTCGTGCCGGCTTTGGCCACGGCGGCAGCTCCGCCGCTGGCCTCGATCGAGCGCTGCAGCCTGGCCTGTTCCATCAGGGCGCGCGTCATGGCCGGGTCGGTCGGCACGCCATCCTGCGGCGGCAGGGTCTTCGACAGCTGGCGCACCAGCACGTCTGCCAGCCCCAGGCCTTTCCTGGCGATGTCCTGGCTGGTCTGCTGGTCGAGCATGGTGGTAAACATCTTGGTTTGCTGGTTGTCCATCAAACCGTCCTGCGGCGTGGCGTCGCGCATGCTCTTCATCATCATGTTGACGAACATGGCTTCGAACTGGGTGGCAGCGGTTTTCAGCGCTTCCGGCGAACCTGCGCGCGCCGACTGGCGCAACTCGGACATGCCCTTGGTGTCGATGGCAAGGTTTGAACTCAGGTCGGTGGTGGAGGCTGTGCGGGGGATCATGGCTGCATCCTCAAATGATTTCCAGCTCGGCGCGCAGCGAACCCGCTGCCTTCATCGCCTGCAGGATGGCCAGCAAGTCTTGCGGCGAAGCGCCGATGGCGTTGAGGGCTTTCACCACGTCGGCCAGCGACGCGCCGCCCTTGAGCATGATGACCTTGCCGGAGTCTTTCTTGATGTCGACATTGCCCTGCTGGGTTACCACAGTCTGGCCACCGCTGAGCGGGTTGGGCTGGCTGACCTGGGTATCGGCACTCACCGATACTGACAGGTTGCCGTGCGAAATGGCGCACGTCTCAAGCGTCACTTCCTGGTTCATCACCACCGAGCCGGTGCGGGCATTCATGATGACTTTGGCCGCCTGGCGCGCCGGGCGCACATCCATGCCCTCCAGCTCGCCGATGAAAGCCACCCGCGCATCGCTCGACGATGGCGCGGTGACGCGGATGGTGCGGCCATCCTGCGCATAGGCCACGCCGGCGCCGTACTTGTCGTTGATGGCATTGACCACGCGGCTGGCAGTCGCAAAGTCGGTATTGTTCAATTCGAGGCGGATCTGGTTGCCTTCGCCCAGCGTGGTCGGCACCGCGCGTTCCACCGTGGCGCCGCCGGAGATGCGGCCGACCGACAGGTGGTTGACGACCACGGCAGCGCCGCCGCCCGGCGCCTGCGCGCCGACGCCACCCACCAGCACATTACCCTGCGCCATGCCGTACACCTGGCCGTCCGCGCCTTTCAGCGGCGTCATCAGCAGCGTGCCGCCGCGCAGCGACTTGGCATTACCCATCGACGAAACGGTGACGTCGATCTGCTGGCCCGGCTGCGCGAAGGTCGGCAGGTTGGTAGTGACCATCACTGCCGCCACGTTTTTCAATTGCAGCGTGGTGCCGGCCGGCAGCGCAATGCCCATCTGCTGCAGCATGGAAGCGACCGATTGCACGGTGAACGGGGTTTGCGTGGTCTGGTCACCCGAGCCATCGAGGCCAACCACCAGGCCGTAACCCATCAACTGGTTCTGGCGCACGCCGGCAATGCTGGCCAGGTCTTTCAGGCGCTCAGCCTGCACGGCAGGCGCCAGCAGCAAGGCCGCGCAAAGAGTGAGGAGCTTGAATTTCTTCATGATCAGAAAGGCAGCAGGCTGAGGAAGAAGCGCGACAGCATCGACTGTACTTCGGCGCCATCGATATTGCTCTTGGTGCGGTATTCGACGCGGGCATCGGCGATCGAGGTCGAAGGCACCGAATTGCCAGTGATGGAATCCGGGTTCACCATGCCGGAAATGCGAATGTATTCAGTGGCCTTGTTCATGCCGACCTGCTTTTCACCGGCGATGATCAGGTTACCGTTCGACAGCACCTCGACGACGGTAGCGCCAATGGTGCCACGGAAGCTGTTGCTGAGCGATTGCGTATCCGCATCGGCATACTTGTTGTCGGCGCTGGTGGCGATATTGGTGCCCAGCTTGTTCTGCAGCAGTCCGGGAACGCCGAAGTTGACGCTGCCCGACTTGTTGCCGGCGCTGGCGCCGTTCTTGACGGCCGACGTGCTTTCCGTGATGACGACATTGATCACGTCCCCCACGTGGCGGGCGCGGCGGTCTTCAAAGGCCGGACGGTAGCTGGCGGCCTGGAAGATCGCGCCATTGTTCTGCGCCGCCGGCGGGTATGGCGGCGGCAGCGGACGGGCGCTGGTGGGGCCGTTGACGATCGAGGTTGGCGCGCTGACGCAGGCGGACAGCAGCGCGCTGGCGATGATGGTGGCGGCAAGGCGGATACGCATGGCTGGCTCGTTCTATTACAGTTGCGACAAGCGCTGCAGCATCTGGTCAGAGGTGGTGATTGCCTTCGAATTGATCTCGTAGGCGCGCTGGGTCTGGATCATGTTGACCATTTCTTCGACCACGTTGACGTTGGAGGTTTCCACATAGCCCTGCATGATCACGCCGGTACCGTTGGTCCCCGGCTGGTTCTGGGTTGCAGCGCCAGAGGAACCGGTTTCCACGTACAGGTTTTCGCCCTTCGACTCCAGGCCGGTCGGGTTGATGAAGGTCGCCAGCTGGATCGCGCCGATCTGCTGCGGGGCGGCCTGGCCCGGCAGCGTGACCGACACGATGCCGTCGCGGCCAACGGTGATGCTGGTGGCATTGATAGGGATGGTGATGGCCGGCTGCAGCACGTAGCCGCTGGACGTCACCATCTGGCCATTGTTATCGCGCTGGAAGGAACCGTCGCGGGTGTAGGCGGTAGTGCCGTCCGGCAGCAGTACCGGGAAGAAGCCGTTACCGTTGACCATCAGGTCCTTGTCGTTGCCGGTCGCCTGCGGGTTCCCCTGGGTATGGATGCGCTCGATTGCCACCGGACGCACGCCGGTGCCGAGCTGCATGCCCGAAGGCAGCTGGGTCTGCTGCGACGAGGCCGCGCCCGGCTGGCGGATATTCTGGTACAGCAGGTCTTCGAAGACGGCGCGCGACTTCTTGAAGCCGTTGGTGCTCACGTTCGCCAGGTTATTGGACACCACGTCCATCTGGGTCTGCTGAGCTTCCATGCCGGTCTTGGCAATCCACAGTGATCGAATCATTTCCCTGCCCCTTATACGGTCAATCCAAGCGGTTTTTCTATGCAGGCATTATCCCGTGGCAAAGGTCAACTCAAAGCTTCGATCTGGCCGGTTTTTTCCCGCCTATTCAAGCGTGTGGCAGGAATTGTTCAGCTCTGCTATTGTTTGCGATTTGATAATTGTTGCCAAAAAGATAGAATATGAGGACTGAACTCCTGTCCCAGGCGTACGCCGCCCTCGCCCAGTTCGCCAGCGAAACCCGGCTGTACGAGCTCACGCTGGAAAAAGACGACGACTACGGTGCGGGCGGGCTGCTCGTGGAAGCCTTCCTGGCCGACGACTGCCTGCAGGAAATTGCCACCCGCGACGTCATCGCCCTGTCGACCAGCGCGACCATTGATCCATCCAGCTTGCTGGGCCAGCGCGCCAGCTTGCAGGCCAGCCTGGCCGATGGCAGCCGCACCGCCTTCCACGGCTATGTCAGCCACGCCGCCATGCTGGGCAGCGAAGGCGGCTTTGCGCGCTACCGCCTGCGCATGTCGTCCTGGCTGTGGCTGGCCACCCAGGCGCGGAACAGCCGCGTATGGCAGGACAAGGACGTGGCCGATATCGTGGACGAAGTGCTTTCCGGCTTCGCCCCCTACGCCAAATGGCAGTGGAGCGACGACGCGCGCAGCCTGCTCGACGCGATCCCGGTGCGCAGCTACTGCTGCCAGTACCGCGAATCCGACTACGATTTCGTGCGCCGCCTGCTGACGGAAGAAGGCATCGCCTGGCGCTTTGAAGATGGCGAAGAGGAGCAAACCCTGGTGCTGTTCGCCGACAGCAGCCAGCAATCCGCCACGCCGGAAGACGCCAGCAGCGCCGCCGGCCATGGCCTGCGCTACCACGCTGCGCGTGCCGGCGAAAAATTCGACACCATCCAGTCGCTGCAGTCCATGCGCCAGCTGGTTAGCGGCGCGGTGGCAGTCCTCAGCTACGATTACAAGGCCAAGGCCGCCGTCAGCACCACCGTTCCCACGCGCGTGAACGACCTTGGCAAGAACGCTTACCAGCCGGAGAGCTACGACTACCCGGGCCAGTACTTCTACAGCGACAGCTCCGAAGCCGAACGCTACGCCACGCTGCACATGCAGCTGCACGAAGCGCGCGCCCAGCAAAGCCAGGGCCGCTCCACCGTGCGCACGCTGCGCGCCGGCACCCGCTTCACGATGACGCAAGGCGCCCTGTTCTCCGACGACGAAGGCGCCGACTATGTCGCCCTGCGCGTGCTGGGCGTGGGCGTCAACAACCTGCCGATTGCCGCCAAGCGCGGCCTGGCCGAACTGTTCGGCCCCATCCCCGAGCTGCTCGAAACGCTGGCTGCGCAAACGCGCGAGCTGCCGGAAGATTTCAGCACCACGGTGGAAAAGGCTTCCGACAGCGGCTACGCCAACAGCTTTGCCGCGTTGGCGGCAGGCGTCCCATGGCGCCCGGCCCATTACGGCGGCGAAGGCCGCCAGCACAGCAAGCCTACCGCCCTCGGCTCGCAGAGCGCGATCGTGGTCGGCGAGGACGGCCAGGACCAGCCACAGGGCGGCAACGAGATCCATTGCGACCAGTTGGGCCGCGTACGGATCCGCTACCACTGGCAGGACTCCGCCGACGCCACGTGCTGGGTGCGCGTCGCACAGCGCTCGGCCGGCGGCGGCATGGGCAGCCAGTTCCTGCCTCGCATCGGGCAGGAAGTGCTGGTGCAATTCATCGAGAACGACATCGACCGCCCGATCATCGTCGGCGCGCTGTACAACGGCCAGGGAGAAAGCGGCATCGCGCCAACGCCTGGTGGCACAACGGCGCAGGAAGCAACCGACCATTTCGGCCAGGCCCACGACCACGCCACATCGGCGCAGGGCAACCTGGTCGGAGGGAACGGCCCTGTATGGCATGGCTCCGGCGGCGGCAGTGGCGCCCATCGCAACTCGTCCGCGATGTGGGGCGTGCGCAGCAAGGAGTTCGGGGGCAGCGGCTACAACCAGCTCGTGTTCGACGACACCGACAGCCAGGGCCGCGTGCAACTGCGCACCACACTGGCCGCCACGGAACTGAATCTGGGCCACCTGGTCCACAACACCGACAACTACCGCGGCAGCCTGCGCGGCCAGGGCGCCGAGCTGCGCACCGATGCTTATGGCGCGGTGCGCGCGGGTGCGGGCCTGCTGGTCACCAGCTACAAGATCATCCACGGCGCCTCGCAGCGCGAACCGGCAGGCGACAACACCGCCGGTATCGCGATGCTGAAACAAGCCGTCAAACTGGGAGAAACTTTCAGCGATATCGCCGTAAAGCATGGCACCGTCGGCCTCGCCTCCCACATGGGATCGCACAAGGCCAATGCCAGCACGCTCGATGACAAAGAAGCGCCACTGAAATCGCTGCTAACTGCCGTCTCGGGCATGGTTGGCGACGCAGGTGTCGACGCCGCGCAAGCCGATGCCGGCGAGCGCAAGACCGGCCCTGGCGCAGGCAAATTGCCGCACAGTGCCGATCCGATCATCGCCATCTCCGCCAAGGACGGCCTGTCAATGAGCGCGGCACGAGACCTGCAAATGGCCACAGGCGAAACCGCAACCGTCATGAGCGGCGCCGACACGCAAATCGCCACTGGCGGCCAGATGCGCATCCACACGCAGCAAGCGATCGGCATGCTGGGTGGCGCGGTAAAGCCAGGCGAGCAGGACATCGGCGTTCAAGTTATCGCCGCACGCGATCCGATTGATGTGCAGGCGCAGGCTGGCGCGATGCTGGTGCAGGCGCGCGATGTGGTCAACGTGAAGAGCTCCAACGCGCATATCGATTGGGCTGCCGCAAAGAAGATCAGCCTGTCCACCGTTGGCGGGGCAAACATCACCATTGAGGGCGGCAATATCACGGTGCAGTGCCCTGGCAAGATCGAGATCAAGGCAGGTAAAAAATCCTTCATCGGGCCAGCGCAGGAAGCGTACAAGCTTCCTGTAATGCCACGAAGCGACCTGAAGGAAGAACCCATCAACTTCAAGCTTTTGCTCTCCGACGTTCCTGGAAAACTTGGCCGTCCTTTAGCCGAGCGTCCATGGAAAATCGTCGAGCTCAGAAACTCTTTGGGCGACCCTTTCAATCCTGAACATATTCGAAAAGTGCTGGCGTCGGGTACCAGCACTGGAAACGGGGAGTGCGAAATGACCGAAACTCAGAAAAAGGAAATCTGGGGCGTTGTGAACAGGGCACAGGGAAACCTCTTCATGGTGTCCGGTCCGAACGTCACCCCGCTTGGAATTTCAAACCTGACCGCCAGCGCAGCGGACATCGCTGAGCGCAAGGTGTTGGATGCCCACAACTATGCCGTCTCCCAGGATCACGCCGACGATGCACACAAGATGATGTTGCAGCACTGGGCCGAGAGCGACTATGAGAACCGCCTGACGGGTAGCCCGAAAAGCGAAACCAACGTGTAAACGAATACCATGAATGATCAACTGCCATTAGAAGCGCAACTATCACTGTATGGAGATACTGCTTGCCGGGATACCGGCCAGTATTTTTGCAATAGCCGCCCGTTCTCCACACCTCGTTTTGGAAACAAGGTATCCCTTCTAAGTTGCGGAAAGGCGGCATTCCTTGCAATTCATCGGGAAATGCGGAAGGCCAATCACTTCATCTGGATCGCCGACTGGCAGATGTCGCACGATGTCGAGCTGATGCGGACAACTGAGGCAGGACGCCCGAACCGGCTCCATCAGGTCATTAAGGACATTATCAAGTCCAAGGCCGTGCATGTGCGCGTTCTGCTTTACCGGTCGCTAAAAGACACGGTACCCGGAACCTATGACGCCCAGGCCAAGAAGAAACTCGAATCGTTGAACAAGAAAGGATATCCGGGTACGGTTTCGGTCCTCCTTCAAATGCCAACGACAGACCAGAATGACTGGGTGGACTATTCGCACCACCAAAAGTTCGTCGTCATTGATGGCAAAGTCGGGTTCATCGGCGGCATCGACCTGGCAAACGGCCGCTGGGAGACCCCGAATTATGACGTGGTCGTTGACCCGGAGCGCTTCGTCATCAACGAAATGTATAACCCTGGCGCCAAAAAGTTTCGTGGCACAACCACTCACGAGATGAAGCTGATAAAGGACTTCGACTTTGCTGAGCCTTGGGGCGATGTATTGCTTGACGAAGGGTGCCAGCCACGCATGCCTTGGCAGGACGTTCACATCAAACTGGAGGGACCATCTGTTGTTGATATCCATCGCAATTTTGCGCGACGATGGAACATGACACATGAAGCTGCCTATTGGTGGAACAAAAATGACGCCAACGAAATCATTGACAAGGCGTGGCTGAAGAAGATCAAGGCCTGGGATACTCTAAAAGAGGCCCAGCAGTCCCAGATGGGTTCAGCGCAGGTCCAAATCGTCCGCTCTGTATCAAACAATCACTTGGACGAGGAAGGAACGAACCCTGACGACCTTGAGTTGTATGCAGACCAGCGAGAACGGAACTTATGGAAGCGCTGCCTTCCCCAATGGAAAAACCAGCACCAGAACAATATCTTGAATGCAGTGATCAATTGCATACGTAGCGCCGATAACTACGTTTACATTGAAACCCAGTTCTTCATTTCAGGTTTCGGCAAATGGGGGGAGCATGACTCCACTGACATCGGCAATGAAGATAATGGTATCCGCAATCAGGTTGCCGATGAGTTGGCAAAGCGGATCGCGTTTCACATTAAAGCGAAAACACCTTTCCACGTTTACCTGGTTATTCCAGCGCATCCTGAAGGTGCAGTCGATGCGGGCCCCGTATGGAAGCAGCAATGGCTCGCTATTGCATCGATCAAGCACGGCGATCACGGCCTGATCAAGCAGATCAAGAAATCACTGGTTGCAGCGCGTCGACCTGAGTCGGAATGGAACCAGTATCTGACCGTCCTGAACATGCGCAATTTCGGGGCAACAATTCAGTATGCACGGCATTACAAGAATTACGACGAAGACTTCAATTGCGAAATCGGCCGATTCGTCGTATCGGAGCAAATCTACATCCATTCGAAGCTCTTGATTGTTGACGATGCCGTCGCGATCGTCGGCAGTGCCAATACGAACGACCGAAGTCTTACCGGTAACGGTGACACCGAGATTGCAGCCGTCGTCGTAGATTCGGAAGAGGTGGAATTGCGCGACCTAGGTTCGCCAACGATGAAAGTCCAGACGAGGAAATTTGCGCGGGACCTTCGCAGGCAGCTCTGGACCAAACACTTTGGCTTCATGATCGACGATACCGAGTACTTCAACTCAGGCCGTCGCGCAGAGCGGGCCGGCGCGCGCGTCCCCTCCCCATTACCGCATCCGCCAAGGAAAAAAACTTCGGAGTCCCGACTGAAAAAGGTCGCCGGCGTCGCGCTTGATACCATCCTGGATAAGCCATGCTCGCCGGATGTAGTGAAGGCGATCCAGGGCGTTGCAGCCCATAATCGCCAAATTTACGAGCGGGTATTTACACATACGCCTCGTAACTTCAGGACATTCGATAAAGGGCTCTCATTCTATACACTGCCTTATCCGCTTTCGGTCGATAGCCGTTCCGGATATACCATTGAGCGGCTGCACAATCCATTGGCGGATGTTCCTGGAATCAATGAGATGAATGCCGAACAGAAAGCAGCGATCAAACGAGGGCAGGAAGCAGCATATAAGTTGGAGATCAAGAACTTTGCCAAGCGAGAGGAACATGTTGGGATCGTTCCACCAAGCCTGACACCGGAGTTCATGACAAAATCATTGGAACCATATCAGATCGCAGCAACAAAGAACGTAGAATTCGGCCGTCGCCAGCAAGTCTACGAAGATGGGTCTGTTCACGATATAGAAAAAGCGATGGATTTCCTGGGTAAAGAACTGGTAGGTTTCTTCGTGGAGGCTCCATTGAACTGGGGCATGGAAACGAAAGTCAACGGCGACCCTACGAAGCATACGACGGTAGACGTTGCCAGCAACACTCCGAGGAAATCCATGCCAGTGAATCGAGCAGAAGTATGAAAAAGCGCCTTGTAATCTCCCTTTCGTTGTTGCTTGCATCTGCGAACAGCATCGCTGCGTGCGTTTCCGGAAACCCTCTGACGGCACCATCGAAAGACATCATGGTTTACGCTGGTGAAACGCCGGATGGCTTACGGTCCTTTGGCGAATCGCCTTATGGCCGCAGGCCAGCCCCATATCCACCGCCGCCACCAGCTGGCATGACGAGCCAGGACCGGCTGCGAACCGACGGTAATGGTCCCTTAGAGCTCTGGTACTTTGAGCCCACCCCAAAAGCGAACTCGCATCGCGTTTGCCGTGTCGACTCATGGCTTCCACGCAAGAATCTCGGCCAAGCACAGCCGCTGTTCGAGCAAATCAAGCAGAAGATGAGTGCGAATGCCTTGGCTGCGGGTCTGCTGAAGCGCGAACTCACGCTGGCGTACAGCACCACCTATTCGTACGATGCGAAAGGCCGAATTGAACGCATCGAAGAATCGGATTTGTCCAAAGGCCTGCCAATTGCGACGAGGGCCCAGAATTGCCGCCGATATGATGAAAAGGATCGCGTGGTACTCTGGGTAAACCCGGAAAGCACACGAAAGTGCCCTCAGGGCGATCCATCACCAAAAGACGAGTGGCGCGAATTCAGGTTCGGAACTGCCGATGGCAAGGACGTTGAAATTCGATCGCGTTGGCATATGCCGAAGGCGGATGGCCGGTGGAAAGAGGAGTGGGCGCCATTCCAGGCCGATTCAGCTGCAGGCGCTGTTCATGGCAATGCTTACGTCGATTCGGTTCGCGGAGTGACGGAAATTTTCGGTTCTGATTACGGCCGACTGGACAACAACCCGGCGAATATGGTGGTCGATGTGTTCGGCCGTTGGAACGGCTCAACCTATTACTTCGTCAAGCCGCCGATTCAGCTCGCCGTCCTGGAAAAGCCGGACGAGATTTATAAACACAAGCGCCGCCGCATGACGCGCCTCGATAACGAAACTCGCCTGTTTGAGCTCTTCAAGCCAAACGAGCATGTTTCGCGACACCGGTTCTATATGCTGGCAGGCTTTGTCCTCAGGCACGAGCAACTCGATGAGAAAGGAAAAATCAGGCGCATCATCACGGTTAACGATTGGCGACAACCGCGCCCGGGCCCCAATCCTCAATTTGACGACAAGTTGCTGGTGGCAGTGACACCCAAGTTAGTTGCCCATCAGGTGTACCACCGCGTGTATGACATCGATGCGAACGGCCGCCCTACGCTGGTGGCATTGAGTTGGGATAGGTCCACGCGTAACCCGATGAAGGACACCCCTCTCTCAGCGGCGGATCTGGTCTTTGGTACACCGGACGGCAAGGAAAAATGGAAGACCCGCGAGGAGTTTGACAAGGCTTTCGACACCAGTGAGAACGCACGCCAAGTCTTCCCCGATCGCTCCCAGGACAACGAGGAATAGGCGAAGCGATGGTGATAGAACCTCTGACAAGCGACGATGGATCCAATCGCGCACTTTGGAAAGCGGCTCTGATTGGACTAGCAGTGACCGCGATCGAGTTCGCACTCTTTGCGCTCATCCTGAAGAGCAATCACCAAGGCTGGACGGTGGAGCTATTTCTCCTGCTTGCCGCACCAGTTGCTGCGATAGCAGGCCTGTTAGCCGGAGCGCTTTTCATGCGAACCAGGCCTGCAATTGAAGCCTTCTGGATAGTGCCAATGGCTACAAGCCCGCTTTTGCTGCTGGCGATAGAAATATCGAGATAGCTGATTGTTCTTGTTGTGGCAAGTGACAAATCAACCTCCAAAAGCCAATACACTTTCGAATCTGGAAATGACAAAGACTCCTGCCATACTCTTTGCAGCAGCACTGCTTTGCGCGCTGCCATTGGACTCCTTCGCACAAGCAGATTTTGCGCTCACCGATCAAGAGAAGATCTACATTAACTCGCTGCTCGAATTCCAACAGGAGCCGGATTGGCCTATGCCCGCCAAACAGTTCCTGCTGGCGCGTGCCCATGGATATCGCGGCGACCTTCGCGAAGATGACAAGCGCTCGGAGAAGCTTTATGTCCTCGCTGCCGAAGGTGGCCACATTAGCGCACAGAAGCACCTGCTTGAGGCCCGGAAGCAAAACAGCTCCGGTTCGACGTCAACTGCAAAGCAGTTGGCGGAGTGGGAAGCGAACATCGAAAAGAACGCATCAGCTGCGCCTGCAACTTCGGCGTCAAAAACGGGCCGCTCCGATCGCGCTAATAACTTCATAATGTCACTGTCATTATCGGAACCCTCACAGCGGCAGCAGGCATTCGAACTGCTAAAAAAATCTGCGGAGGCCGGGTACATACTGGCCCAGCTGAACTTGGGATACAAATACCGGCGCGGCCTCGACGGGGTCGAGAGCAGTGTTGCCAACAGCAAGCGATGGTATTTGAAGGCTGCCGAACAACTCTGGCCAATGGCCGACAAAGGAAACCCCATTGCCGCGAGCGCCCTGGCCGACTTAAGCCTGGAAAATAAAGGATTGCCTTATGACCCGGAACTGGCGGGAGTCCTGTTCAAAATCTCCCTGGAGCGTTTACCTGGACGTGAGCACGATGCAGAAGAATTGCGCAATATCGAGCAAAAGCTTCCACCCGAACGGCTCGCTCGCATGAATGCCACGGCAGCACAATGGCGGCCTGGAATGGCGCTGCCGCGCGATCTTCGTCAAGCGCTTTGCACCTCGTCCGATTTTGTCCAGCCGGGTTTCGACAAGAAGAAGGCGCAAGCGGAATTTGCTGATTTCCAGGCGCGCCTGCGGAAGGCCGCCGATGATGTGAGTGAGGTCGAGCCATCGCGTATTGGCGAAACTGCCGCACTCAACGCGGCACGCACGGCGTTCGCGGGAACAATCGCGACAGGGGCTAAAGGCGAGGCGCTGCTGGCCGAACTCATTCAGCCTGCACCGAGGGGCGTGGTTTCGCCAATGGGATCGATGCTTGAAAAAATCATGGGCAAAGCATGCCCGGCAGGATTCGGCGGCACCTTCATCGACGAAGGCAATTCCGTTGAGCTTTGGTATGTGGATCTCGATCCGTCCGACCGCGGCGCACTTCAGGCGTTCCCGAAAGCGGCGTTGCCTGCCCATGGAAGCCTGGTGCGCGGCAAATTCCCGGCGCTTGCTTTCTCGCGAAACCAAAACGGGGAGCTGCAGCTTTACGGCATGTCGCAGGAAATGGCGATGATCATGCAGTACTGGTGGGGCGCCCAGTTAATGTAGTCGCCAGGCTCAGTGCGCGACTAGAATCCCGTTGCGCCGGCTGCTGCGGCACATGCCGCAACCCATCCGCAATTTCCCCAATATGCTGGCCGGGGCCCAATACGCAAGGTCAAGGTCCCAGCACCTCAAACAGATAGTCATGAATGAAAGTACTTTGGGCATTTAGCGCTCTACATCTGACGGCTTGCTCCATGCCGTCCCGGTTTGACGATTCGAAATACGGTGCGAGTATTGGTATCGTGAACCACACGAGCAAGTTCATATATTCTGCTGGCGTCAATGGTGCCGGTGGCGCAAACATGGCAGCATGGGGGGCCGGGATGGCTCAAGTATGCTGCGTGATGGTCCCCAAAATCTGGCACCCGCACCTGAAAGTTACAGTTGGGTGGGATATGCCTGATGGCAGTGAGCATCGCTACAAAGAGAAAGTTGTTGAGTTAGAGAAGTACGAAGAAAATGGTGGCAGCGTCTACCTGCACTTTTATCCGGATGATCACGTACGCGTGATTGTTTCGCCCTACGACGGCGCAAGTCCGCTACATCCGATTCAACGCCCTGTGAAGCCGACCTCACAATGAGGAACTTTTACTTCGAAGCGAGCTTGCTACTAGGCGCAGCACTAATCGTGGGCTGTTCAACCCAACCTGCAAACGACGAATCAAGTCCCAAACATCCTATTCCGCCCCCAGGGCAGCCAAACCAGAACTACGAATGGATCAGTGTTCGAGCGTCAGCTACACAACATCTGCTGTCTGTGCCATCTGCAAAGGCTCGGGACGCCCTACCCCATAACCCTGGGCGAAATCGACCCCCATCGCGCGCAAGCAAGCCAGCACCGCATCGTCTTCGACGAATTCCGCAATGGTCTGCTTGCCCATCACGTGGGCGATCTGGTTGATCGATTCAACCATTGCGCGTTCGGTCGGGCTGTGCAGGATGCCTTTGATGAAGCTGCCGTCGATCTTCACATAGTCGACCGGCAAGTGCTTCAAGTAGGCGAAGGACGACATGCCGGCACCGAAGTCGTCGAGCGCGAAGCGGGCGCCCTGCGCCTGCAGGTCCAGGATCAGCGTGGCGGCCTGCGCCAGGTTGGCCACTGCCACCGTTTCCGTGATTTCAAAGCACACGTCTTCCAGCGCCACGCCGGTCAGCCGCTGTTGCTCCAGCACGAATTCCAGCAAGCCCTCGTCGCACACTGAGGCGCCGGACAGGTTGATGGCCCAGCTGGTGCCGGGCGGCTGCTGCGCCAGCGCTTCAAAAGCATTTCGGATCACCCAGCGGTCCAGCAGCGGCATCAGGTCGTAGCGTTCGGCGGCCGGGATGAAGGCCATCGGTGGCACCAGGCCACCCTCCTCGTCCAGCATGCGCACCAGAACTTCGGCGTGCGCACGTCCGCCCCGCAGCGGTGCAATGGTTTGCAGGTGCAGGCAGAAACGGTCGTTTTCCAGCGCGGCGCGGATGCGCGACACGGCTTCCATTTCCGTTTGCCGCACCGATAGTTCGGCATCGTCGTCGCTGTACAGGTGGATGCGGTTGCGGCCCTTCTCCTTGGCCATGTAGCAGGCGGCGTCGGCTGCTTTCATCACTTCCTTCAGGCTGCTGCTGCGGCTGTCGAGCAGCACAAGGCCGATGCTGACGCCGATGCGGTAGCTGCGCACGCCCCAGGCGAAATGCAGGTCCACTACGGCTTTGCGCACTTTCTCCGCTACGCGCCAGGCGTCTTCGTGGCTGCACTGGGTCAGCATGATGCCGAACTCGTCGCCGCCCAGGCGGCCGACGATGTCGCGTTCGCGCAGCGTGGATTGCAGCAGCTGGCTGACTTGCTTGATCAATTCGTCACCGGCCGCGTGGCCGCTGGTGTCGTTGATGATCTTGAAGCGGTCCAGGTCGAGATAGAGCACGGCATGCTCGCCGCCGCTGCCCTGCCGCAAGGCCGACAGGAGCTCGCGCAGGCGGCGTTCGAATTCGCGCCGGTTCAGGATGTCGGTCAGGTCGTCGTGTGTGGCCTGGTAGCTCAATTGGGCGGCGTGGCGGCGCGCTTCACTGGCATCGTGCAGCACGATTACCTGGCCGATGGCAGTTCCGTCAGGCGCGTGAATCTGCGCAACCGAACGGTCGACTGGCAGCAGCGAGCCATCGACGGCCAGCAGGTGCAGCGCTCCGGGCTCGCCTTCAATCCGGATTACTTCTTCCAGTGGGCGGCCCAGCATGTCGGCGCCGGAAATGCCCAGCATTTGTTCGGCATTGCGGTTGCTGTAGCTGACGCGCTGCCCGCTGTCGGTGGTGATGACGGCGTCGGCAATCGAGCCCAGAGTCACCTGCACCAATTCTTTTTCGGCGAAGGCTTCCGCCTCGCTTTGGCGCAGTTGCTGCAGCAGGCGTTCGCGGCGGGCAAAGGAGCGGCGCAGGTAGCCGTGGCCGCTCCAGGCCAGTAGCACGGCTGCCAGCGCCAGTACGGCCAGCAATGCATTCGACACCTGACGCGCGGCATCGTTGATGGCGGCCGCGAAGCCGATCGCGAGTGGGGTCAGGCGGCGGTCGATCTCCTGGATTTCCAGCAGTACCACCGGGGCGCGACGCTCGGCTGGCGCCATGTCATGCACCCGCTCGCCCAGTTCGCGCAGGCGCAGCAGGTGCTGGTCGCTGTGTTCCCAATACGTGATGGCGCGCGCCATCAGGTAAATGTCTTTGAAATTGCGATACAGCCAGACCATGCCGCGCACATCTTCTTCGGCATTGCGGCCGCCGAGGAAGCCTTCGCGCACCACTTCCCAGTCCATCTGTTCCTTGTCCATTTCGCGCCGCGCGCGCATGTCCGACAGCGGCACTGCCAGCTCGGTCTGGAATTGGGCGTAATCCTGTTCGTCAGAGGTGACGAGGTAGCGCTGCAGGGATGCGATGGCGGCCTTCTGGCCTTTGGACCAATGGCTTTCGCCGCCGACGTAGGCGCGCAGCGTGGCCGCGATGGACAAGCTGAATGCCGCCACCAAGGTGAGCGCCGCCACGGCCAGCACGAATGGGAGGACCACTGTGGCGTAACGTTCCTCGGGACGGGCCATAAACTTGCACTGCTGAGATAGAAAATCCCATGATGGGGAATCCTGGCTGCGGGCGCAATGAAACCAATGGCATGCGTTGCCTTCGAGCAACAAAATTAATGCAATATTAATTCAAAGCCAAGATTTGCGTGGCTTTTGCGGCATTATTTTCCGCATTTTTCAGCAAACTCATTTGCGTTTCGAAAGAACGTGCCAGGGTGATCATATTGACCATGGCGTCGATCGGGTTGACGTTGCTGCCCTCCAGAGTTCCGTCGGCCAAGCGCACGTTCTGGTCGGGATCGGCCGGCAAGCCGCTCTGGTTGCGGAACAGGCCGTCGTCGCCGCGCACCAGGCCTTTGACATCCGGATTGACCAGCTTGATGCGGCCCAGCACATTCGATGGGCCCGGCTGGGTCTGCGTGGTGTCGATGGCCGACACGGTGCCGTCGGCGGCAATGGCCACCTGGGCGTCCGGCGGGATCGCGATCGGACCGTTCTCACCCACCAGGGTCAGCCCGGCAGCCGTTTGCAGCATGCCGTTTTCGCTGACCTTCAAACTGCCGTTGCGAGTGTAGGCTTCGGAGCCGTCAGTCGACTGCACGGCAATAAAGCCATCGCCGCGCAGGGCCACGTCCAGCGCCCGCCCGGTGGTCTGCATCGCGCCGGCGCGGAAGTCCGAGCCAACGGTGTTGTCGACCACGAAGGTGCGGGTCGGCAGGCCTTCCGACACCACCGGTACAGCGCGGAAGGAGTCGAGCTGGGCGCGGAAGCCGGTTGTGGTGGCATTGGCCAGGTTGTTCGACGTGGTGGCCTGCTGCTCCAGGATATGGCGTGCGCCGGTAGCGGCGGTGTAGACAAGGCGGTCCATCGCTTGCTCGCTTTATCCGATTAACGCAGGTTGACCAGGGTTTGCAGCACGGAGTCCTGGGTCTTGATGGTCTGCGCATTGGCCTGGTAGACGCGCTGCGCCGTGATCATGTCCACCAGTTCCTTGGTCAGGTCCACATTGGACGATTCGACCGAGGAGGAGCGCAGCTGGCCCAGGTTGCCTTCGCCCGGCGTGCCGATCTGAGGCTGGCCGGATGCCGAGCTCTCAGCCCAGACATTGTTACCGAGCGGGATCAGGCCGTCCGGGCTGGCGAAATTGGCCAGCACGAATTGCGCCAGTGGCCGCGACTTGCCGTTGCTGTACTGGCCAATGATGGTGCCGCTGGCATCGGTCGAGAAGCGCTGCAGGCTGCCGGACGAGTAGCCGTTCTGGGTCGATTCCTTCTCGTTGGTTGGCGAGCCGTATTGCGTGGTGCCGACGAAGTTGGTGGAAATCGTCATCGTCAGGTCGGCGCCGTTGTCCGGGAAGATCGGCAGGTTGATCGAGAACGGCAGGGTCTGCGGTGGCGTCAGCAACGCCATGCGCGCCGCGCTCAGCTGGCCATTGGTATCGAATGCCAGGGTGCCGGCCTTGACTGCAGGAACGGTGATTGCTGCCGCCAGTTTCTGGTCAATGATGTCCGGGGTGTTGCCTGGAATCGCACCGACGTCGGTCGGCGGGGTGTACACGGCAGCCAGTTTCGCCAGCTGGGCCGCGGTCGCGCCAGCGGCAGTCGCGGCTGCGGTCATGGCGGCACCGGCGGCGGCGGAATACGCTTGCTGGGCCGCCAGCATGCCGGCCGCATTGCCGGCCGCCGCCGCGGTGTTGTAGGCCGCACGCGCCGCCAGGGAAGCCGGATCGGTCAGTACCGCCTGCGCAATCGCCTTGGTGTTGACCTGCACGCCATCGCTGCCGGCATACACGTCCCAAACGCCGCTGCCCTTGTTAACATAAAACACCGACATGGTGTGGGCATTGCCCAGGCTGTCAAACACATCCATCACGGTCTGCTTGGTATAGGTCAGCGGATCGGTGGCGTCGAACGGTACCTTGGTCGGCACCGGCGAGGTGGACGACAGGTTGATCTTGAAGTTCGCTTCCGTAGTTTCGACCGGAGTCAGGTCGGCGGTGTCGATCTTGATCGGCACCGGTGCGCCGGCCAGGATCACGCCTTCCGGCGTTGCCAGGTAGCCGGTGATGGCATTGCCCTGGGCGTTGGTGATGATGCCATTCTTATCGAGCAGGAACTGGCCGTTGCGCGAGTACTGCACTTCGCCGCTTGGCGCCACGGTGCGGAAGAAGCCGCCACCGTTGATGGATACGTCCAGCGGGTTATTGGTGGTTTCGATATTGCCCTGTGTGAATTGCTGCGCGATGCGCGAAATGCTCACGCCGATACCTGGGTTGTTGCCTGCCACGCCGTTCAGCGAGTTGGCGTACAGGTCGGCAAACTGCGCCTGCGAACTCTTGAAGCCCACCGTGCTCGCGTTGGCGATGTTGTTGCCGATCACGTCGAGCGACTTGCCTGCGGCGTTCAGGCCGCTGAGACCTTGTTGAAACATGGTATTTCCCCTATCAGGTTGGGCTTACAGAACTTGTTTGATATCGTCCATGGTCAGCTGACCGATGGCTGGAACATTGAGTTTGGTGCCGCCGGCGCCGGTGGACACGCTGGCTACGGTGCCGAAGGTCAGCGCCTGCACGCCTTCGGCAGCTTTGCCGCCCAGTGTGCCGCTGACACTGACGGTGTACATGCCGTCCGCTGCGGTGGTGCCGTCTTCCAGCTTGCCGTCCCAGCCCAGTGGCAGCACGCCGGCATCGACTGCCTGCAGCGTCTGCGTATGCACCACTTTGCCTGCGGCATTCTTGATGTCGATCTGCAGCGTATCGACCGCATTCTTCAATTCAACGCCGAACAGGCCTTTGCCGGACACCAATTGCAGGTTCTTGCCTGCGGCGAGCACGCCGTGGTTGATCAGGTTGGTCGCCTGCAGCGAGGCCGAATTCGCGTAGTCTTTCTTCAGCGATTCGATCGTCTCGTTCAGCTTGTTGATGCCAGTGACGGTCTGCAGCTGCGCGAGCTGGCTGGTGACCTGCGCGTTGTCCAGCGGGTTCAGCGGGTCCTGGTTTTTCAGCTGCGTAATCAGCAGCGTCATGAATTTGTCCTGGTCGGCCGAGACGCTCTTGTCGGAGCTGCTGTTGCCGCGCGTATTGACCGCGTTGAGCAGCGCCTGCGATGGCGCGCTGCCGCCGGTGACTGGGGTGTTGGTGATGGCCATGGTTACTGTCCGATCGTCAGGGTTTTCAGCAGCATGGTCTTGGCTGCATTCATGGTTTCTACATTGGTCTGGTAGGAGCGCGAGGCCGACAGCATATTGACCATCTCATCGACCACGTTCACGTTCGGCATCGTCACATAGCCCTTCTCGTCCGCCAGCGGATGCTTGGGGTCGTAGACTTGCTTGAGCGGCGAAGGGTCTTCCACCACCTTGCTCACCTTCACCGAGGTGGCGGCGCCGTTGGCGCTCGGGGTGGCTTCGAACACGACCTGCTTGGCGCGGTAGGCTTCGCCGCTGGCGGAAGTGGCGCTGTCGGCGTTGGCCAGGTTGGAGGCGACCACGTTCAGGCGCTGGGCCTGGGCGCTCATGGCCGAACCGGAAACGTTGAAGATGCTGAACAAGGACATTACTGGCCTCCCTGGATCGCGGCCAGCAGGCCTTTGATCTGCGAATTAATAAAGGTCACGCCGGCTTCGTAGCGCAATGCATTGTCGGCAAAGTTGTTACGTTCGACATCCATGTCGACCGTGTTGCCGTCCACTGCCCCCTGCGCCGGGTGGCGGTACAGCAGTGGCGTGCCGTCGGGCAGCGTGCTGCCGTCCTGCGGCGGGCGCGGGTAATGCTTGGTGGCGGTGGTATTCAGCGGCTGCGGGGTGACCGCGCGCTGCATGGCTGCCTGCAGGTTGGCGGAAAAGTCGATGTCGCGCGCCTTGTAATTCGGCGTGTCGGCATTGGCAATGTTCGAGGCCAGCACGGCCTGGCGCTTTTCTCGCAGGCTGAGGGCGGTTTCGTTGAACAGCAGGTAGTTGTCGAGTTTGCCTAACATGGCACTTCTCCGCTTGATGACAGGTTCGATGATACGGAGCAATGTGCTTGCTTGATCGGAAGAGAAAGGCGGGGTTTTTGCCCTTATTCGCGGCTTGCGGCTGTCGCGCGAGGACTAAGATGGGCAGCATGAAACAAACTCTCATCATTGCATCCCTGCTTGCCGCCAGCGCGGCCCACGCCGCCCCGGACCGAATGGACCCTGCGGCCCTGCGCCAGGCAGCCGAGCAATTCCTGCAAGTCCAGACGGCCGGCCTGCCCGGCAAGGTCACGGTCAGCGTCGGTGCGGTCGATCCGCGCCTGAACCTGGCGCCCTGCCCTGCGCCGGAAGCCTTCCTGATGCCGGGTGCGCGCGCCTGGGGCAAGACTACGGTGGGCGTACGCTGTGCGGCGCCTTCTCCTTGGACGGTATATATTCAGTCTCAGGTATCGGTGTTGGGCAGTTATGTGGCCGCCGCCGTGCCGCTGGTGCAGGGCCAGGCCATCGAAGATGGGCAGTTGGCGATGATGCAAGGCGAACTGACCGCCCTGCCGCCGGGCATTGCGACCGACAAGGCGCAACTGGTCGGCAAGTCCAGCAGCATGTCGATCTCGGCCGGCACTCCGGTGCGGGTGGACATGGTGAAGGCCAAGCCGGTGATCCTGCAGGGCCAGCTGGTCAAGCTGGTCACCAAGGGCAATGGCTTCTCGGTCTCGGCCGAAGGCAAGGCGGCCGGCTCGGCGGCCGAGGGCCAGGTGGTGGCAGTCCGCACCGGCAATGGCCAGCAAATCAGCGGGATTGCCCGCCTGGGCGGAATGGTCGAAGTAGCTTTTTGAACAAGTTTCACAATGCCAGCTAAAGTTTGGCCGCAGATTGCCGTAATAGACTCGTATGCCGGGGTAAAGTACTCCAACCAGACGAGGATAAAGCTGTGAAGATCAACGATACATTGAAGAACACGCCGGGCTTGCCAAGTTCGCCCGCGACGAGCACGAACGCGCGCGGCGCGGACAAGGCCGCCGCGGCAACTTCGACCGCACCACAGGCAGGTACCGACAATGTGCGCCTGTCCGCACAAGGACAGGCAATGGCGGCCAGTGGCGCTGCAGCCAGCAATGCCGTGTTCGACACGAAAAAAGTCGAACGCATCAAGATGGCAATTGCTGACGGCCAGTTCCAGGTCAATTCGGAAAAAGTGGCAGACGGCTTGCTGGACACGGTCCGCGACCTGCTGCACGCTCGCAAGCAACGCTAAGGAAGCATGATGGCCGCTGTCTCCCCTAAACACAGCCTGCAGGCTGAGTTGAACAAGATCACGGAATTGCTGGAAGTCCTGAAACAGGAACAGCAAGACCTGGTAGCGGCCGACATCGACCACCTGACCTCGCTGACCCCGCACAAGTCGGCCCTGGTCAACGAAATGGCCACCCTGGCCACCGCGCGGCACCGCGCCCTTGCCGACGCCGGCTATCCGGCCATGGAGCTGGGCATGGAATCGTGGCTGGAAGCCGAGCATGACGATGCTGCCAATATCCTGTGGCAGCAGTTGCTGGACCAGACCCGCGCGGCGAAGGAACTGAACCGCCTGAACGGCGTGTTGATCAACAAACACCTGGGCCATACCCAAGGCGCGCTGCAAGCCCTGCGCCCGCAGCAAACCACAGTCTACGGACCGAGCGGCATGACCACCGGCGGTACTACCCGCCGCGGCTTCATCGCCGGCTAAGCTTTCCGCAACCGGCTCGGTGCCGGAACTTTCGAAACGTGTGACTTTTTATGCAACTTTCTGCATAATGGGCGCATGCGTACATTTCTTTCAGGAATCATTCTAGCGGCCACGACCGCCCAAGCCGGTGCAACCTCCGTTCATTCCGCCCTTGGCGGGGAACAATTCGGATTGCATCCCGCCAACACCTTCCGCCTGACCAATGGCCGCTGCAACGATTGCGGCCAGAGGCAAGCCATGTGGTATTTCCAGGACGAGCTGGTGGCGCTGCCCGCCACCGGCGCCAAGGATGCGCCGGGCCTGGTCTGGGTAGGCTCGCCGCAACTGGTGCCGCAGGCCCGTTTTGACGGCAAGGCCCTGCATACCTCGGACGGCGGCACGCTCAACTTCCGCGTGACGTCGAAGATCGCCACCAACCGCTCCTACTTCGACGCCAGCTCGGAAGCCTTCTTCCGCCAGCGCGAAGTGCGCGTGCGCGGCCAGTGGGACGAGGCCGGCCAGCAGTTCGTGGCGCGCACGATCTGGCCGCGCGACTATGTGATCGATGCCGGCAAGCTGCCGGTGCAGCCGCTGTCCGGCAGCGACGACCTGCAAGGCTTCGTACGGCATGCCGAGGGCGGCGCGCGCGGGGAGTACGCGGTGCGCAAGGTGTGGCAACGCCCCGAAGCCGCTGCGGCCAGCCTGGCCGGCAAGCCAGTGCTGGCCATGATGCTGAGCGGTGCCCAGGGCGACGACGACGAGGCCTATGGCGGCCACTTCGCCATCGCGACCGGCCGTCTTGGTCCGCAAGGCGAGTGGTCGGACTGGCTGGTGAATAATTTCTACGGCCTCGATTCATACAGCGAAAAAGGCATCGTCGCGTCGGCCCTGCCGATGGACAACTACCTGATGGACTTGAACAGCGGCCAGCAGTACTACCGGCCGTCGTACATGCTGGTGGCGGTGCTGAAAGATGCGCGCACGGCGCAGGCTTACCAGAGCAATGTGAATCAGGTGTTCCGCGAGTTTTATGCCCACCATTTCACCTACCAGCACGCTGCTGCCAACTGCACCGGGATCAATGTCGATGTACTGCGCAAGCTGGGCTGGCAGTGGCCGTTGCAGGGTCCAACCAACCGAGTGAAGGCTGTTGGCGCTTTTGCGTACATGGCTGCGAAGGAGATGAGCATCACCAGCGGCACCAAGGCCTTCAGCTATTTCACCGAGGAGCAGACCCGCCTGCATCCGGCCGTGGCGTTCGATGCGCTGGGCAAGGATTTGCTGAATGTTCTGGGCGGACAGGCTGGGCGCCAGTTGAGCGGCTTTGAGCAGCAACTGCAATCGGATGTGGAGGCGGTGATGCTGGTGCGGATTCCGCAGATTCCCTCCAGCCGTGCATTCGGCTCGGCGCCGGCGTATTCGATCGACGAATTCATGGCGCGTGCGCCGGAGGATCGCAGCAAGTGGCAAGTCGTGCCGGTCGAGCCGCGGCCGTTTCCTGAGGAGTTGATGGACGAGCAGGCAAAGAAGAATTTGCAGAAGTCGGCGTGGCCGGTGGCGGTGCTGGTACTGCTGGTTGCGGCGATTGGGACGGCGTGGCACTGGCGGCGCAGGCAGAAGCTGCGGGAGCAGGTGCCGCATCCGGAGCGTTTGCGCGCCTAAGACCGGTAATGCGGCGGGAACTGGTCCTAGGTCCAGCTCCCGTCCCTCACTGCAGAAATCCGCGGCCGCCGAAGGCGGGTGTCTGACCCTGCGGGTCAGACACCGGTTTACCGGTTCTAGGGGTTTGGAATTTCGGTAGCCGGATCGGGGATGCCCGAAAGGATCGTCACCGCCACCCGCCGATTCCGTGCCCGCGACTCCGCATCTTCATTGGAAGCCACCGGCTGGTTATCAGCATGCCCCACCGCCGTCATGCGCGAAGCCGCGATCCCCGCCTCAATAAACAGCCTGACCACAGTCCCCGCCCGCACCGCCGACAACTCCCAGTTCGACGGAAACGCCGCATTGCTGATCGGCACATTATCCGTATGGCCTTCGACCTGCACGTTATGCGGGTCATCCTTCAGCAAAGAAGCCACCGCAGTCAGCGCTTCGCGCGATTCGCCCGTCAGCCGCGCATCCCCCGGATTGAACAGCACCGAAGCATTGATCTCCACGCTGACGCCCCGGCTGTTCTGCGTCACCCGCACCTTGCCTTCCTTGACCAGCGGCGCCAGGGTACTGGCCAGATCCTTGGCCAGCCGCGTCATCTGCTCCTTCTCCTTCTTGATCGCCTCATTGCGCTTGCGCGTTGCAGGGTTGGGGATCGGCAGGCTCTGGACTTCGGTATTGGTCGGCGGCGCAGCGCCAGCCCCGCCAAACGCATCCCCCAAGGCATCGGAAAACACCTTGTACTTGCCGATGTTGACCGAAGACACCGCATACATCACGACGAAGAAGGCAAACAGCAGCGTGATGAAATCGGCGTAGGAGATCAGCCAGCGCTCGTGGTTCTCAGGGTCGTCGTCGAACTTGCGGCGTGCGCGGCGGTATTGCATGTCACGGCTCCCGCATCAGGGTGGCGATCCGCTCGTCGATAACACGCGTGAAATCTCCGGTGGCGATGTCGTACATCACCGCAGCCGTCAGCTCCTGCAGGTAGACCTGGCGCGTGACGATGGTCTTCAGCTTGTTGGCAATCGGATAAAAGAACAGGTTGGCCAAGCCGACGCCGTAAATGGTCGACACGAAGGCCACGGCAATGCCCGAACCAAGCTTGCTCGGGTCGGTCAGGTTTTCCATCACATGGATCAGGCCCAGCACCGCACCCAGGATGCCGATGGTTGGCGAATAGCCGGCCGCCGACTCCCAAATGCGCACCGCCTGGCGCTCCGCCGTTTCGAAGGCAGTGATTTCCATGTCCAGCATCTGGCGCATCTTGTCCGGGTTGATGCCATCGACGATCATGCGCAAGCCCTTGGCGACGAACTTGTCCTTGGCGCCCAACATGGGGCGCTCCAGCGCCAGCAGCCCGTCGCGGCGGGCCAGCGTACTCCAGTTATTGATGTCGCGCGCCAGCTGGGCGCGGTTGTCTGGCGGCGGCTTGAACACCCAGCGCAGCATGGTCAGGCCGCGGCGCAGGGTCGGTACGCGGGTTTGCAGCATGACTGCGCCGAAGGTGCCGATCACCACGATCGCGAAGGCCGCCGGCTGCAGCAAGGAAGTGATCTTGCCGCCTTCCAGCCCCTGGCCGATGATGATGCCGGCCAGCGCCAGCAGGACGCCCGCTACGCTGGACCAGTCCATGCCTGCTCCCGCAGCGAGGCACGCAGGCGCGCCACGGCTTGTGTGTGCAATTGCGATACCCTGGACTCGGACACGCCCATCACGGCGCCGATCTCCTTCAGGTTCAGCTCTTCCTCGTAGTAAAGGCCCATCAGCATTTTCTCACGTGGGGGTAGCGCTTCAATCGCATCGATCACAGCCTGGCGGAAGTCGGTGTCGAGCAGCGCGCGCAACGGATCGGCATCTTCGTCATGGGCGTAACGGTCGAGGAAGCTGTCGTTGCCGTCTTCCTCGTGAAAATCTTCGTAGTACACCAGT
>DASWTB010000478.1:0-10023 GCA_036402315.1 Pseudoduganella sp. | reverse complement strand
GTACCGGTTATCGGTGAATTTGGCATCGTGCCGATGCCAGGCAACTTCCGCGGTATGAATGCTCATATCAGGCTCCCAAGGGTAGAAACTGCAAGCTTTTCCGTTTCGCGCAGGTGCCCCGCCAGCATAGCGCAAGCGCCATCTGCGTCCCCTGCGCGCACCAGCGCAATCAGGCGCTGGTGCTCATCATTCCAGCCCGGCCGGCGCGCGTCCGGCCCCAGTTGCGCCAGGTAGAAGCGCTCGACCGAGGCGCGCAGGCTGGCCACCATCTGCAGGCTGCGCGGGCGCCCGCTCGGCCCGTACAGGCCGTCATGGAAGGCGCGGTCAAGGCGCAGCCATTCCATCGGCGCCGTTTCACCATCCAGTTCATGCTGGACAGATTCCAGGCGGCGCAGCGTACGCTCGGTATGCAAAGGCACTGCGCGCCGCAGCACATCGGTTTCCAGCAGCACGCGCAAGTCGAACAGTTCATGCAACTCGTCCGCACCGAGCGTGGTGACATAGGCGCCGCGATTCGGCTCGATCTGCACCAGGCCTTCCGCTTGCAGGGAATTGAGCGCTTCGCGCACGGGAATACGGCTGGTGCCGAATTGTTCGGCCAGTTCGGCCTGGCGCAGCACGGCGCCAGGCGCCAGTTTGCCGCAGCTGATATCGGCGCGCAGGGCTGCCAGGATGGCCGGGCCGCCTTGCGCACGAGGTGGAGGTGTCTTCATACACCAAATTGTATACACGTATACCAATCATCGCAAGCAGGCTTTCAATTACAATGTTGGATTGCCCTTTACCTTTTTGCACTCCAATGATTGTTCTCGGCGTTGAATCCTCCTGTGACGAAACCGGCCTGGCCCTGTATGACACGCAGCGCGGCCTGCTGTCGCACGCCCTGCATTCGCAGGTGGCGATGCACGAGGAATACGGTGGGGTAGTGCCGGAACTGGCCTCGCGCGACCATATCCGCCGTGCGATTCCCTTGCTGGAGCAGGCGCTGGCCAAGGCCGGCCTGAAGGCCAGCGAGATCGACGCCATCGCCTACACACAAGGTCCTGGCCTGGCGGGTGCGCTGCTGGTCGGTTCCGCGATCGCCTGCTCCCTGGGCATGGCGCTGGATAAGCCGGTACTGGGCGTGCACCATCTGGAAGGCCACCTGCTGTCGCCATTGCTGGCCAGCGAGCCGCCGGAGTTCCCCTTCGTGGCGCTGCTGGTATCGGGCGGCCATACACAGCTGATGCGCGTGGACGGTGTCGGCCAGTACGAGCTGCTGGGGGAAACACTGGATGACGCGGCCGGCGAAGCCTTTGACAAGTCGGCCAAGCTGCTCGGCCTGGGCTACCCTGGCGGCCCGGCCATTTCCCGCTTGGCCGACTTCGGCGATCCGGAAGCCTACAAGCTGCCGCGACCCATGCTGCACTCGAAGGATCTGATGTTCTCCTTCTCCGGCCTGAAAACAGCGGTGCTGACGGTGGTGAACAACAACGGCGGCGCAGCCAATGTCTGCGAGCAGGACAAGGCGAACATCGCGCGCGGTTTCGTGGATGCGATTGTGGATGTGCTGACGGCCAAGTGCCTGTCCGCGCTAAAGCAGACCGGCCTGAAACGCCTGGTGATCGCCGGTGGTGTAGGCGCGAACGCGCAACTGCGCGCCTCGCTCAACGCGGCAGCCAGGAAGAAGCACTTCAAGGTTTATTACCCGGAACTGGAGTTCTGCACCGATAACGGCGCAATGATTGCCTTCGCCGGCGCCATGCGCCTGCAGATTAATCCGCAAGCGGCGCAGCGGGATTATTCCTTCAACGTTCGTCCACGCTGGCCGCTGGACGAACTGCGGGTGATCTGATCAGGCAAGCAGCCAGGCGCTCAGGCCCACCAGGGCCAGCAGGCCGGCGGCAACACCGGTACGCATGCCAGTGTGATTCATCTGCTGGCGCACCAGTTCATGGCGGTTCGGCTTGTCTTCCCGCTTTGCTTCTTTGTTAATTTCATGCTGCTGTACTTCGGTACTCATCAGGTATCTCCATTTGTATAGACCACAAATGTAGCAGCAGAGCCGAACTGCTGCCACACTTTTGTGCGTTGCTATGCAGCAAAACGTTGCGCCGGGCGTCCTTGCCGCTGGTAGAGGAATTCCAGCACGCTGGTCCGGTAGTCGAGGTAGAGCGGGTCTTGCGCCAGCGCCAGCCTGTCGCGCGGCCGCTCCAGCCTTACCTTGACGATGTCGCCAATGGTGGCAGCCGGTCCATTTGTCAGCATGACAATGCGGTCGGACAGCAGCACCGCTTCGTCCACATCATGCGTCACCATCACCACCGTGGCGCCCGTCGCGGCAACGATGCGCATCAATTCATCCTGCAGGTGGGCGCGCGTCAGCGCGTCGAGGGCGCCGAACGGTTCGTCCATCAGCAGCACCTTCGGCTCCATCGACAAGGCGCGGGCGATGCCGACGCGCTGCTTCATGCCGCCGGAGATTTCATTGGGCCGCTTGCCGCCGGCTGCCGCCAGCCCTACCAGCTCCAGCGCCTTCCACGTGCGTTCTTCCCGTTGCGGGCGGGTCTCCGTGCGGCCGAACACGCGGTCGACCGCCAGATAGATGTTTTCGAAGCAGGTCAGCCAGGGCAGCAGTGAATGGTTCTGGAATACCACCGCGCGCTCCGGCCCCGGCCCGGCGATCTCGCGTCCGCTGCAAACCAGCGCACCGCTGCTGGGACGGTTCAGGCCCGCGATCAGGTTGAGCAGGGTCGATTTGCCGCAGCCCGAATGGCCGATCAGCGTGACGAATTCGCCCTGCTCCACCGCCAGGTTGATATCGCTCAGGGCATGGAACTGGCCGAAGCGCATCTCGACCTTGCTGATATCGATGAATTTGGAAGCCATTTCATTTCTCCTCATAGCTGAAGGCTTTGGCCAGCGAGACCAGCGCCAGTTCCAGCAGCAGGCCGACCAGGCCAATCACGCCAATGGCGATCAGGATATGCGGCACGTTCAGGTTGTTCCACTCGTCCCATACCCAGAAACCGATGCCCACGCCGCCGGTCAGCATTTCCGCGGCGACGATCACCAGCCATGCGGTGCCGATGGCGAGCCGCACGCCGGTCAGCATGTACGGCAGCACCGAGGGCATCAGGATCTTGGTCGCCACTTTCCACTCGGACAGGTTCAGCACGCGCGCCACGTTCAGGTAATCCTGTGGCACGCGCTGCACCCCAACGGCGGTGTTGACGATCATCGGCCAGATCGAGCAGATAAAGATGGCCCAGATCGCAGCTGGATCGGCGGCCTTGAACACCAGCAGGCCAATCGGCAGCCAGGCCAGCGGCGACACCGGTTTCAGCAAGCTGATCAGCGGGCTGAACATGCCGTACACGAAGCTGAAGCGTCCGATCACGAAGCCAAGCGGAATGCCGACCAGCGCCGCCAGCCCAAAGCCCAGCGCCACGCGTCGCAGCGAAGCGAGGACGTTCCAGCCGATACCCTGGTCGTTCGGGCCCTTGCGGTAAAACGGATCGGCAAACAGCTTCACCGCCTCTTGCCAGGTTTCCAGCGGCGTTGGAAAGCCTGCGTTACGCACCGCCAGGATCTGCCAGGCCAGCACCAGCAGCGACAGGCCAAGCAGCGGCGGCAGCACCTTCATGACAATGGGCCGCAGCCGCCCGCCCTCCGGCGCCAGGCGCACACCCTTCGCTTCCAGCCGTGCACGGCGCGATGGCGTGCTCGGCGCCTCGGCTGCCGGGCCGATGCCGGCTTGCGCCAGGGCTTTGGCTGCGCTGTCACTCGCTGCGCCAGTGCCCCCAATCGATTCGTAGACTGCACTCATACGCCCTCCCTTCACGCTTTGATCTTGAACGAATTGGCATACGCCTTGGGATTCTTGCCGTCCCAGACCGTGCCATCGACCATCTTCGCGCTGCGCATTGGCGACTTCGGCACACTCACCTTTGCCATGCCCGCCCCGTCCTTATAGACCTCAATCTGGTTGATCTGCGTAGCCACGGCGAGGTAATCCGGTTCCGATTTCAGCAAGCCCCAGCGCTTTTGCTGCGTCAGGAACCACATGCCGTCGCTCAGGTAAGGGAAGTTCACCGAGCCGTCATTGAAGAACTTCATGTAGTTCGGATCGTCCCAGGTTTTACCGAGGCCGTTCTGGTAGCGCCCCAGGATGCGCTGCCCGATCACGTCGACCGTGGTATTCACGTAGGATTTGTCGGCAATCGCTTCGGCCATCTTCAACTTGTTCGACAAGGACGCATCGATCCAGCGGCTGGCTTCCAGCACTGCCGCCACCAGCGCACGCGCGGTGTTGGGGTACTTCTTCACCCACTCCGCACTCGTGCCCAGCACTTTCTCCGGATGGTCGCGCCAAATGTCCTGCGTGGTGGTGGCGGTGATGCCGATGCCATCGACAATCGCCCGGTGATTCCACGGCTCGCCCACGCAGAAGCCATCCATGTTCCCGATCCGCATATTCGCCACCATCTGCGGCGGCGGCACGGTAATCATCTTCGCGTCCTGCATCGGGTTGATGCCGTACGAAGCGAGCCAGTAATACAGCCACATCGCATGCGTGCCGGTAGGGAAGGTCTGGGCGAAGGTATATTCGCGCTGCTCTGCGCGCATCAGCTTTGCCAGCGAAGCGCCGTCCACTGCCCCCTTGTCGGAAAGCTTCTTCGACAGCGTGATCGCCTGGCCGTTGTGATTGAGGTTCATCAGCACGGCCATGTCTTTCTTCGGGCCGCCGGCGCCAAGGTGCACGCCGTACACCAGGCCGTAAAGCACATGGGCCGCATCGAGTTCGCCGTTCACCAGCTTGTCGCGCACGGAGGGCCACGAAGCCTCCTTGCTCAACACGATCTTGATGCCGTACTTCTTGTCGAAGCCCAGCACGGACGCCATCACGACCGAGGCGCAATCTGTGAGGGGAATGAAACCGACTTTGACTTCCTCTTTCTCCGGCTTGTCGGAGCCTGCAGCCCAGGCGTAATTCGATAAGGCTGCCGCCGCGCCCGTAGCCAGCAGGCGACGGCGGGTAAGGCTGAACGTGCGATCCATCTTTATCCCCGGTTATGTAAATAACGGGGATGTTGCAAGCGCCGTGCCAGCCCGCTTCCATAGGAGAGTGCGGTGAAAATCCAGCACCGCGATTGTGCGCCGCACCAATTTAGCGCTGTCAGCGCACCGGATGAAGCCTCGGATCGGTGCGCAAGCGCTCGGCCATCAGGTCCACGAAGCTGCGGATGCGGGTCGAGCCCTGACGGCTGTCGCGGTGGATGATATGGATCGGCACCGCCGGCGTGGCGTAGTCCTGCAGCACTTCCACCAGCTCGCCCGTCTCGAGCAGGGCGGCTGCCTGATAGGACAGCAGGCGCGCGATCCCAAAGCCGCTGCGCACGGCTTCAATTGCCGAATCGTTATTATTGACGCCCAGGCGCGGCTTGACCCGCAGCGATTGCGTGCTGCCGCCATGCTGGAAGCGCCAGTCCGGCGGCACGCTGGAGCCGGACGAAGCGACGATGGTGTGCTGCTCCAGTTCCTGCGGAGTGCGCGGCGGGCCGTGCTTGGCAATATAGGACGGCGAGGCAATGATCATGCGCCGCACCTGTCCGACAGGAATTGCGCGCATGCTGGAATCGGGCAGCTCGCCGATGCGGATGCCGACGTCGATGCCTTCCTCCAGCAGATTGGTCACGCGGTCGACGAAGACGGTGGAGATGTCCATGGCCGGATAGCGCTGCAGGTAATCGACAATGCCGGGCATGACGTAGAGACGGCCGAACAGCACCGGCGCCGTTACTGTCAGGTGCCCGCGCGGTGCGGCATTGATGCCTGCCACCGCGTCGTCGGCCTCGTCGACTTCCGCGATGATGCGGCGCGCGTCATCCAGGTAGCGCTGGCCAGCTTCCGTCACGCGCACATGGCGCGTGGTGCGGTCCAGCAGCTTGACGCCCAGCCTTTCCTCCAGCGCCGCCACCGCACGCGTGACAGCGGGCGGCGACATGCCAAGCCGGCGCGCGCCTGCCGCGAAGCCCTGCTCCTCGGCCACGGCGACGTAGACAGTCATCAGGTAAAGGCGGTCCATTTGCGTTTCACCATGAAGTCGATAAAGTGCCGCACGCGCATCGGCATGCGGCTGCGCTGCGGATAGTACATGTAAACCGCGGCATTCGCCGTCACGTGGCTAGGCAGCAGGTGCACCAGGCGCCCTTCCGCCAGGTCCCGTTCCACCATGTACAGCGCAAGCTGGCCGATGCCGACGCCGGCGCGCACCGCCTCCACTTCGCCTTCCGCTGTATTGAAGGTCGCCACGGAGGGCACGTCCTGGTACACCGTGCCGCCCTGCCCTTTCAGTTCCCACGGGATGACGCGGCCCGTATTCGGCTGGCGGAAACCGGTGCAGCGGTGTTGCTGCAGTTCCTCCACCGTGCGCGGTGCGCCGTGGCGCTCGATGTAGCCGGGCGAAGCGCAGATATACAGCGGGATCTTGCCCAGCTGGCGCGCCACCAGGTTGCGCTCGGGCGGATTCCCGGCGCGGAAACCGACGTCGATTCTGGACTCGATCAGGTCGGTGAAGTGGTCGTCGAACAGCATGTCGAAATGCGCGCTCGGATACAGCTCCTGGAATTCGCGCAGCAGCGGCGACAGCACCACCGTGCCCAGCGACGTGGGCGCGGCGATGCGGATCATGCCGTCCACGGCCTCACGGCTGTTCTGCACATGATCCAGCGCCTCGTCCAGCAGCCGCAGGCCGGGATTGGCCAGCTCGAACAGTCGCTGGCCCTCGTCGGTCAGGCTCAGGCTGCGGGTGGTGCGGTGAAACAGGCGTACGCCGAGGTATTCCTCCAGCTGGCGGATGGCTTTGCTGACCGCCTGCGCGGACAGTCCCGCATCCACCGCCGCCTGGCTGAAACTGCCGGCATGCACAACGCCGATGAATAATGTGATGACGCGGGCCTTATCCATGATTTACAACCATCAGTTGAAGATCAATCACCTTTACTGTGTCTAGTGTAGCAGCTTCCGGAAGCCTAATATTCCCTTCACCAACCACCCACATTGAAGGAGCAATATCATGGCAAACAAAGTCTGGTTCATCACTGGTGCATCGCGCGGCTTCGGCCTGCTGATTGCTCGCGACGCCCTGGCGCGCGGCGACTTCGTGGTCGCAGCGGCCCGCAACCCGCAAGCGATCGTCGACGCCCTCGGCGTACATCCCAAGCTGCTGCCGGTGCCGCTCGACGTCACCAAGGAAGCCGCCGCCGTCGTTGCTGCACAGGCCGCCATCGAACGTTTCGGCCGCATCGACGTCCTGGTGAATAACGCCGGCTACGGCATCCTGGGCGCCGTCGAAGAGACCTCGGCGGAAGAAGTGCGCCGCAATTACGAAACCAATGTCTTCGGCCTGCTGAACGTCAGCCGTGCAGTGCTGCCGCTCATGCGCCGGCAGCGCAGTGGACACGTGATCAACATTTCCTCGCTGGGCGGCTACCAGGCTTACCACGGCTGGGGTGTCTACGGTTCCACCAAGTTTGCGGTGGAAGGCCTGAGCGAAGCGATGGCGCAGGAACTGGCTCCGCTGGGCGTGCACGTCACCGTGGTGGAACCTGGCTTCTTCCGCACCGACTTCCTGGACGCCACTTCGCTGGTGGAGACGGCAGCCCGCATCGAGGACTACAAGGACACGGTCGGCGCCATGCGCACCTTCGCGGCCGGCGCCAACCACGCGCAGCCTGGCGATCCGGCCAGGCTGTCGCAAGCCCTGCTGAAGCTGGCCGACGCAGCGCAGCCGCCACTGCGCCTGCAGCTGGGCAGCGACGCCGTCGCCCGCACCCACGGCAAACACCAGCAAGTCGAGCAGGAACTGGCGCAGTGGAAGGAGCTGGCCCTGTCGACCGACTTCGACCAGCCGGTCAAGCAGGCCGCTTAATTGGCCTGAAGCCTGGTCCCGCAGCTTTTGCAGAAACGCGCCGACTGCTCATGGTCTCCGGCCAGGCAGCCGGCGCAGGTACGCGTCGAGCGGCGCTGCTGGCTGATTTCGGCGCTGATGATGCCGGTCGGGACCGCGAGGATGCCCCAGCCAAGCAGCATCATGACCGACGCGATGGCGCGCCCCAGGTCCGTCTTGGGCACCAGGTCGCCAAAGCCCACCGTCGTCACCGCCGAAATCGCCCAATAGACGGAAGTCGGAATGCTGGTGAAGCCGTGCACCGGCCCTTCGACCACGTACATGACAGTCCCCAGCAGGAACACGATCATGAACACCACCGACAGGAAGATCAGGATCTTGCGGCGGCTGGCCAGCAAAGCCCGCCCCAGCATGCCGTACTCCTCGATGTAGAGCGTGAGCTTGAGGATACGGAACATGCGCAGCAGGCGCAGGATCCGCACATTCAGCAGCACATGCGCGCCCGGCAGGACCAGCGACAGGTAGCTTGGCAGCACGGCCAGCAAATCGATCATGCCGAAGAAACTGCGGGCATAGCGCAACGGATGCCGCACGCACAGCAGGCGGGCGATGTATTCGATGGTGAACAGCACCGTGAAGAACCACTCCGCCGCGAACAGCCAGTCGCCGTAGCCGCGCGCCACCTCGGACACGCTGGCCAGCACCACCGTCGTCACGCTAAGCAGGATGGCGCCGATCAGCGCCAGGTCGAAAGCCAGGCCAGCGGGCGTGTCGGATTCGAAGATGACGGCATAGAGTGTTTCGCGCCAGCCGCCTTCCGGCCGGCCAAAGCGCTGGTGCGGGTCGTAGCTCTTCATGGCGCAGCTCCCAGCAGGTCGGCGCGCGGCGTACCCCAGCCCGGAACGCCGAATGGGCATTCCGGCTTGGCCGCCAGCAGCAGCGTGGTGAAATTGCCGCGCGGCGACGAGGCAAAGCGCAAGTCGGTAGCCTGGGCCGCATCCACCGCCGGCATGCGCGCAAAGCGCAGCCATGCTGCGAACTGGCAATCTGTGGCCGCGCGGGCGCGCAAGGCAGCCACATTGCCCTGCCACGAGCCCGAAAGCAGTACGCCCGGCACGGTACCCGCCATCTCCCGCACGGCATCAGCCGCCAGCGCCGCAGGACATTCGCGCGGCGGCAGCAGCGAAGGCGCCAGGCTCAAATGCCCGCGCCGGAGCTGGAAAGTCTTCCCGTCCGACTCGATCGAAGTAAAGCTCCAGCACAGGGGCTGGGCCGGGAAAGCTGTCAAGGCCACATCCAGCACACGGGCTTGCGGGTCCTGCAGCACCAGGGCCGCCGTCACCGCCTGGCGCGCCTTGTATGACGCCGACGACTGGATGCCGACAAAGGCCAGCACCACGCCAAGCGCCAGCAGCAGCGCGCGCCGGCTCTGCATATGCATGAAACGCAGCGCCGCCACTGCCGCACCCAGTGCAACCAGGGCAGCAAACGAAGCCCAGCCAAGGTAGCCATGCAGCGTCACATACAGCAGCACCACAGGCAGCACAAGCAGCAGCACGATGCGCATGCGGCGCGAAGGCGCGGCCATCGCCAGCGGCACCCCGAACGCCACCCAGAACACCGGCTCGATGATGTAGACCATATCACCGAAATACCAGTTACCGCTGAATGGATAGAAGGGATGAACACCGTAGTTGTTCATGAAGTCCATGCCCAGGTGCAGCAGGAAGCCGGCGGCCAGCGCCAGCAGCAGTCCGCGCCGCGCGTCTCTGCTCTGGCGCAGCAAGGCCCGGGCATTCGGCCACAAAGCCCACAACAGGACGAAGAGAAGCAAAGCCTGCGGCAGCAGGTACAACAAGGTATGCGTATGTCCCCGGTGATGCAGCAGATAGCCCAACGGCGCCGGCGCCAGGCGCGTGAAAACCAGGTCAAGGTCGGGGAAATTGCTGGCCAGCGCACAAGCCGTCAACAGCAATCGATGGCGTGTCTCATGGTGCGCCGGATCGGCCTCCGGCGCCAGCGAGCGCTGGACCAATTCGCCGACACCAAGGCCAACAACGGAATGTGTGATGTTATCCATGGTTAATGAAAGTCGGGGTCAGCTCCGGCAATCGGACATTTCGCGCAGCGAA
>DASWTB010000477.1:0-21010 GCA_036402315.1 Pseudoduganella sp. | reverse complement strand
GGACACGGACTCGGCCATGTTGCGCAAGAGCCCGTGTCTCACTTGGGGTGTGACCCCAGGGTGGGACACGGGCTCTTGCGTAGGGTTTGATGTAGCGCAAAGCCTCGTCCGGTCAATTGATGCAATGTGGAATTACATTCCACTCGGAGGAGGAGCTATGGCTGCAATGACGATCCACCTGGCTGGCGACGTTATTTCCGCAATCGCCAAATGGGCCCCGATAGAGCATATGTCTGCGGAAGAATTCAACCTCAGCGCCGTTTCCGAAAAGTGCGCGAAAGCGACCGCACTGGAGGAGGTGGAGAGCTTCTGGCGCGACCTCGCCCTCCCCTTGCCCGCCTTACCTGCTCGAAATTAGCGCCAGCTCGGCACCCATGTTCGCAATCGCCGTGGCGGTGTAGGTATCCGTGAAATAAGGATCGGCGAACAGCGTGCCTGCTTCGGCCTTGCCGCGCAGGTGCGCCAGGATCTGCGAGCGCTGGCTGTTGTAGCGCTCCTCCGCCACATGGGCGTATTCGGCGCGGATGCCGTGCGAATAGGCCTGGTACACCTCGGCCTCCTGGCCGAGGATGGCCAGGTCCACCGACAGCATGGTGTCCTTCAGCGGGTGCACAATGGCGCCGCCCTGGAAGTGGTCGGTGGCGCGGATCAGCGTCGCCACATCGTCGGCGCGCGCGGCGTCCGGCTCCAGCCCGCTACCCAGCCACAGGCGCGCGCTGGCTTCCTCATTCGATACCTCGCCTGCGCCATGCGCATACACGGCGTCGTGGAACCAGAAAGCGGCTTTGACAATGGCCACGTCGGATGCGGCAGCGCCGGTATTGGCGGCCCAGGCGCGGATCTCCGCCAGGCCGTGCACCAGATGGTCCAGGTTATGGTAGTGGCGGTCGGCGCCGCCATAGGCCGCTTCGCCGGTCAGGCGCTCGAACCAGTCGGCCGAATGGGGCCGCTCGCGCCACAGGCTGTCCCACTCCTTGCGCAGCCAGGCCAGGATCCACGCCTTGTAGGCTGGGGCGGGAACGAATTTCTTCATGGTCCAGTTCCAGCCCACCGGGCCTTCCAGCGCCTTGACGAAGCTGGAACTGACCGATCCGAGGTCGCGCGGCGGCATCACGAACAGCGTCTTGGCGCCGCCGATAACTTCCACATTGGTTTGCTGGATCAGGTTTTCGTAGTCGAAATCGGCAGTGCTGCGGATGCCGCGGATCAGGTAGCCGACGCCGTTGCGCTTGGCCACGCGCGCCGTGTATTCGCTCTTGACGATCTGCACGCTGACATTGCCCCAGCCCCGCTCGGCGCAGCTGGCCAGCACAATGGCCTTGCGCTCCTCGGCCGAGAATTTGGGCGCCTTGGTGGAGTTCTCGGACAGGAAGACCACCACTTCCTCCGCGATGGAACGCGCTTCGCCAATGACCCACATATGGCCGTTGGTGATGGGGTCCAAAGTCCCCGAGAAACCGATCTTCTGCATGCCCAGCTCCGCTTGTCGAAAACGACATTCTAGCGCGGGGCAAACTCCACCGTCACTTTCAGGCCACCCAGGCGCTCGGAAGCATCCAGCGCCAGCTTGGCGCCATGGCGTTCGGCGATGGCGCGGATGATGGCCAGCCCCAGCCCGCTGCCTTGCGCCTCGCTGCCCGGCACGCGATAGAAGCGGTTGAACACGCGGTCGCGCTCCTCAGGGGGGATGCCCGGGCCGCTGTCTTCCACCACCAGCCGCGGCACGGCCCCGCCCAGCACCGACACGTCGACGGTGCCGCCTGCCGGCGTGTACTTGACCGCGTTATCGACCAGGTTGCGCAGCAGGATCACCAGGGCGTCGCCTTGTCCTTGCACCGTCGCTTCGTCGGCCTGCTCCAGCCCAAGGTCGATGCTGCGCGCTTGCGCCGCGCCAGCCATGTCGCCCACTGCGCGCTTGGCGAGGTCGGTCAGGCTGACCGGCTCCATCTTGGCGTCGGTGGCCTCGGTACGCGCCAGCACCAGCAGTTGCTCGACCAGGCGCGAAGCCCGTTCGACGCCGGCCGACAGGCGGCTGATCGCCACGTCGCGCGCTTCGCTGCAGTCGGCACGGGCCAGGCTGAGGATCTGCAGCTTGAGGGCGGCCAGCGGCGTGCGCAGCTCGTGGGCCGCATCGGCCACGAAGTTCTGCTGCGCTTCGAACGCCGTCCCGACGCGTTTGAACAGCAGGTTCAGCTCCTGCACCAGCGGCCGCACTTCATCCGGCAGGTCGGCATCCGACACCTCGGACAGGTCGTCGGCCTTGCGCGAGGCCAGCTGCCGCTGCACCCGCGCCACCGGCGCCAGCGAGCCGGACACCACCCACCACACGACCAGCATCAGCACCGGCGCCATCAGCGCGATCGGGCCGACGGTGCGCAGCGCCAGCGTGCCCGCCATGCGCTTGCGCACCGACAAGTCCTGGGCGATCTGGATAGTCTGGGTCGCCGTCTGCGCCGAAAACACGCGGTAGGTCGTGCCATTGGCGCGCACATTGGAAAAGCCGAGCACTGCGCGCTGCGGCAGCTCGGCGCGCGACAAGGAGCGGAACACCTGGATGCCGTCCGGCGTCCACACCTGCACCACCATCTCGTCGTTGCCCGGATCATTGGGATCGGTATTGCCGGTGGCGGCCATCGGCGCATTCGAGCGCAGCGACATGGCCATCTGCTGCATGTGGTAGTCGAAGATCTGGTCGGCGTCGTTCAGGGCCGAACTGTAGGCGATCATGGCCTGCGCCACGGCGGCCATGGTGATCGCCGCCAGCAAGAACCATAGCAGGCGCCCACGCAGCGAGTGCGTGACGTTGACCTTCGGGACCGCCATCATCATGCTTTAGGCACCATGTAACCGAGGCCGCGCACGTTCTGGATCAGTTCCGACCCGAGCTTCTTGCGCAAGCCGTGGATATACACTTCAACCGCATTGGAATTGACTTCGTCCTTCCAGCTGTACAGCTTTTCTTCCAGCTGGGCGCGCGACAGCACGATGCCTGGGCGCGCGATCAGGGCTTCCAGCACCGCCCATTCGCGGGCCGACAGGCTGACCGGCTGGCCGTTGGCAATCACTTCGCGCGTTTGCGGGTTGATCGATACGCCCTTGTGCTCGAACACCGGTTCGGCGCGGCCGGCGGCGCGGCGCAGCAAGGCGCGGATGCGGGCCAGCAGCTCGTCCAGGTCGTAAGGTTTCAGCACATAGTCGTCGGCGCCGGCATCGAGGCCGGCGATGCGCTGCTCGACCGCGTCGCGCGCGGTAGCCACCAGTACTGGCGTGAGCTCCTTGCGCGCGCGCATCGAGCGCAATACTTCCAGGCCGTCTTTCTTCGGCAGGCCCAGGTCCAGCAGCACCAGGTCGTAGGTCTGGGTTTGCAGGGCCGTGTCAGCCATGGCGCCATCCTTGACCCAGTCGACGGCGTAGTGCTCTGCCCTGAGCAGGTCGAGCACTACCTCGCCGATCATCGTGTCGTCTTCTACCAGCAGGAGGCGCATTTCTTACTACCTTTCTTGTTTTGTTAGCCGAGCCGCACCGGGATAAAGATGCGGTCCTCGCCGCGCTGGATCAGCAGCGCTACGGATTTTGTCGATTTTGCCACGAGATCGCGCACATCGTTCACCGAAGTGACGGGACGGCCATTCACCGACAACAGCACGTCGCCCGGTTGCACGCCGGCGCTGGCCGCCGCGCCGCCGGCATCTTCGATCAGCAGGCCCGATGCCAGGCCCGATTCGCGGCGCTCCAGCGGGTCAAGCTGGCGCAGCGACAGGCCGAGGCGCAGCTTGGCGGCCGCTTCATCGTTCTGCACCGCGGCCACATTGCGCTCGGAAGCGTTGCCCAGCTTGCCTTCCAGCGTGATGGTTTTGCCCTGGCGCCAGACCTCAAGCGCTACTTTATCACCCGGCATGGCCAGGCCCACCATTGCCGGCAGGTCGCCGGAGGCAACGATCTTCTGGCCATTCATCTTGCGGATCACGTCGCCCGCCTTCAGGCCAAGCTTGTCGGCCGGGCCGCCGCGCTCCACGTTCGACACCAGCGCGCCTTCCGGCGACTCCAGGTCGAAGGAATCGGCAAAGCCCTGGTTCACTTCCTGCACCATCACACCCAGGCGTGCATGCACCACCTTGCCGGTCTTGACCACCTGGTCGCGCACGCGGGTCGCCACGTCGATCGGGATCGAGAACGACAGGCCCTGGTAGCCGCCGCTCTGGCTGTAGATCTGCGAGTTAATGCCGATCACTTCGCCCTTGGTGTTGAACAGCGGACCGCCCGAGTTGCCGGGGTTGATCGCCACGTCGGTCTGGATGAAGGGCACGTTCGAGTCGTCAGGCAGGGAGCGCCCCTTGGCGCTCACCACACCGGCGGTCACGGTGTTTTCCAGGCCGAACGGGGAGCCGATCGCCAGCACCCACTCGCCCACCTTCACGTCGGTGGAACGGCCCAGCGGCACCACCGGCAGGTTCTTGGCCTCGATCTTCAGCACGGCGACGTCGGTTTTCGGGTCGGAGCCCAGCACCTTGGCGCGGAATTCGCGGCGGTCGGTCAGCTTGACCGACACCTCGCTGGCATCGCGCACCACGTGGGCATTGGTCAGGATGATGCCGTCGGCGCTGACGATGAAGCCGGAACCGACGCCGTGGGTCGGGGCCGGTGCACCGCCGCGGCCACGCTGGCCGGGCGCCTGGAAGCGGCGGAAGAATTCATAGAACGGATCGTTTTCAGCATCGTCGTCACCGCGGAACTGTGCCTTGGTAGTACCGGTCGTGCTGATGTTCACCACGGCCGGACCATTGCGCGACGCGATCACGCTGAAGTCAGGCAGGGAAATCATCGGCGCAGGCACTGGCGCCGGCGCGCCCTGGGCGGCGTTGACCGGGGCGGTGGCGGTAATGGCGGGTTGCGGCGAAGCGACGGCCTGGCGCTGCTGGACAGCGATGGCTGCACCGGCACCGATAACACCGGCGGTGGCCAGGGCAAGGAACATGGTGGTGGCGTTGCGCATGATTAAACTCCTGAAGAAGATTGCTTTCTCAACGGCTCTAATATGCGGCATCAAACTTAGATGCGTCTTAATGCAAAAAAGGCCGGAAATCCGGCCTTTTCAAGGGAGCTACACGCGCTTAGGCGGCAGCTTTCTGCTCCAGGGCAGTGTGGTTGACCACGCCGTCAATCGCGATCTTGCGAGGCTTCAGTGCTTCGGGCACTTCGCGCACCAGTTCAATGGTGAGCATGCCGTTGTCGAAGGAAGCGCCGGTCACCTTGACATGGTTTGCCAGCTGGAAGCGCTGTTCGAAGTCGCGGAAGGCGATGCCACGGTGCAGGAAAGTCTTTTCCTGGCCGTCTTTCTGCTTGCGGCCAACCACGGTCAGCGAATCGCGCTCGGTGGTGATGTCGATTTCGCTGCGGTCAAAGCCGGCCAGCGCCATCACGATGCGGTACTCGTCTTCCGATACCAGCTCGATGTTGTATGGAGGATAGCTCGGCTGGTCGCTGCGATGGGCGTCATTCAGCATCTGGGCCAGGCGGTCGAAACCGATAGCGGAACGATACAGTGGGGTCAGGTCAAAAGTACGCATTTTCATATCCTTTCAGAGTTAAGCGATATAAGGTCTGGCGGTCCCCGGCTGGGCAACCGCTGAATCCGATATAAGTGCCCCAAAATGGATTTCAAGAGATTTTTTTGCGTTACGTTCCGAAACAATTTGCCTCCCCCTGCGTGCTAAACTCGCCCGTCGCACTTTCCTCGTTGAAATAAATGAAACTGTTCACCAACACCGCCCTCGCCCTGCTGCTGGGCACCACCTTCAGCGCCCACGCCGGCCAAGCCATCCCTGCCCCGGCCGACCAGCCTTACCCAGGCACCATCGTGATGAAGGTCGATGCATCGAATACTGCACAGAACATTTACCGCATCCAGCAGACTGTCCCGGCCAAACCGGGCAAGATGACGCTGCTGTTCCCGCAGTGGGTGACGGCCCAGCATGGCCCAACCGGCGCGTTGAACCAGTTCGCCGGCTTCAAGGTCTCCGCCAACGGCAAAACCCTGGCCTGGCGCCGCGACAACGTGAACGTGTACGCCTTCCACATCGAGGTGCCTGCCGGCGCCAAAGCGATCGAGATCGAGTACCAGCACCTGGCGCCGACCGAGGCCGCGCAAGGCCGCACTTCGATCACGCCGGACATGCTGGGCATCCAATGGCAATCGCTGACCATGTACCCGGCCGGCTACGCCACCCGCCGCATTCCGATCCAGGCCACGCTGACGCTGCCGGCCGGCTGGCAGTACGGCTCCGCGCTGGAAGAAGCGGAACGCAAGGGCGACGTGGTGACCTTCAAGACCACCGACGTGGAAACCTTCGTCGACTCGCCGCTGTTTGCCGGCCGCCATTTCAAGCGCTTTGACCTCGATCCGGGCGCCAAGGTGCCGGTGCACCTGAACGTGGTGGCCGACACCGCGGAAGCGCTGGAAGCCAAGCCGGAACACATCGAACTGCACCGCAACCTGGTGAAGCAGGCCTACAAGGTGTTCGGCTCCCAGCACTTCAAGCACTATGACTTCCTGTTCGCGCTGAGCGACGAATTCGGCCGCGTGGGCCGCGAGCACCACCAGTCGAGCGAGAACGCGCTGAAGCCCGACTACTTCACCGACTGGAACAAGACGGAATCCGAGCGCGGCCTGCTGCCGCACGAATTCACCCACTCCTGGAACGGCAAGTTCCGCCGCCCGAAAGGCCAGGACGTGCTGAACTTCAACCAGCCGCTGCAGAACGACCTGCTGTGGGTGTATGAAGGCCAAACCACCTATTACGGCGAAGTGCTGGCCGCGCGTTCGGGCCTGATGAAGGCTGCCAGCATCAAGGACGTCATCGCCGCTTCCGCCGCGCGCTACAGCATCCAGAAGGGTCGCGAATGGCGCTCGGTGCAGGACACCACCTACGATCCGATCATCAACGCACGCCGCCCGATTCCATGGTCGAACTACCAGCGCAGCGAGGACTACTACGTTGAGGGCATGCTGGTCTGGCTGGACGTGGATACCAGGATCCGCGAACTGTCGGGCGACAAGCGCTCGCTGGACGACTTCTCGGCCAAGTTCTTTGGCGTGGAAGACGGCCGCGTGCAAGCGCTGCACTACACCTTCGACGATGTGGTCAAAGTGCTCAACAGCGTACAACCGTACGACTGGGCCAGCTTCCTGCGCACCCGCATCGAAGACCTGGGCCCGGTGCCGATGGACGGCATCACCCGCGCCGGCTACAAGCTGGTCTTCGCTGAAAAGCAGACCGACTTCCTGAAGGCCGCCGAGGACCGCAGCAAGTCCGCCGACTTCACCTACTCGCTCGGCTTCAACGTCGGCAACGAAGGCAAGATCGAAAGCATCCAGTGGGAAGGCGTCGGCTTCAAGGCCGGCCTGTCTGGCAACACCACCCTGCTGGCAGTCAACGGCCGCGCCTACAAGGCCGACCTGCTGCGCAAGGCGGTCACCGAAGCCAAGACCAGCAAGAAGCCGATCGAACTGCTGGTGAAACACGGCCAGCAATACCGCACCGTCGCGCTGGGATACTACGAAGGCCTGAAGTATCCGCGCCTGGAGCGCATCAATGGCACGCCTGACCGGCTGGAAGCCATCCTGTCGCCGCGACAGTAAGTCACAATCAACGGGCGCACTGCGGTGCGCCCGTTTTCCTTTGCCCGCGCTAGAGTGATGGGCATCATGTTCACCGTCTACACCTGGACCACGCCCAATGGGCGCAAGCCGCTGATCTTGCTGGAAGAACTCGATCTTCCTTATGAGGTGGTGCCGGTCGACCTGCGCGAACATGAGCAGTTCGCCGCCGAATTCCTGGCCATCTCCCCCAACAACAAGATCCCTGCGCTGAGGGATGGTTCACTGGCGCTGTTCGAAAGCGGCGCGATCCTGACTTACCTCGCCGAGAAATACGACCGCTTCCTGGCGCCGCAAGGGCCGGAACGCTACCACACCCTGCAATGGCTGTACTGGCAGGTCGGCGGCCTTGGTCCCATGCTGGGCCAGTTGGGCTTCTTTGCAAAAGAAGATCTTGCGCTGCCGAGGGAGCATTTCATCGCCGAGGCGGACCGCTTGCTGAATGTGCTCGACCGTACGCTGGCCGGCAATACTTACGTGGCCGGTGAGCACTACACGATCGCCGATATCGCCTGCTATCCGTGGACACAGGCCGCCGCCTCGCACCTGGAACTGAACCTGACAGGCAAGCCCGCCGTGCAGCGCTGGCTGGCCACGGTCGGCGAACGGCCTGCCGTAAAAAAGGCTATGGCGTGGAAGCCTGGTAATCCTTGAGATAGCGCTCGCTCCAGGCAGCAACCAGGCCCGCCACATAGCTGGCATCCTCACGCGCGGTCAGCAGGTGATCCGCCGTATCGAGCGAAATAAAGCTCTTCGGGTGCTTGGCCGCCGTGAAAATTTCCAGCGCGTTATTGATGCCGACCGTCGTATCACCCGGCGCGTGCATGATGAGCAAGGCCTTGCGCATATTGGCGATCTTGTTGCGCAGGCTGTTTTCCGCCACGTCTTCCAGGAATTGCCGCTTGATGCGGAACGGCCGCCCGGCCAGTTGCACCATGGCCTCGCCCTGCGCCGTGATCGCATCGACCTGGTCGCCGAACAAATGGGTCACGTGCACCGGGTCGCTCGGCGCCGCGATGGTGACCACGGCCTGCGCTTCCGGCACGGTACCGGCGAAGGCCAGCGTCGCCGCACCGCCAAGGCTATGCCCGATCAGGATGCGCGGCGCCTGGAATTCGCGCCGCAGGAAATCGGTGGCCGCCTGCAGGTCAGCCACATTGGATGAGAAATTGGTGTTGGCAAAATCGCCCTCGCTGGCACCCAGGCCAGTAAAGTCAAAGCGCAAGACAGCAATGCCGTGGTCAGTCAACGCCTGCGCGATGCGGCTGGCAGCGAAAACATCTTTGCCGCAGGTGAAGCAATGTGCAAACAGGGCGTAGGCGCGCACGCCTCTCTCCGGCGAGTCCAGCCGCGCCGCCAGCATTTCGCCATTTGCGCCAGGGAATTCGAGTTTTTGTGCGTACATATGCGCTCCTCCCAATGTGCGCCCATCATACGCCGTCCACCAGGCGCTTCAGCGCATCGTTCGATTGTCCGGCCTTCGGCAAAGAATAGCCGGTGCTGACGTCCTCCAGCGCAACGGCACGCTCTTTGACGCCATTCTAATCTTCGCAGTTAAGCATTTCTTTTGCCCGCAGACTGCCTAGAGCAGCGGCCGCGCGAAGCCAGACGGTTTCTTGATGCGTACCGCGAACCCCTTCTTGCTCAGCAAGTTCGACCATTGCCTCCGTGCTACCCAAACGAGCTGCGGTTTTTAGATTCTCAACCCACTGACCTGAGGAGTCACGAACATGGCGGGTCATATCGCAAATTGCAAAGAGCGCTACGCCGTTTCCCAATGCAGCAGACTTTCCCCAAAAGTGAAGAGCATCTTCATCGCTAGCATTGAAGCGGAACTTGTCCCACCTGCATTTAAGTCCCGCATCGTACAGGTCATCCGGGTTGGTCAACCTACTATGTAATGCCGCCGCACTATCGGCCCATTCCTGGGCCAACGTCGGGTTACGCTCAACCACCCCACCACTATCATACAAATACATCAGGCATAGCCTTGCTAAATAACATTCTTTGTCCGCAAGTTCGCTCAGCAAGGCAAGGCCAAGTTTCGACAGTTCCTCTTCTTCTTCGCATGCAAGCAGGAATGCAGATTCGGCAGCAGATCTGTAGCTCATTCGTTCCCCTTATCCCACCTAAACGCAAAGACGAAATAAGTTAGCATTTAGTTATGATTGACTCAATTCTGTTTTTTCATTCTTGCGAAACTTTTTTTCTCAAGCACTGGAGGCAGGGCAACGTGATGGTTGGTGCTAGGCGAACAAGCCATGCAGGTACCAGCGCGTTTCCTCAGTGCCGGGAATGCGTTCGCGGTAGACCCAGTAGTAGGCATTGTCCTCGCCCTCGGCGATGAAGTAGTCGCGGGTTTGCGTCTCGCTCCACCAGCCGGCTTCGATGCGTTCGGCGGTCGACACCATGCGCAGCGGCGAGCAGTAGAACGGGCGGTGATCGCGCATCAGGAGCGGGATCGGCTTGGGCAGCAGGAAGGCGGGGCGCGGCAAAGGGCGTGGCGGCATCTGGGCTGCCACGTCGGCCGGGCGCACCTTCTCGTGCAGGGGCACCCAGCGGTTGGCCACTTCGGGCCGATAGTCGGCCTTGGGATAGGGCTGCAGCACATTCTCCGCGCCGAGCCGCGCCACCAGTACCTCAAACAGGCGCTGGCGGTCCTGCGGGCTGCCGCCGGGATCGGGGAAGAGCGAGTCGCTGAGCGGGGCCATCGGCTCAACCTGGGCCGCCTCCAGCGCCAGCCCGATCACCGGCGCCGGCAGCTCCACCTTGATCAGGCGTTCCTTCAGCAGACGCACGATATGTTCATCGCGCCAGGTCGGCTCGGCCAGCATCACTTCCACTGGCGTTGGCGGGCAGGCCTCGCGGCCGCGTTCATGTTCCAGCAGCAGGCGGATGCGCGAAACGGCAAACTGGTGGGCGCACAGCCAGCCAGTCAGTTGCTGCAGCAGGCGGCATGCTCCGGCCAGCAGCAAGTCGGTGTTTTCGATGCGGCCAAACAGTTCCAGCCTGGCCTTGAAGCTGGGCGGCGCCTCCAGCCATTCGTGCATTTCAGGCGCCAGGCCTTGCGCGGCATCGAGCATGTCCAGCACCTCGATGCCGCAGCGGCGCTGCAGGCCGGGGCGCGGCAGGCGCACCAGGTCGCCGATGCTGAGACAACCGATGCCATCCAGCCAGCGCAGGTGGCGCTGCAGCGGCGGCAGCAAGCCTACCGGCAGGCGATGCAGGCGGCGCAGCAGGCTATCCAGTTTGAGCGTGCGGCCGCCGCCGGCGCGCGCCAGCAACCAGGCGCCGCGCGCCGTGGGCGCCACGCCCAGCACGCCGCTGAAGCCGAGTTTTTGCAGGCTGTCCTGCACCAGGCGGCACAGGCGGCGAATGCCGCCGAACAGGCGCAGGCTGGCCCCCACGTCCAGCAGCAGGGTGGCGCCCTCGCCTTCCGCCACTTGCGGCGTGTATTGCAGCATGGCCATGGCGACCGCGCGCAGGGCTTCCTGTTCCTGCTGCGGGGCGCGTTCGTGCATCTGCGCTTCCGGCGCCAGCATCAGGGCGCCGCTGCGGCGCATGCCGGGGCGCACGCCCATCATATGGGCGCGGTACGACACCGCGAGCACGCCCTCCTGCTCCAGCACGACGCTGCACAGGTCATCCGACCAGTTCGGACAGAACACTTCGAGCGGTAGCCGGGGCAGGTAGAGGCCGATCCACAGGCGCATGGCGTTGCAACAGGGTGGGGGTTAATGGAAGGAACAGCGGCGTGTCGCGCTGCGGTCCCCGGCGTTTGACGAATTCGATATTGATGCCGCCGGGCGCAGGCCGCAGCGCCAGCCGCAGCGGCGCCGGCGACGAATCCTGGGCGGCGGCGATCGGACGCAGCAGGAAGAACAGCGTGTCGCCGCACTGGGCAGCCAGGTGCAGGCGGCGCAGCGATTCGTTGCGGATGTGCTGTTGCCATAGCAGCACCGCGCCACAGCTGCCGCTGCGCAGGATCTGCTCGGCGGCCCACAGGCTGTCGGCGGCCTTGCCGGTGTTGCGAATCCACAGCAGTTGCTGCGGAGGCAAGTCAAGGCCGAGGGCCTGGGGGGCGTACGGCGGCTGCAGCAAGGCTGCCGGGCGCGTCAGGTTGGCCAGGGTGGCTTTCAATAAACGCAATTCACCGATGCCCGGTTGCTGGAGTAGCAACTCCGTCAGGACGCCCGTAGGCCATCCGCCTCCCGGCAGTTGATGGGAGAGCACGGGAATGCCGGTATCCACACAGGACGTGGCTCCCTTCGTCAGTTGGGAGGCCAGCCAGAGGGCCGGGTGCAGGGGTTGGGGGTCAAGAAGCGCCATGGCGGAAAATACTGTACACGCATACAGTATAATCCTACGAGCGCGCGGAGAAAACCTGTTTCAGGGTCTTGGCATCCAAAACCGCTTCACCCCACTGGGCAAGCTGCTCGGGGGACGCTTTGGCAAGCCGCTTCTGGACCGTTGGAGACAAGGCGCCAAAGCGACGGCAGAGCAAGCGCTCAAGGACTTTCGCAGCGCCAGCTTGCAATCCTTCTTGCCGCCCTTCCGCGAGGCCAATTCGGATGCCCCGCTTCTCACGCCTTTCAAGCCGGAGCTGATCATATTCGCTAAGCCATTCCACGCTGAACCTCCTTTCAAGCCGCCTGATATTACGCCGCAGCCGCCGGTCCAAGTCGACAGGGAGTGGTATCAGCCAGTGAATCACCGTGAATAAATCGATGATACGCCGCTTATGCCATCCCCGGTCGTACAGCAGTCTGACAAGGCGCCACTTTGCAGCGTAGCGCGCCTCATCCTTGCCATGCGTCTGGCGCGCCAGCAGGTGCGCGGCCGTTACCCAAGCAAACACATTCCGCTCAAGCAAAAGTTCATCAACGAGTTCCGCATAGGCCGATAGCTTTGCGACCGCAAACCTGATGCCCATTTGCGTGCCAAACACGTCGTTATGGAATGAATCCTGGCTCCAACGCTTACCAACGTCAGCCAGCACAACCAAGCTCGCGACAGGCAGGTGACAGTCCTTGTACAGGCAGTAGTTGTAATCGAGGATGCGTTCAGCCAACTTAGGATCGCGCTGCGCCTGCACTTCGATATGCAGCAATATCTCGCGACCATCGCGTAGGAAAACGCTGGCTAGCAGATCCGCAATCAAGGTATGCGGCCGGCCATCACAGCGCGACTGCTCCAGTTCCTTGTCGCGCATGCGGGGCGGGCGTCGCCAGTCGATCAGCTCACAATACTGCCCGAAAAAGAAAGCGATGAAGTCCCGCAAATCATGCTTGAGCGCCTTCTTCCTGGGGGAATCAAAGTTATCGGCCATGAATCCAGCCTAACGGCACCGGCAATGTGCCGGTAGCGGTTTGCGCAAGAGTCTGGCAAGTAACGGTTCGCCTGATAGAATCGGCAATATTGCCAACTAAAAACCGACTGCCATGCAACTGATCGGCGCCCTCCTGTTTGCCCTCGCCTTACTCCATACCTTTAGCGCAAAAGCATTTGAGCGCTTGTCGCACAAATTCCCGCGCCACGCCGGCCTGCTGCATTTGCTGGGCGAGGTGGAGGTGGTGTTTGGTTTCTGGGCCATGGTGCTGCTGGTGGTAATGGCTTTCGTCGCCGGGCCGCAGAATGCCATCGCTTATGCGGAAACGCAGCAATACACCGAGCCGCTGTTTGTCTTCGTCGTGATGGTGGTGGCAGCTTCGCGGCCGGTGCTGGACTTCGTGCAGCGCCTGATCGACATGCTGTCGGGCGGCCGCCCGCTGCTGCAAGCGTGGATGGGACTTGCGCTGGTGCCGCTGGTCGGCTCGCTGATCACCGAACCAGCAGCGATGACGCTGGCCGCCCTGATCCTGGCGCCGCAAATCTTCCGCGATGGCGTGCCCGAGTGGCAGAAGTACGCCGCCCTCGGCGTCCTGTTCGTCAACGTGTCGATCGGCGGCACGCTGACCGCCTACGCCGCACCGCCAGTGCTGATGGTCGCCGCCACCTGGAATTGGGGCAGCGCCTTCATGGCCGCCAACTTCGGCTGGAAAGCCACGCTGGCCGTGCTGGTCAATGCCAGCGCTGTGACCTGGCTGCTACGCGAACACCTGCGCAACGGCAGCAAAGGCGATGCACCGGCGCTCACCGCCCGCACACCCGCGCCCATGCTGACCAGCATCATTCACCTGGGCTTCCTGGCGGCCGTGGTCTTGCTGGCACACCACCCGGTGCTGTTCCTCGGCCTGTTCCTGTTCTTCATCGGCTTCACTACAGCCTATCCGCAACATCAATCGCCGCTGATCCTGAAGGAAGCCTTGCTGGTCGGCTTCTTCCTGGCCGGGCTGGTCGTGCTGGGCAGCATGCAGCAATGGTGGCTGCAACCAATTGTCGAAAGCCTGCAGCCACTGGCACTCTTCTTCGGCGCATTGGGATTGACTGCAATCACCGACAACGCCGCCCTCACCTATCTCGGCTCACTGATCGACGGCATCTCGCCGCATGCGCAATACATGCTGGTCGCAGGCGCCGTTGCCGGCGGCGGCCTCACTGTGATCGCCAACGCACCAAACCCCGCTGGCGTTGCACTGCTGCGAAAAGGATTCCGCGATGAATCAATCGGCGCACTTGGCTTGCTGGCAGGAGCCCTTGCGCCGACTGCAGTTGCTGCGATTGCGTTCTTCTTGTAGGACTACGCCGCGCTAGCGTAGCGCGCGCCTTGCGCCCGCTGCTTAGGCTATTCTGGCCTCACTCGATCACACAAATGAGGAGAGCAGAATGAGCTATCTAGACCGCGACAAATTCGGCATCTATCGCGACCGTGACGACAACGATGGACCAGGCCCACGCCTGATGGGCGCTGACACGCTGATGGGTGAAGACGTCTATAACCGCCAGGAAGAAGACCTTGGCGACATCAAGGAAATCATGCTCGACATGCAGACCGGCCAGATCGCTTATGCGGTGCTGTCGTTCGGTGGCGTGCTGGGCATGGGCGACAAGCTGTTTGCCGTGCCATGGCAGGCATTGCAGCTTGACACGGTGAACAAGCGCTTCGTGCTTGACTGCACCAAGGAAAAACTGGAGAACGCGCCAGGCTTCGACAAGGACCGCTGGCCAGACATGGCAAGCCCCGAATTCGGCACGCAGATCCACAATTTCTACGGCACCACGGCCACCGGCATGCGTACTTCGACCGGCAGCGTGATGGGCTCCGGCACCAGCACCATGCAAAGCGGCTCGACTTCCGGCAGCAGCTATAGCGGCGGTTCCACCGGCAGCGAAAGCGGTAGCAAGGGCAATTACTGATTTGCCTTGCGCGCGGCGCAGCAGGCGCCGCGCATGCAGCGCGCTTAGCGCTGCATGGACTCCCATACCTTGGTCAGCCGCTTGACGGAAACCGGCATCGGCGTGCGCAATTCTTGCGCGAACAGCGACACGCGCAACTCTTCCAGCATCCAGCGGTATTCCACCAGTTTCGGGTCGGTGTTCTTGCCGGCCGACTTGTCGCGCATCAGGCGCTGGTATGGCGCTGCGGCCTGGTTCCATTCAGACATAGCCTTGGCGTCGCGCGCGGCGTCGGCACGCAGCTTTTCAAGCCGCACGTTCATCGCCTTCAGGTAGCGCGGGAAGTGCGATAGCTGCGAGAACTCGTTCTCGATCAGGAAGCGCTTGTGCACCAGGCCTTGCAGCTGCTGCTGCATGTCCTGCGCCACCTGCTGGTTGATGCCTTGCAGGCGCTTGGGCAGGCCGTGGTATTCGGTCAGCACTTGCGAAACCAGGCGCGCGATTTCGTTCACCAGCAATACGATGCGGGACTTGCCTTCATCCTTGCGCTTGATGAAGCTCGCCTCGTCGGTCGGCAGCGGGTCCTGCAGGCAGGCGATGTCGATGGCCTTGGCGATGATCTGGTCGCGCAATTCCTCCTGCGTGCCCATGGACATGAATTGCATGCCCATCTGCTGCAGGTTAGGAATCGATTTCTCGACGAACTTGATCTGGTCGCGCATCTGCAGCATGAACAGGCGGCGCATACCGATGCGGTGGGTACGCGCGGCCACGTTCGGGTCGTCGAACACTTCCAGGTCGCAGTGCGTGCCTTTGTCCACCAAAGCCGGGAAGCCGATCAGGCTTAGCTTGCCCTGCGTGATTTCCAGCAGCTCGGGCAGCTCGCCGAAGCTCCAGGTGGTGATGTTGGTGTGCTGGGGAGCCGTTCCACCGGCAGGCGCGCTCGGCGCAGCGGCAGGAGCGCGGGCCGGGCTTGCGCTGCGCGCGGCGTCGGCCGCAATGCCGCCGTGTTTCGGCTTGGCGGGGGCGCTGCCGCTGCTGCTGCCAGCCAGTTGCGCCAGTTGCGCGGCGGACGCCGGCGTATTGCCGCCTTCGGCCATGCGCTGGAAGCTCTGGCGCGCCTGCAGGCCGTATTCCGCCTGCAGCGTGGCCAGGTTGCGCCCCATGTCGAGCTGGCGGCCGTGTTCATCCACCACCTTGAAATTCATGAAGTGATGCGCCGGCAGTTGCTCCGGCTTGAAGTCGGAAGTCAGCACGCTGATGGTGATCTGCTTGCGGATGTCGGCAATGATGGCGTCAATCAGGTCGCCGCGCGCAAACTCGGTGCGCTCGCAGAACTTGGCAGCGTAATCCGGCAGCGGCACCAGGTGGCGGCGCTGCTTTTGCGGCAGGGTTTTGAGCAGCAGGTGCACCTTCTCCTTCAGCATGCCCGGCACCAGCCATTCGCAGCGTTCGCGCGAGAGCTGGTTCAGCGCATACAGCGGAACTGTCAGGGTAACGCCGTCGCGCGGCGTGCCCGGCTCGAAGTGGTAGGACAGCTGCATCTCCAGCCCTGCCGCCATCATCTTCTTCGGGAACAGGTCGGTCGTGATACCGGCCGCCTCATGGCGCATCAGGTCATCGCGGATCAGGTACAGCAGTTTCGGGTTGTCGGCCGAGGCGTCCTTGTACCATTTCTCGAAGCCGGCGCCGTTCACCACGTCGGCCGGAATCTGTTCGTCGTAGAAGGCTTCGATCAACTGGTCGTCAACCAGCACGTCCTGGCGGCGCGACTTGTGTTCGAGGTTTTCGATCTCGCGCACCAGCTTGTGATTGTGGGCGAAGAACGGCGCGCGGGTGTCGTAGTCGCCGCCAACCAGCGCATCGCGAATAAATATCTCGCGCGCGTCGACCGGATTCTTCTGGCCGTAGTTGATGCGGCGCTGGCTGTAGACCACGAGGCCATACAGCGTGGCGCGCTCGGACGCGGTCACCTGCGCCGGGCGTTTTTCCCAGCGCGGTTCTCCCCACGATTTTTTCAGCAGGTGGCCGCCAATTTTCTCGATCCATTCCGGCTCGATGCGGGCCACACAGCGCGCGTACAGGCGCGTGGTTTCCACCAGTTCGGCGGAAACGATCCACTTGCCCGGTTTCTTCGACAGGTGCGAGCCTGGCCAGATATGGAACTTGATGCCGCGCGCGCCGAGGTAGGCGCCGCCCGGCTCGTCCTCGCCCTTGAAGCCGATATTGCCCAGCAGGCCGGTGAGCAGCGCCATATGCAGCTGGTCGTAAGTGGCCGGCAGTTCGTTGGTGCGCCAGCCCTGCTCTTTCACAATGGTGAGCAGTTGCGAGTGCACGTCGCGCCATTCACGCAGGCGCAGCTGGTTCAGGAAGGTGGCGCGGCAGGAGTCCATCAGCTGGCGGTTCGACTTCTTGTGCTCGATGGCGTTCTCGAACCACTTCCAGATTTTCAGGTAGCTGAGGAACTCGGACTTTTCGTCGGCGAACTTCTTGTGCGCTTCGTCGGCGGCGCCCTGGTGTTCCACCGGGCGGTCGCGCGGATCCTGTACCGACAGCGCGGATGCCACGATCAGTACTTCGGTCAGGCAGTGGTACTCCTGCGCGGCAAGGATCATGCGGCCCACGCGCGGGTCGAGCGGCAGCTTGGCCAGCTTGCGGCCCAATGGCGTCAGCTGGTTGTCGTCATCGACTGCGCCCAGCTCCTGCAGCAGCTGGTAGCCGTCGGCAATCGCGCGGCCCAGCGGCGGCTCGATGAAGGGGAAGCTCTCCACATCCGTCAGGTGCAGGGACTTCATGCGCAGGATGACGGAAGCCAGCGAGGAGCGCAGGATTTCCGGGTCGGTGAACTTCGGTCGCTGCAGGAAGTCCTGCTCGTCGTACAGGCGGATACAGACGCCGTCAGCCACGCGGCCGCAACGGCCGGCGCGCTGGTTGGCGGCCGATTGCGCCACCGGCTCGATCTGCAGTTGCTCGACCTTGTTGCGGTAGCTGTAGCGCTTCACGCGCGCCAGGCCGGCGTCCACCACGTAGCGGATGCCGGGCACGGTCAGCGAGGTTTCCGCCACGTTGGTGGCCAGCACGATGCGGCGCGCATTGGTGGTGCGGAACACGCGGTCCTGCTCTTCGACCGAAAGGCGGGCGAACAGGGGCAGGATTTCCACGTGCGGCGGGTGGTGCTTGCGCAGGGCCTCGGCGGCATCGCGGATTTCGCGCTCGCCGGGCAGGAACACCAGCACGTCGCCGCTGCCGATGCGGCAGACTTCATCGACGCCGTCGACGATGGCTTCCATCAGGTCGCGCTTTTCGCGCGCGGCTGCGGTACGGGCGCCCTTGGCGTCGGCGCCTGGCTGCGCGCCGGGCGCCATGACCTGATCGCGCTCCACCGGGCGGTAGCGCACTTCGACCGCGTACAGGCGGCCGGAAACTTCGATCACCGGCACCGGCGGCTTGCCTTCCTGCGTGAAGTGGCGGGCGAAGCGCTCGGCGTCGATGGTCGCGGAGGTGATGATCACCTTCAGGTCCGGGCGGCGCGGCAGGATCTGCTTCAGGTAGCCAAGCAGGAAATCAATGTTCAGGCTGCGTTCGTGGGCCTCGTCGATGATGATCGTGTCGTAGGCTTTCAGTAGCGGGTCGGTCTGGGTTTCGGCCAGCAGGATACCGTCGGTCATCAGCTTGACCGAAGCGCCCTTGCTCAGGGTGTCGTTGAAGCGCACCTTGTAGCCGACGTTTTCACCGAGCGGCGTGCCCAGTTCGACCGCGATGCGTTTCGCGGTGGACGAAGCGGCGATACGGCGCGGCTGGGTGTGGCCAATCAGGCCTTTCTGGCCGCGGCCCAGTTCCAGGCAGATTTTCGGCAGCTGGGTGGTTTTGCCGGAGCCGGTTTCGCCGGAGACGATGACTACCTGGTGCTTGGTCAGCGCTTCGGCGATTTCCGCGCGGCGGCCCGAGACCGGCAGGTCTTCCGGGAAGGTGATCGGCGGCAGCGGGTTGCGGAAGGCGCGCGCAGCTTCGCGTTCGGCGCGCTGTTCCGGCGTCTCGCGCTCGCGGCGCTCACGGGGTTCCTCCCCGCCTTCGCCGCGCGGCTGCGGACGCGCGCCTTGCTGGCGGTTTTCGCGGCGCGGGGCATCACCGGCGGACTGCTGCGCCGGGGCGCGGCGGGCCTGCTGGCCAGGCTGACCGGCGGGGCGCCGCGGCTCGCCTTGCGGACGCTGGCCGGGTGCTTGCTGGGGAGGATTCTTCTTGCTTGCTTCAGACATCGTTTTTTACATAGTTTGGGCGCGAAAACCGCGCAGCGCATTATAATGCGCGGATAATGGAAAACCCTATCCAATTCGTCTCCTGGCTGCGCTCCGTCGCCCCCTACGTCCACGCCTTCCGCGGCAAGACCTTCGTGGTTGCTTTCCCCGGTGAATTGGTCGCCGCAGGCGCCCTCTCGGTGCTGGCCCACGACCTGTCCCTGCTGCACGCACTGGACATCAACGTCACCGTGGTTTACGGCTCACGACCGCAGGTCGCCGAGCAGCTCGCCCTGAGAAACGTGGAAGGCCGCTTCCACAACGGCGTGCGCATCACCGACACGGCCGCCATGGAATGCGCCAAGGAAGCCGCCGGCGAACTGCGCCTCGACATCGAGGCCGCCTTCAGCCAGGGTTTGCCGAATACCCCGATGTCGCACGCCGCGATCCGTATTATTTCCGGCAACTTCATCACTGCCCGTCCGCTGGGCGTGATCGATGGCGTCGACTTCGAACTGACTGGCCTGACCCGTAAGGTCGACGCCGAAACCATCCACTCGATCATGGGTTCGGACGGCGTGGTGCTGCTGTCGCCACTGGGCTTCTCCCCAACCGGCGAGACCTTCAACCTGACGATGGAAGACGTGGCCTGCACCGCCGCCATCGCCCTGCACGCCGACAAGCTGGTCTTCATCACCGAAACCGAGATGATGACCGATGCCGGCGGCACCGAAATCCGCGAACTGTCTTCGCACCAGGCCGAAGCCGTGCTGCAGGCGGGCTTCCTGCCCGACGCCACCGCCTACTACCTGAAGCACTGCGTCAAGGCCTGCAACAACGGCGTCGAGCGGGCCCACATCGTGCCGTTCGCCATGGACGGCTCGGCCCTGCTGGAACTGTTCACCCACGATGGCGTGGGCACCATGATCTCGCACGAGAACCTGGAATCGCTGCGCCCGGCCACCATCGAAGACGTGGGCGGCATCATCAAGCTGATCGAACCGCTGGAAGCCGACGGCACCCTGGTCAAGCGCGGCCGCGAACTGATCGAGCGCGAAATCGAGATGTTCTCGGTCATCGAGCACGACGGCGTGATCTTCGGCTGCGCAGCGCTGTACGTCTTCCCGGAAGAAAAAATGGCTGAAATGGCATGTCTTACCGTCAACCCCGACGTACAAGCCCAGGGCGACGGCGAGCGCATCCTCAAGCACATGGAAAACCGCGCCCGGGCGCAGGGCATCAGCAAGCTGTTCGTGCTGACTACCCGCACCGCGCACTGGTTCATCAAGCGCGGCTTCGCCCCCGCCACCGTCGACGCGCTGCCGAAAGACCGCCAGCGCCTCTACAACTGGCAGCGCAAGTCGCAAGTCTTGATCAAGACCTTATAATTGACTTTTTAGGAGCACCGAAGATGGCCCGTACCGTCCACTGCATCAAACTGAACAAGGAATCCGAAGGCCTGGACTTCCCGCCATATCCGGGCGAGCTGGGCAAGCGTATTTACGAATCCGTCTCCAAGGAAGCCTGGGCTGCCTGGCTCAAGCACCAGACCATGCTGGTGAACGAAAACCGCCTGAACCTGGCTGACGTGCGCGCCCGCAAGTACCTGGCGGCACAGATGGAAAAGCATTTCTTTGGCGAAGGCGCGGACCAGGCGGCTGGTTACGTGCCGCCTAGCGCTTAAAACCGGCACCCCGGTGTCTGACCCGCAGGGTCAGACACCGATGACGCGGCCGCCGCTGGCCAAGTGTCTGACCCTGGGGGGCAGACACTGGTTTACCGGTTTAGCGGCTTGCCACATCCGCATTCATCGGCTTGCACTGGCGCAGTTCGCAGCGCGCCA